>DATJYF010000328.1:0-14959 GCA_035499715.1 Opitutaceae bacterium | reverse complement strand
ATCCCGGTTCAAGTCCGGGCGGGGGCACCAGTGGCGGTGCCGCAGCGGGTTTTGCGGAACTTTTGCCCCATCGGCTGCGTCTCGACAAGTGCCATCCCATCCCTTTACTTTCACCCTTCACCATGGTTTCCCCCACGCCATCTTCATCCCTCCGCACGATCCGTGCGTTTACCCTGCTCGAAATTCTGATCGCCATCGCCATCCTTGGCATGCTGGTCGGCCTTGTCGTCGTCGACGTCGGCAAAACTTATGACGAACAGCGAATAAACGTCGCCAAACTTTTTGTGCAGGACAGCATCAAGACGCCGCTGACGACCTACCGCCTGAGCATGGGCTCCTATCCTTCGACCACCGAAGGGCTGCAGGCTTTGATCACGGCGCCGACCAGCGGCGCGGAGAACTGGCATGGGCCTTATCTTCTCGACGGCAAGATGCCGCTCGATCCCTGGAACCATCCTTACCAGTACCGCTATCCCGGCACGCACAACAAGAACGGATACGACATCTGGTCGATGGGCCCCGACGGCCAGGACGGCACGGCGGATGACATCGGCAACTGGTCAACCGATACCTCCACGCATTGACTTATGATCGTGGCAGCGGCAGGCCCGACGGGTTGGTTCGCCGCCCCGGCGGAGGCGGCCGGGCGGCGCCGCGCGCGCGCCGGATTCACGCTGCTGGAAATCCTGCTCGCCCTCGGTTTGATCGCCCTCATCGTGGGTGCGACCGTCAGTGTCTCGGCCAATTTGGTGGGGAACAACTCCGCGACCGCCGAAGATCAGTTTTGGAAGGCGTTGAACGAGGCCCGCAAGGAGGCGCTGACCTCGCAGCAGGACACGCGGCTCAGCTTTGACGACAAAGCCAAGGCTTTTGTCGTGCAGAACGGCACCGGAGCGAAAACGTTTCCCGTGACGACGGCCGGGAATGACAAGCTGACCGTTGATTTTCTGCCGGCCCAGGCGACCAACAGCAATGTGCTCATCGCCGGACAGCTGGTCGAGACCCAGACGCTGCCGGGCGTGACCCTGTACGCCGACGGCACCGCCACGCCTTTCCGCCTGCAACTTCGCCGTGGCGGAGCCGCGCACATAGTTGCGATCGATCCCTGGACCTGCGCCGAAGTGCTGGAGGAGAACAAATGAAAAGCCGGACGCGTTTCCGAAGCTGCGACGCGGCGGGGCGCGGCTTCACCCTGATCGAGGTCATGGTCGCGCTGGCAATTTTCACCATGGCGGCCGTGGTGCTGGGCGCGGCCTACGTCAACATTCTCAACGCGTACGACCTGGCGCAAAAGGCCAACGCCCGCAATACCGACCTGGAGTTTGCGCGATCGCAGTTGCTCGTCACGACCGATCACGACGACGCCGAGAAGGGCGGCGAGTTCGATTCCGACGACGACCACGTCACCTGGCATGCGCAGATCGATCCCACCCCGACGGTCGACGTTTTCGCTGTCACCTTTGTCTGCGAAATCAGAGGGAAAACGGATGAAACCATCACGGAAAACTTCATGCTCCTGCGTCCCACCTGGTCGGATCCGGTGGCGCGTTCAAAGCTGTTCGCCGATGTGAAGGCGCGCATCGCGAAAATCCAGGGGACGGTGCCGCAATGAGGATTTCCGTTCCAGGCGGGGCGCGGCGGCGGGCGGGCGGGCGCGCCTTCACGCTTTTGGAAATCCTCATCGCCATGGCGCTGGTGGCGCTGGTGCTGGTCGCGCTCAACACCTTCATCTTTTCGATGAGCGAGCTGTGGGGGCGCCGCAACGAGTCGCGCCTGTTCGACCTGCATGTGCGCGCCGTGACGCGGTTTCTCCAGAACGAACTGCGGACCGCGTCGCTGCCGCCGGAGGCGCAGATCGGCGCCACGCCGGTCACGGCGCAGGAAATCCGGCCGGCGAACGGGAGCAGCGACAACCTGCTGACCTTCGAACTGCCCGACGGCTGCCGCCTCTTCAACTGGCCGGGTCCGCCGCTGCCCGACGTCATCTGCTCGCTGCAGGTGCGCCCGAGCGAGGGCTCGAATCAGGGCGGCCTGTTCCTGCTCTGGCACTCGAAATTGGAGAAGCATTTTTCCGACGACCCGCCGCGCGAAGTACAGGTCACGCCCTTTGTCACCGCGATGGCCTATGATTATTACGATTCCGACAGCAAGCGCTGGCAGACCGAAACCACGCTGCGCAAGGACAGCAACGGACAGTCGGTGACCCCGCAGCGGCTCCGCCTGGATTTTGCCTACCACACGCTCAAGCGCCAAACCATCCTCACCCTGCCCACGCCCGGCCAGGGCCTGCCGGACTATTGAACCATGCGCCGCTCGAAAAAGGCCTCCGTGCTGATCATCGTGCTGGTGACGATCGCCCTGACGGCGTTCGCGCTGGTCGCGTTTCTCGACCGGGCCAGCAACGATCTGCTGGTGGAGGCGCGTGCGGCCGAGGCCTCCCATCTCCGCGCCGATGCCTATTCCGCGCTCGAGGTCACGCTGGGGGTTTTGAATGAATTCATCCAGGCCGACGGCGCCCTGCGCAGCCCGGCCGAAGGCTGGGACGATCCGCTCGGCTTCGCCGGTTATGAACCGCAGTCCGGCCGTACGGTGGACGTGAGTTTTGAGGACGAGAGCGGCAAGCTTTCACTGCCGCACGCCGACTCGACCCAGCTCAACACGCTTTTCCAGTCCTGGGGGCTGAACCAATCGGATTCCCAACAGCTGACCGACGCGCTGCTCACCTGGATGCGCAAGGATTACGTCCCCAGCACCTCCATTGCGATGAACGACTACGACCGTTCACCCATTCCCTATGTCGCGCCCCAGCGGCCGTTGCGTTCCTTTGACGAACTTGCCGCCATCGACGTCGTGCGCGATAAATTTTATGATGACAAAGGCCAGCCGAACGATCTCTGGCGGCGGTTTGTCGCGGCCTTCTCGCTTTATGATTTCAGCCAGCCCAATCTGAACTCGGCCTCGGCGGACACCTTTGCCGGGCTGGGCCAGTCCAATCCCGCCCAGCAGCAGCAGATTTCCGATTATCTGAAGGGCACCGGCGCCTACAAGCAGCAGGGTCCGGCCTATTTCAAGACCACGACGGACGCCAACAATCTGTTCGGTGCCCAAAATCTTCCGCAAGGCGTCGGCACGCAGATCCTCGCCCTGCGCATCATTATCACGGTGCACGATGGCGATCAGAGCTTAACCCTCACCACCGTTGTGGCTCCGCCCAATGGCGCGAAAGCGGTCGCCTCCACCGAGTCGGCCGGCCCGTCGACCAACGTGGAAAACAATGCCCAGCCGCCGGCCTCCACGGACAACAACGACGGCAATACCAACAATTCATCCGCAACCAGCACCAATGGCCAGACCACGCCGGCAGCCAGCACCACAAGCACCTCTGGTTCGCCCACTTCGGCGGCCGGTTCAAGCACCGTCGTGCAGTTGAATTATCCATTTACTCTCTTGGAAATTCATGAGGGAATCATTGAAAATAGCGCCAAACCCTCGTCTTCTTCTACCCCCGCAGCCGCCACTCCGTCCACCTGAGCATGCGCATTTCGCTTTCCAATCTTCTCAAAAACGCCGCGCCGCCCCCCCGCGTCGTGCTTTTGCCGGACGCCCTGTTTTTCGTCCGGGCCATTCCCGTTGCGGCCGACGCCCTGCCCGAGGATCTTGTTTCCCAGGTCGAGCTCGCCCTTGAAGCCATGACGCCATTTCCATTGGCGCAGCTTTACTATGGATTCTACTGTCCGCCGGGCGCCGCGCTCGCCTTGGTCTATGCCGCCTACCGCAAACGGCTCACTCCCGAACAGACCGCCGCCTGGGGACAGGCGGATCTCGTCCTACCGTCTTTTGTTGCCTTGCTCGAAGGCGAACCGAAACCCGGCACGACCCTGATCGCGGCGCTGCCCGAGGCCCTCACCATCCTGCATTGGCGGGACGGGCAGGTGCCGGAGAAAATCCTCACCCACGTGTTTGGGCCCGAGGCGCCACCGGAAGAACGCGCGCGGGTGCGCGAGGACCTGCTTCGCGCCGCGGGTGAAAGCCTGAAGATCATCGAGGTGGACACCGCGCCGGCGGCCATCTCCGCCGACGATGACAGCGAGTTTGTGTTCCAAGCCGGCGGGCACGAGGCCCGCCTGCCGGCCGGACTGACCGACCAGCTCGACATCCGCGACAAGGCCGAGCTGGCGCTCCGCCGCCGCCAGCGCATGCGCGACCTGGTGCTCTGGCGGACGTTTCTCGGCTGCGCCGCCGCGCTCGCGCTCTGCCTGCTCGGCGAGTTCGCGCTGGTGGGCGGCCGGCTCTGGCAGAAATCCCGCCTCACCATCGTCGCGACGCGGGCGCCGGCGGTCGCGAATATCAAGGCGTCAAGCAGTCTGGTCGACAGCATCAACCAGCGCCTGACCAACCGCCTCCTGCCTTTCGAGATGATCACGCTCACCAATTCCTGCAAGCCGCCCACCGTGCAGTTTCTTCGCGCCAACGTCACCAACGCCAACTTGAACACGCTCGAAGTTGAGGCGGAGACCCACACGCCGACCGATGTCGACACGTATAAGACGGCGCTCACCGGCCTGCCCGCCGTCGCCAGCGTCGACGTGCCCGATCAACGCATCCGCGAGGGCGTCTCGACCTTCACCCTCGTCGTTACCTTCAAGCCGGCGGCGGTCCAGCCCGCGTCCGCCATCGCCTCCGCCTCCCCATGAAAGCGTTCAAGGCCTATTTTCTCAATCTGCTCCTGCGAGAAAAAATCCTTTTCGTCGGGTTCGTGCTGCTCATCGCGGTCTGGTGGCTTTCGAATCTCGCCGGCCGGGCCGGCCGGTTCGCCCAGGCCTTCAGCGCCACGTCGGACGATCTCAGGACCCAGCAGAGCTGGCTGGCGAAGAAGGAGAGCGTCGAAGCCGATGCCAAGCGCGCGATCGCGCAGCTCGATCCCGCCCGCACCCTCGACAGCACGCGCCTGCAAAGCGAAATCAACACGCTCGCCACCGGCCTGCCCAACACGCAGATCGACCCGCGGCCGTCCGACCGCAGTGACCAGTTTGCCGTGCATTCCGTGCAGTTCTCCGCCCGCCGGGTCGACTTCGTCGCCCTGGAGCGGTTCTACCTCGAGCTCAGCAAGCGTGCTCCCTACATCAGCATCGAGCAGTGCAGCATCAGCGCCGATCGCGCCACCCCCGCCCAGCTTACCGCCACTCTGCAGATTTCCTCGGTGGAAATCGTAAGATAGTCCGGCGGAAACGTCCGCGGCCGCGCCGCCGGTTACATTTTGAATGAGGCGCTGAGCTTGAAGATCGCGCTGACGATGGCGAAGGCGAGGAAGCCGACGAACACGAACACGGCCAGGAGCATGACCGTGGCCAGGACGCGGGTGAAGAAATTGAGCTGGTCGGAAATGATCTTCTGATGGCTTTGGGCTATGTCTTTCAGGCTCGGCCCGATGTTGCCGGTGTTCTCGCCGACGGAAAGACGGTCGATCACCAGATCGGGAAAACAGCCGGTGCGGCTGAGCGCGAGCGAAAGCGATTCGCCTTCCATCACCCGCTCGATGGCCTGGCCGAACGCCCGGCGGTGGATGCGGTGCGCAATCTGCCGTTCGGTCATGCGCAGCGCCTCGGCGGCGGTGATGCCGTTTTCGAGCAGGAGGGCGAGGGTCGTGCTGATGGTGTGGACCGTGCGGGTGGTCACAAACTGCCCGAGCAGCGGGATTTTGAGCGCGAAGGCATCGGTGCTGGCCCGGCCGGGCTCGGTCTGCCGCCAGCGCCAGAAGGCGATGCAGCCGAAAATCGCGGCGCCGGCCACCATCCAGCCATAGCGCAACGCAAAATGCGCCAGGCCGATGAGGATCTGGGTGGAGACCGGGATTTTTCCGCCGAGCGAATCGAAAAGCGACTGCAGGCGCGGGAGCAAAAAGAAGAGAAAGAACAGCACCACGCCGCAGGCCACGAGCATGAGCAGAAGCGGATAGGCCAGGGCGGCGGCGAGCTGGCGCTGCAGGTCGCGCTGCTCGGTGAGATGGACGATCACGCGACCGAGCACGTCGCGGAGCGAGCCGGTCGCCTCGCCGGCCTGGATGAGGCTGATCGTCGACGAATCGAAGACCTCCGGAAAGTCCTCCATCGCGCGGGAGAGCGGCATGCCTTCGCCCAGGCGTTCCCACAGTCCGGCGCAAAGCAGCCGCAGGTCTGGCTCCTTCAGCCGCACGGAAAGCAGCCGCACCGCCTCGCCGGCGGAAAGGCCGCTGCTGGTGAGGTCGTAGAGGGTTTGCAGGAATGGGAGGCGTTGCTTGCGGCTGAGCTTGACCTTGGCGCCGGCAGAGGCGGAACCGATCGAAAAGGAAAACGGGCTGGGCGCGGCCGCGGATTTTTTTTCCTCGGCCGGCTTCTTGCCGCCGCCCTGCTCGGACACGCTCGTCACCTGCAGGCCGCGCGCCGCGAGGAGCCGGAGCGCATCCTTGCGGCTGGGCGCGTCGAGTGTGGCGGAGACGGCGATGCCGCCGCGGTCGCGCGCGTTGTAGGTGAAGCGGGGCATGATTATTTGTCGACGACGGCGATGACGCGCAGCACCTCGTCGAGCGTGGTGAAGCCGGCCTGGACCTTGGCCCAGCCGCTTTGCTGGAGGGTGCGCATGCCGTGACGGCGGGCGCACTGGGCGAGGGTGCGCGTGCTTTCGTGCTTGAGCATGAGATCGTGCAGCTCCTCGTTGGGCTTGAGGATCTCGAACAGGCCGATGCGGCCGCGATAGCCGGTGCCGCGGCAGTGGTCGCAGCCGACCGGGCCTTTCAGTGCCTCGACGCCGTCGACCAGGGAGGGATCGAGACCCAGGACGATGCTGACGATGTCGCGCAGCTCGGTTTTTTTCACGGGCTGGAGTCGCGAACACTCGGGGCAGAGGCGGCGGACCAGGCGCTGGGCGATGACAAGTTCGATCGCCGAGGCGACGAGGAAGGGCTCGATGCCCATGTCCACCAGGCGGGTCATCGCGCCGGGCGCGTCGTTGGTGTGGAGCGTGGAAAAGACGAGGTGGCCGGTGAGCGAGGCGCGGATGGCGATGTCGGCGGTTTCGCGGTCGCGGATTTCGCCGACCATGATGACATCGGGGTCCTGGCGGAGGACGTGACGGAGGGCGCCGGCGAAGGAAAGGCCGATCTCGGGCCGGACCTGCATCTGGTTGACACCGGGGACTTCGTACTCGATCGGGTCCTCGATCGTGATGATGCGCAGGTCGGTGGAGTTGATTTTGCGCAGGAAGGCATTGAGCGAGGTGCTCTTGCCGGAGCCGGTGGGGCCGGTGACGAGGATGATACCGTGCGGGTAGTCGAGGATGTGGGTGATCTGGGACTGCTCGTCGGTGCTCATGCCGAGCCGGTCCATGGTGTACGCCTCCTTTTTCTTGTTGAGAAGGCGGAGGGAGATCGACTCGGCGTAGATCGTCGGAATGGTGGAGACGCGGATGTCGAGGTTGGTGCCGTCGCTTTTGAAGTTGATGCGGCCGTCCTGGGGCAGGCGCCGTTCCGAAATGTTGAGGCGCGCCATGATCTTGAGGCGGGAAATGATGGCGTCCTGGAAGCGCAGGAGGTTTTCCGGCACGGGCACGGGCACGAGCAGGCCGTCGACCCGGTAGCGGATGTTGAGCTGGCCTTCCTGCGGTTCGAAATGAATGTCGGTGGCCTCGTCGGCGATGGCCTGGGTGATGACGTCGGTGACGAAGCGGACCACCGCCGCGTCTTCGTCGACGATGGCGTCCGCCTGCTGGACCGTTTCCGGCGCGACATAATCGTCGTCGCCGTCCTCCAGCGAGCCGGAGCCGACGCCGAAATGCTGGATGATGAGGTGGTGGATTTTTTCGGCGACGCCGAGATGCCAGACGAGCGGGCGCGGGGTGAAGGTCCGGACCCAATCCGCCACCATTTCGTCGGGAGGCCAGGCGGCGGCGAGATGAAGAGGCGTGGCGGCGGTGACGGGCTCCTCGGGTTTGGCGGGCGCGCCGAGGGCGATGGGCACGACCTGAAAATCATGCACGAGCCGCGCGGGGAAGAGGCCGAGGGCGGTCTTGTCGGCCTCGAGGTTGCTGGCCAGGTCGATCTGGGTGGCTTGAGCCAGGGTGGCGAGCGCGTCGGGCTCGGCCAGCTGGAGCGCGCTGGCGAGGGCTTTAAGGCGCTGGCCGCGGGGAGCTTCGAGAACCGCCTGGCGCTGGGCGTCGTCCAGGCGTGAGGCGAGGGGGGGAGGCAGGGTTTCCGTGACGGTGGCGGGCATGGCGGGAATATACACCCATCGCGTGCTATTTGTAGTAGCGGTCGAGGATGGTCTCCTTCGGCGGCTTGGTCGGATCCTGCAGGAACTGGTGCACCTGATCCTTGTTGGACATTTCGTCGATGCGTTTGTTGGCGTCGGCCGTGCCTCCTGCGACCGGAATAATGTGCGGACGGACGAAGAAGAGCAGCTCGGTGCGGTCAGTCTCGTGATTCCGGTTGCCCAGCAGATTGCTGAGGATCGGAATTTCATAGAGAAAACCGAGTTTGGTGCGGCTGTTGGAAAGCTTGCTCTGCTGCAGGCCGCCGAGCACGACCATCTGGCCGTCTTGGACGGTGACGTTCGAGGTGGCTTCGCGGTGGCCGATGATGGGCTGGGTGTTGCCGTCGATGGTGACATTGCTCACAACGTCATCCACCGTCTGGTCGATCTGCATCTGGATGCTGCCGTCGTTGCCGATGAGGGGTGTGACCTTCACCTCGATGCCGATGTCCTTGTAATTGACCTGGGAGCTGGTGGAGAACCCGTTGTTGGCGGTGGTGGTGGTGCCGGTGGAGGAAAGCGGAACCGACGTCGTGCCGGTGATGATGGGCTGCTCCTCGGTGACCTTGAAATCCGCCTCCTTGGCGTGGGTGGTGGTGACAGTATCGGCCGAGAGAATCTTCACGTTGCTCTTGTTGCCGGTGTTGTTCATCAAGGCCGTGAAAGCGAGAGGATTAACCGTGCCGGCGGTGACATCCCACCCGGCCATGCCGGTGCCGTTGCTGGAACTGGTGTCAAAACCAGTGATGTGCGTGCCGCGGATGGCATCGGTGCCGACCGTGAGTTTGAGCGCGCTGATGCCGCTGGTGTCGGTGTCGTTGAGCGTGACCTCGGCGATGATGACCTGGATGCTGACCTGGGCGAGGAGAACGTCGATCTTGTCCACGACTTCCTGGATCAAACGGATGTCATCGCTGGTGCCGGAGACGACGATGGCGTTGCTGCGGTCATCGGAAACGACGGTGACGTAGTTGCTGAAGCCCGTCGCTTCACCTTTGACCCCGAGCGTGGTGAGTGAAGGAGGCTGGCCCGGGGCAGGCGGCTGTTCCCCCGCCGGCCGGGTGCCGTTCTGACCACTCTTCTGGGCGGCGCTGGTTTCATTGGAGATGAGGGTGCCGAGAAGGTTGGCGACATCCTTGGACGCGGCATGCTTGAGATAAATGACCTCGTTGCGCGTGTTGGACGCGGCATTGATGTCGAGTTTGGCAATAAGGCTGTCGAAGAGCGGGTACTGGCGGGGATCGGAAATGAGGATGATCTGGTTGGTGCGGTCGTCGGCGCTGTAGATGGTGGAGGAGCCGATCTGCGCCTGCAGCGGACCTTGGAAAATCGCATGGATCTTGTTCACCAGGTCGCTGGCCTGGGCGTAGCGGACTTGGTAAAAACGCGGGGAGAGATTAGCCGCCAGCGGCTGGTCGACTTTTTTGAGCAGCACCTCGATGCGCTGGAGATTGGCGACGGTATCGACGATCAGCGCGGCATTGGCGTTCTCGAACAGAACGGGAGGCGTGGCCAAGCTTTGGGACATGATCTGCTGGAGCGGAGGAATAATCTCGTTGACGCGCAGGAACTGGAGCTGGAAGAGCTTGGCGACAATGCGACCGCTGGGGGGAAGGTCGAGAGTCGAGCCGGTGATCATTTCCGGCGCCTCACGGCTGGCTTGGCTCGCCGGCACGACTTTTAGGAAGTGGTCATCCAACGGGACCACGCCTATGCCGTGGAGGACGAGCAGCGTCTCGAGGGCGCGAACGGCCTCCGATTTCGGGATCGGTTTGTCGAGCACAAGCGTGTAGGTGTCGATGGGCAGGTTTTGCGGGCGGAGAATACTGAGGCCGGTCCACGATTGCAGCAACTGCAGCACGGCATCGAGCGAGGCGTCGGCCAGCTTGACGGTCGTCGGCTCGTCATCGACCACCGGCAAGGCGGCCGGCGGCGTCACGATGGGCTGATCGGCCGGAGCCGGCGGCGGGGTGGGCGGCTCCGATTGAGCGGCGGCTGGCGACGCAGGAGTGGCAGTGGTGTCAGGTGCCGGCGGCGGCTCGGGTCCCTCGGCGAAAATGCGAAGCGCAGCGGACAGAACGACAAAGGCAAGGCAAAAGGGAGGCAGACGCATGAAGAGAAGCGGGGTTTTTCTGGCTACGGCAAATGGATGGGAATTGTGAGCAGAAAGGAAAGCTGGACGCTTGTAAATGGTCTTCTCGTCTGACGCTCCGCGTCCGGGAAGGTTGCCGGGATTTTGCCGCTTGCGACGGGCCGCGGGCGGCCCCACGCTGGCCGCTTGCGATGCCGAACAGCTTTGGAAAATTTTTTACCATCACCACCTGGGGCGAAAGCCATGGCCCTGCGGTCGGCGTCGCCATCGACGGCTGCCCGCCCGGCCTGCCGCTGACGGCCGGCGAAATCCAGGCCGACCTCGACCGGCGCCGCCCCGGCCAGAGCGATATCGTAACCCCGCGCAAGGAGGAGGACGCGGTCGAGATTTTGTCCGGGTTGTTCGAAGGCCGGACCACCGGCGCGCCCCTCGCCATGATGGTGCGCAACACCGACGCCCGGCCCGGCGCCTACGACGAGATGCGCGAAAAATTCCGGCCTTCGCACGCCGACTTCACCTACCAGGCCAAGTACGGGCTGCGCGACCACCGCGGCGGCGGGCGCAGCTCCGCTCGCGAAACCGTCGGTCGCGTGGCCGCGGGCGCGGTCGCGAAAAAGATTTTGCATCAGGCTGGCGTTGCGCTCGGCGCGCCGGTCGAGATTCGCGCCTTCGTGACGCAAATCCACGATATCGTCGCGCCTGTCGCAGTTCTGGAAAGCTTTCCCACCCTCGCCGAGGTCGAGGCCTCGCCCGTGCGCTGTCCGCATCCCGCGACCGCCGCGAGGATGATCGAGCGCATCAAGGCCGTCCGCGCCGACGGCGACTCCGTCGGCGGCGTGATCGTCTGCCGCGCGCGCGGCGTGCCGCCCGGTCTGGGCGAACCGGTCTTCGACCGCCTCGAGGCCGACCTCGCCAAGGCCATGCTCTCGCTCCCCGCCACCAAGGGCTTCGAGATCGGCAGCGGCTTCGCCGGCACGCTCCTCAAGGGCTCACAGCACAACGACCCCTTCGAGCCGCGCGACGGCCGGGTCCGCACCGCGACGAACCATTCCGGCGGCGTCCAGGGCGGCATCAGCAACGGCGAGGAGATCTTCTTCCGCGTCGCCTTCAAGCCCACCGCCACCATCCTTCAGCCGCAAAAAACCGTGGACGTCCACGGCGCTTCCGCCGAGCTCGCCGCCCGCGGCCGGCACGACCCCTGCGTCGTCCCGCGCGCCGTCGTCATCGTCGAGGCCATGACCGCCCTCGTCCTCGTCGACCACTGGATGAGGCAGAGCGCGCAAAACAAGACGTTCAAGTTCTAAGCCGAAACTTTCCGCCGTGGATCGTGGCGGTCTTTATCCGCATCTTTCACGGTGGATTTCCGGATTTCAATCCGGCGGCCCGGCGATTTGCTCCATTGTCACTTTGTGTCCTTCGTGTCTCCGTGGTGAAAAGCGATGCCCTCCGATAAACCCCTTGTTTATGTGCTCCTCGGCTCGGCCGGCTCAGGCCGGCGCGAAGTCCTCGCCGACCTGATCGACGGCGGACTCGGCGCCGACGCCCGCCCCGCCGTGCTCCTCGCCGCGGACGAACCCGCCAGTCCGTCCGACAAAAAATTCCCCGGCCTCGCGCGCTGGACGCGTGCAGACGGCATCATCGCCGCGCCGCTGCCCTGCGATGCGACCCACGTCTTTTTCGTCACCGACGGCCGCGCCGACCCGGTCGACCAGATCGAACAGGTGAAAACCTGGCTCGAAGGGCAGGGCGGCGCGCTCGCGCGCATCCTTTGCGTCGTCGACTGCCGGCTGGCCGAGAAAAATCCGCCGCTGCTCGCATGGTTCGACGCCTGCATCCACTTCGCCGACGTCGTGCTGCTCAACCGCCGCGAAGGCGTGGCCAATAAATGGCTCTCCGGCTTTGCCCGCCGCTATGCCGACCAGTTTTATCCCTGTCTTTTCGAACCGGTGAAGGCCGGCCGGGTGAAGAATCCCGCCCTCGTCCTCGAGCCGCAGGCGCTGCGCATGTCGCACCTCTTCGACGAGGAGCCGGACTGGGTCTTCACCGACGCCGACGGTGACGAAGTCGACGAGGAGGACGCGGAGGAAGGCGACGAGGAAGTCGAGGCTGCGCCCGAGGAGGATCCGTATCTCGTCCGCGACGCCGCTGGCCGCCGCGCCAAGCGCATCCCAGATATCAAAAAATATCTGAGCTGATTTTTACCACAGAGACACCGAGAACACAGAGAGATTTTTAACGTAAAGGTCGCTGAAGAAAAGGAAGTCGTAAGGAAAACTTTGGAATCGAAACTCTGGGTTTGCGTCCTCTGCGGTAAAACCGGATCGGATTAAACGCGGAGATCGCGAAGATTTATCTCACCACGAAGACACAGAGTGCGCAGAGGTGGCTTTTCTCTGTGCCCTCCGTGTCTCTGTGGTTGATGATCATTTCGCCGAAGCGGTCGCCGCTGCGGCGGCAAACGCCCTGGCCTTGGCCGTGATCGCCGCCCAGTTCTTTTCCTTCAGCGCCTTGCCCTCGACCAGCGAGCTGCCCGCCGCGGTCGCGAACGCCCCCGCCTTGAGGAACTCGCCCACGTTTTCCGCGTTCACGCCGCCCGTCGGCACGAATTCGATGTGCGGGAACGGCGCCTTGACCGACTTGATGTAGGCCGGCCCGAGAAACTCCGCCGGGAAAATCTTCACCAGATCCGCGCCGGCCTCCCAGGCGTTGACGATCTCCGTCGGCGTGAGCGCGCCGCTCATCACCGGCACGCTGTAACGCTGGCAAAGCGTGATGACGTCCGGCCGCAGCGCGGGCGTGACGATGAACTTCGCGCCGGCGAGCAGGCCCGCCCGCGCGGTCTCGGCGTCGAGCACGGTGCCGAGGCCGAAAAGGAAATCGGGCAGCTCGGCCGTCGCCTTCTCCAGCATGCGGATGGCGCCCGGCGTGGTCATGGTCAGCTCGATGCTGGTGATGCCGCCGGCGGCGAGCGCCCGGGCGCAATCGAGCAGCCCGTCCGGCGAATCGGCGCGGATCAGGGCGATGACCTTCTCGGCTTTGAACTTGGAAAGGATGGCGTCTTTTTTCATGGAAGGGGCAGGATAAACCCGCCGGCGGCGCGGGGAAACAAAATTTCGGCGGCGCGGTCGGGGATCACCATGATGCGCGCGAACATTTTGACGGCCATTCTGCCCTGCAACGACCTCGATGCGAGCGAAGCGTTTTACGTCCGGCTCGGCTTCGCGAGCCAACCCGGCGGCGACGACAACTACCGCATGCTGGCCGATGGGGGCGGCGGCCGCGTAAAATAGCTGCAAGTCATTTTCATTTGACTTGCCTCCCGGGTTGGAATCGCCCACACGAATGGAGCCCGAGCGTTTTCTGCGGCCGCCCCTTCTACCCCCTGCGACTTGCGGCTGCAGCACCTTGCCACCCCGTCCGGGCGATCACCGCTTGGAATTGCACGGACACCCCAACTGACCGCGCCGTTTCCCCACCCGCGGCCGGTCGCATACTCCCTCAGCCCAATTCCGGAAACATCATGAACCCCTCCTGCCTGTTTCAGCCCCTCAAATCCATCGTCGTCGGCCTGCTCGGCCTCCTGGCGGTCAGCGCCTTCGCCCAAAGCGGAACTCCCATCACCTTGGAAGCGGAAAAACTGTCGCCGGCCGGCAGCGGCGCGACCGTGAGCACGAGCAACGACGCCAACGCCAGCGGCGGCGTGCTCGAATTCCTCAACGCCACCACACCGGGCCAGTCGATCACGTTCACCACGCCGGTCCTGCCTGCGTCTGTCTATCAAATCCAATTTCGCTACAAGACCAACAAGACCCGCGGCCAGCACACGATCATGATCGATCAGACGGTGTTTGCCGGCATCATCGACCAGTACGCCGCGACCCAGGCCTACAAGACGGTGACGCTCTCCGGCTTGATGCCGCTCGGCGCGGGCGCGCACACCATCACGCTCACCGTCACGGGCAGGAACGCCTCCGCGACGCAATATTACCTCAGTGCAGACTCGTTCACGCTCACGCCCAACCAAGTGCAGGTTTCCGCGCCGGTGTTCAGTCCGGCCGGCGGCACCTACGCGACGGCGCAGAACGTGACGATCACTTCGCCCACGACCGGCGCGTTGATCCGCTACACGACGGACGGCAGCACGCCGAGCGAGACCGCCGGCACCGTTTACTCCGGGCCGGTGAACATCAGCGCCACGACCACGCTGCAAGCCATCGCCTACGTGCCCGGCTTTGTCGACAGCCCGGTGACCAGCGCCAGCTATGCGATCAGCCCGCCCCCGCTGACCTACAACTTTGAAGCGGAAAACCTGCCCTATGTTTCCATTGGCGGACCAGCCATCGTGGTGCCCGACCGGCTTGCCAGCGGCGGCCGGTGGGTCGAACTCGAAGCCGCCGGCCTTGGCGCCAACCTCACGTTCACCGTCCCAACCCCGCGGACAAACTACTACCAGTTGTCCATGGAATGGGAAGGCGGCCCCAACCGCGGCATCGTCCAGCTTTCGGTCGACGGCCAGCCTGTGGGCCTGCCGGTCGATCAATATTCACCCCTCACGACCTACCGCACCACGAACTTCGGCAACGTG
>DATJYF010000327.1:0-3516 GCA_035499715.1 Opitutaceae bacterium | reverse complement strand
TCGAGCATCTTTCCCGGTCCCGTCTGCCGCCAGGACGATGCTGTCCAAATCCTTAAGAGGATTGACCCCGGGCCACGCCGGAGCTCCGGCCAGGCTGCTCCGGGCCTTGCTCGGATCGATGTTAAGTCCTTTGAAAAGAGGAGATTCTACGAGGGACCGGATGTCGCACCCGAGCAAAACGTGAGTTCCGGGGGGCAGAAGGTCGGCAGGAACCGGCTCAGCCGCATGGGCAGCAAGTGCCGGCAGGATCAGGAGTAATACGCCACGCCACAGATTCATGCGCCCATATGGTAGGCCGATATCATGCGGAAACCCAGATTCACTTTCGTTAGGGCGCTATCCTTGAAATATTGTGCTCATATTTTATTGACAATATACGACTCATATTTTATGATCGTATCTGGATGAGGCAATCGGGCCTCTAAAAAATTCGAAAAGGAGCTTTCAAATCAATGTCTCTCAGCCATTTCGACCCGCTCGCCAATCTTCGGGCTTTCGAGGATGCGTTCAGCCGGGTGCTCAGCGAGCCGCAGGCGAACCGGCCCTGGTCGCCGGCGGTGGACATTTACGAAACGGAAAACGAGCTGGTCTTCCAGTCCGACCTGCCGGACGTCGACCTCAGCGATATCGACGTTCGCGTTGAGAACCAGACCCTCACGATCGCCGGCGAGCGCAAGTTCGCCGGGAGCGAGAATACCGGTTTCCACCGCATCGAACGCAGTTACGGGAAGTTCGTCCGCAGCTTCGCTGTTCCCAACACCTTCGATACCGACAAGATCGCGGCCGGCTACAAGAACGGTGTCCTCACCGTCAGCCTGCCCAAGAAGGAAGCGGCTAAACCCCGCCAGATCAAAGTGGAAGTCGCCGTATAAGTTAAAAATCGAACGGGCGGCGTTGTGCATCTAAGTCAATAGGAGCCAGGGTTCAGGGTGCTGGGTGCCCGGCAAATCGGTTTTTGGTTTGCTGGATTTGGAAGGGCCGGGGGCCGGAGTAAAGTCCGGTTGCCCGGCTTTCGCGTCAGGGCCCTGGCCCGGAAGGGATTCGGCCTTCGGATCGTCGCCAGTCGCCGCCAGGCTTGCCAGCGCCTCCCGGCCGACGGCCCCTGACCTCGGGGCCAAAGGGAAAAATGTTTCGAATCGATAAACTCACACAAAAGGCGCAGGAAGCGCTGCAGCAGGCGCAAAGCATAGCGGAAAACAGCCAGAACCAGGTGTTGTTCCCTCTGCACCTGCTCGTTGCGCTGGCGCAGGAAAAGGAAGGCATCGTGCGTCCGGTGCTGGAAAAGTGTGGTGTGCACCCGGATGCCGTCGTCGGCGAAGCGCAGCGGCTGCTCGCCAATGTCCCCAGGCAGAGCGGCATGACGCCCGGCATGTATGTATCGCAGCCGCTGAACCAGGTGCTGGAGCATGCATTTGACGAAGCCAGCCATTTCAAGGATGAATTCGTCTCCACTGAGCACCTCCTGCTGGCTTTGGCGGACCAGCGCAGCGATCCGGCCGGCCAGTTGCTCGACCGCGCCGGCGCTACTCACGACTCCATTTTGAAGGCGCTGGTATCGGTTCGCGGCAGCCAGCGTGTGACGGACCAGAATCCGGAATCGAAATACCAGGCGCTCGAGCGCTATGCGCATGACCTGACCGATTCCGCCCGCAGGGGCAAGCTCGATCCGGTCATCGGCCGTGAGGAAGAGATCCGCCGCGTCATGCAGGTTCTAAGCCGCCGCACCAAGAACAATCCCGTGCTCATCGGCGAGCCGGGCGTCGGCAAAACTGCCATCGTCGAGGGGCTCGCCCAGCGAATCGTCCGCGGCGACGTGCCCGAACAGCTCAAGAACAAGCGCGTAGTGGCGATCGACCTCGGCTCCATGATCGCCGGCACCAAGTTCCGCGGCGAATTCGAAGACCGCCTCAAGGCAGTGGTCAAGGAGATCATCGAATCCAACGGCGAAATCATCTGCTTCATCGACGAACTGCACACGCTCGTGGGCGCGGGCGGAGCGGAAGGCGCCATCGACGCGGCCAACCTGTTGAAGCCGGCGCTGGCCCGCGGCGAGCTGCGTTGCATCGGCGCCACCACTCTCAACGAATATAAGAAGCACGTGGAAAAGGACGCCGCTCTGGCGCGCCGCTTTCAGACGGTATTAGTGGGCGAGCCTTCGGTGGACGACACCATCGCCATTCTGCGCGGCCTGAAGGAGAAATTCGAAATCCACCACGGCGTGCGCATCAAGGATGCGGCCATCCTCGCCGCAGCCGTGCTCTCGCATCGCTACATCGCCGACCGTTTCCTGCCGGACAAGGCCATCGACCTGATCGATGAAGCCGGCTCCGCCTTGCGCCTCCAGATCGGCTCCATGCCGATTGAGATCGATGATCTCGATCGCCGCATCTCGCACCTCGAAATCGAGCGCCAGGCACTCAGCAAGGAAAGCGACCCTGAGTCGTACGACCGGATGCGCGAAGTCGAGAGCGAGCTGGAAACCCTGCGCGGGGAAGCCGCCGGTCTCAAGGAGCGCTGGAATCGCGAAAAAAGCGCGATTACCCGTGTCCGCCAGCTCAAGGAAGAGCTCGACAATCTCCGCCAGGAGGAGGAGCGTGCGACCCGCGCCGGCGATTGGGAAAAGGCCGCGCAGATCCGCTACGGCCGCCTCTCGGAAATCGGCCAGGAAATTCAGTCCGCCGAACAGGAGCTCGAAGCGGTGAAGGGCAACGCCCTGCTCAAGGAGGAGGTCGGCGAGGACGATATCGCACGGATCGTGGCCAAATGGACCGGCATTCCGGTAACCCGCATGATGGAAGGCGAACTGCAGAAATTGATGCATATGCCGGACCGGCTGAAGGATCGCGTGATCGGCCAGGACGAAGCCGTGCGCCTGGTCGCCAATGCCATCCTGCGCAATCGCGCCGGGCTGAGCGATCCCAACCGTCCCATCGGCAGCTTCATCTTCCTCGGCCCCACCGGTGTCGGCAAGACCGAGCTCGTGCGCGCCCTGGCGCACTACCTGTTCGACGACGACAAGGCGCTGATCCGCGTCGATATGTCGGAGTATATGGAAAAGCACGCCGTGGCGCGCATGATCGGCTCGCCTCCCGGTTATGTCGGTTACGATGAGGGCGGCCAGCTCACGGAACAGGTGCGCCGGCGGCCCTATTCGGTGGTGCTATTCGACGAAATCGAAAAGGCCCACCCGGACGTTTTCCATGCCCTGCTGCAAATCCTGGACGACGGGCGTTTGACCGATGGCCAGGGCCGCACGGTGAGCTTCAAAAATACAGTGATCGTGATGACGTCGAATATCGGGACCGGTATGGTGGAGAGGAACACCATCGGATTCTCGGTTCATGGTAAAGACAAGGCGAACGACGACACCAGAAAGCGCCTTCTCGATGCCCTGAAAGAGGCCTTCCGCCCCGAGTTTCTGAACCGCGTTGACGATATCATCGTATTTAACAGCTTGACCCGCGAGCACCTGACCAAGATTGTGGACCTGCAACTGGCGAACGTGAACAAGATGCT
>DATJYF010000326.1:0-5457 GCA_035499715.1 Opitutaceae bacterium | reverse complement strand
TTCATGAGCCTGTTCGTCGTCACCGGCGCGTTTCAAACCACCGGCTGCGGCGGCCAGGCCTTGCAATGGCTGGCGGACCACGGCTTCAACCTCAATACTCCGTCCAATCTCGCCTGGGTCGCGGCGGCGCTGTCCAATTTGATCAACAATTCGGCGGCGGTCATGCTGCTGGTCAAAATGGTGCATTTGTCCGATCCGGTCACGGCCTACACGCTGGCCCTGGCCAACAGCTTCGGCGGCAGCCTGCTGATCGTGGGCAGCGTCTCCAACATCATCGTTGTCCAGCAGGCGCGCGAAATGGGCATCACCGTTTCCTTTCGTGATTTTGCCCGGTTCGGCGTCCCCATCACGCTCGCCGCGCTGGCGGGACTCATCGGTTGGGTGACGCTGATCAATTGAGCCCGAAAAAGCGGCGGACAGCGCGCGGGCCGGGCCCAGCCGGTGTTTCCCGCGCGCGGTCGGTTATCCTATTGGCCGGCAAAAGTGAACTTGTCGGCCGTGAGATAGAAGGCGGTCGCGGCTGAATTCTTGCCCGTCACCGTCATCACGATGGTGTGCGCGCCGGAGGTGGTCAGCGTCACATTGCCGAAGGCGTGGGTGAGGTAGGCCTGGGTCGAAGCGTATTGGTCGAGCGTGCCGCCCACCGCGATGCCGTCCACGGTCAGGTTGTGGATGCCGCGGGTCTTGTTCGTCCGGTAGCGCAGCGTCACTTGGTAGGTGCCGGCCGGCATCGCCGGGGTCGTGAAGGTGATTTTCTGGCCCGCGGCGGTCGAGTTGAGGAACTCCACCACTCCGCCGCTGGCGTTGGCGTCATTGCTGATGCTGACGGTCGCGCCGGTGCCGGCCGGAGAGAGACTTTCCGCCTCAAGATTGAAGGTGGGCGGCGGCGTGATGGCATAGGCGGCGCTGGTCACGTTGCTGTCGGTGAAGCCGGCGGCATAGGCGATGGCCTTGAGCGTGGTGTTCGCGCTGATGTGCACCGGGCCGGAGTAGAGCGTGCCGGCGGTCTCCGATGGCGCGCTGCCGTCGGTCGTGTAGCGGATGGAGGCGCCGGTGGTCGTCGAAGTGATGGTCACGTTCTGGGCCGTGGCGTACGTGCCGGCGCCAGGGCTGAAGACCGGATCGGCCGTCTGCGCTGGACCGCTGCCATAACCGATGTTGGCCAGGGCCTGCGGGCCCAGCCGTTCGAGCAATTGCTCGAGGTAGAGACTGTCCGGGGTCACCCTGGTGCCGAGGGAATCAATGGTGCCGTTCGGCGCGGGCTTCGAGCCTCCCGGCGGGACCGCCGTGCTCTCCGAACCAATGCAGCCGATGCACCAGTTGGTGCCGCCGGGGGGACCCTCGACGACAAAGGTCGGCGCCGTGCAGTTCCAGGCCACGGCCCAGCCGATGGCCCAGCCATGACCTGAACCGTCGTATCCACGATTATAGAGATGGATGTACGCGTTCGGGCAGCTGGCGTTGTCGATCAACAAGCCGGTGCTCCAACGCTGATGCGGCTCCATGCCGTGGCCGTCGGTGGAACTGAAGTTCAACACGGCAATCGGGCCGGTGCCCTCCGCCTCGGTCAGAAACTGCCAAATTCCGCTGGTGTTGGCCTGGCATTTGTTCAGGAAGATCTGCGTGCCCGTGACTTCAAAGGAGCCATTGGCGGCGGCGGCGGTCTGCGCGGTCGTATTGTTGCAGACGACCCTGTCCAGCGTGACCCGGCGGCAGGTGTTTTTGAGCGTGAAGGAATTTTGCGTTTCCTGCCCCACCACGTCCGAAAGCCAGCAGTCGATCAACGCGCTCATCGAGACGGCGCTGTAGACGGTGGTGCCCTTGGGCGCCTGAAGCTTCAGGTGTTCGACGCCCGACTGCGAGATCCGGCCGGAAAAAGCATATTTCGAAATCGTGCCGACGGGCGTGCCGAGGTAAGCGGCGTCGAAGGAATCGGTGAGCGGCGCGTCCAGCGTGATGGTGTTGCCGGAAATGGCCGCGATGGTGCGGTCCGTGTGGATGACGGTGCCAGCAGCGATCCAGGTCTGTTTGGAGCCGCCCCGCACCAGCGTGTCCATGCCCATGAAATGTATCCAGGCCGAGGTGACGGTCCGCCCGATGAGCACGTTGTCACCGACGGAAAAGCCGGCGGTGCTGGCGACGCCGATCGTCTGGGTTCCCGAGGGCACATAGGAGCCGCTGAGACTTGTCGTGTTGCTCGTGGCATACGATCCCGCGCCGGCCAGGTTGATGAAGGGGCTGACGGATCCGGTGATGACTGTTCCGCCGCCGCCCGAGCCGTTGCCGCGGAGGACGACGCCACTCGCATTGAGATTGAGCGTGCTGCTGATATGAAACGTTCCGGCCTTGAGGAGGACGGTTCCGCGAAATCCGTTCACCAGCGGCAGGCCGGCCACGGCGTCGATCGCCGCCTGGATCGCGGAAGTATCATCCCCGCCGGAGGGGCTGAGTGTTCGCTGCACCGGCACGAGCGGCAGGGCGACGCCCCCGCCCATGTAGCCGGCGGTCGAGAAATCCATGATGTGATTGCCATTCCCGAGGGTCTGATACCTGAGCTGGCCGTTGACGACCTCGGCCCAGGGGCTCGTGGCAGCCGAGGCCAGTGAGGTGAGAATAAGAGCCAGACACAGTCCGGCCAGACGGGCTGGCCGCGCTGAACGGGCCGCGGTGACGATGTTTTTTTTGGGGTAAGACATGGTGAATCCTTGAGTTGGTCGTGATCGATGTATGAGGAGAAAGGTACGGCCGCCGCGTTGGACGGAAAACCGGGCCACGGGCGTTTTTTTGCCGGGAAAAATCATGGGAAAAGCGTGCGCGCACGGCGCGAGCCGGGTAAGATCGGCAGGAAGGTGGTGACAGGGGTGAAAGCGAAGTCGGCGGCTGAACCGACCGACAACGCATCAAGGTGAGCGCATTCGGGAGTGAAGTCACTCTCTGCCCTGCTTATATGGTTAACCAAATTGCCAAAAACGGCTGGGCTGGTGGCCGGTGGCGGTTCGGCCGGCCCCTGCCTCCGCCCCGCTGGGCGCGGCGATGCACGCCGCCTTTTCCGCGGTGGAAAAATTCAGTTCTGGCGGCCGAGGCCGAGCCGCATCGGCGGGATCGCCGCCAGGCGGGGAGCGTCTTCCCGGGAAATTTCTCGTCTAACGGAAAGGCTGGTGGCCGTTCGCGCCCCGCGACGACTGGTCATGGGGCGGGTGCCGCTTGAGAAACGCCTCCGCCTTCCGTTTGACGGCATTCCGGCGGTTATCGAGCTGGCGTTCGACGAACGCGAGGACCGGCGTCGGGTTTTGAATATGTTCGAAGAAGAGGTCGAGGGACTGCACCGCATGCCCCAGCGCCACATTGCGGCACTCGGCCGTTTGATAGTGCGCCTGCTCCACCTGCAGCAGCGCGCCGGCGATCTTGTCGGCGAGCTCCGGCTTCATCCGTGCGATCTTCGCGGCGCCGCCGATGACATTGCAGGCGGTGATCAGCTCGTGCTCAAAAATCGGCCGGAGATAGCGGTCGAGCTCCCGCGCGATTTTTCCCTCGGCATCCACCGCCGCCAGATTGCCGATGATGATGATTCCGCCCCATTTCATGAACGCTTTTTCGCTCTCGAGCAAACCCAGCAGCCGCTCGAATTCCGGATAAAGCACGACCGGATCGGTCTCGCTGATGGCGCGCAGCACTTTCAGGCAGCCGTATTTGACCCGGGCTTTTTCCGCGTGCAGCCCGTTGAAAATTCGCGGAAGAAATTTGGGCTGCCGGGCGACCAGCTCGGCGATTACGCGGTGATCGACCGTGGGCTTGATGAATTCGAGATGAAAAGGATCCAGGGGCATGGTCCCTCAGCTTTCACCGCGCGGCAGCGTTTTCTTCACAGCCACATACAAAAAGAAGGCATCCGTGGCGGGATTCTTGAAGGTGGAAGGATAATGCTCGTGAATGGCTCCCGCGGCCTCATAATGGGCGTCGGTTTGCAGGGATTTTTCCGCAAGCAGCATGGCCTCCTGGTAGGTTTTCACCGTGCATTCGATCACGGCATAGATCCCGGCCGGAACGGGCCAGAAGCTCCAGCGTCCGCGGGCTGCGGCCGCTTGATTCACCTCCCAGCCCGCAAGGTATTTTCCTTGGTCCGTCCATCGATCCAGAAATCGGGCGGGATGGCTCATCAAGCCCCAGCCGGGACCGACCACTTCCCCGCGTATTTCGTTGAAATGCCGGCTGGCTTCAGCCCACAAGGGTTTGATCCAACTTACACTTTCCGCCGCAGGACCCGAGCCTTCGATCCCCATCACGGCAAACGAGGGTTTCACTATGAATTTCAGGCTCATGGCCCAATATGAAGAGAATCGCCATCCTGCGCGTGGAGTAAAGAATGCACGACTGCGCCGTCAAAGTAGCAGCCGTTTTGCTACACCCGCTTAGCAGATGTTATCGGCAAAGCCGCGCGTCGCCTCCGCCCGACCGCCGAAATAGAAACCGGCGTTTCGTTGAGACAACTGCCTTGGCGCCGCGCTTGTCGCAATCAGGAAGCGCCGCGCACACGCGCGAAAACCGGCACAAACGGCTCAGGGAGCGGGCGCCACCGCCGACTGCACACCATCGGCGGCGGCGGCCTGTTCGCACTGCTGCCAGGCCGGCGCCGTATCGTAAGCCTCCAGATGCCGGTAGGTCTCCGGCAGATCGCCGATTTCGCCTTTCCACATCGAGATGAGATCCAGCGTGTCTTCCCCGGCGTTCTCCGCCCTTAATTTTTTCTCCCAGGCCGCGCAATAGCCGGCCCAAGCCGTGCGAAACGGTTCAGGGCATGACGACGCGTCGATCTTCTTGATCGCGTCAAAATAGTCGTTGCCGTGCAGGTGCACGCTCATGATTTTGTCGCCGTCGAGCACGATGCGCGCATATTTCCGGCCCGCGTTTTCTTTTTGGGCCAGAACGTTCGCGATCGCCTGCTGCCCGCCTGTCTGCGAGTGAGAGATGCAGCCGGCCAGGACAAGACAAACAAGGGGTAGAAGATATTTCATTTTCAGGGACGAATGGCGGAATTTCCCGACAAAGCAATGTCTTCCCCGCGGATCCCCAGGGAAGACAAAAGCAAAGACACCAGGTGCGCCACCCCTGCCGGGATGGCGCACACGTTCAAACCTTTACTGGCCGGTGAAGGTGAACTTGTCGGCGGATAGGAATTCGCCTTTGGACTTGGAGTTCTTGCCCGTGACGGTCAGGCGCACGTCGTGGGTGCCGGCCGTGCTGAAGGTCACGTTGCCGAACGTGGTGGTCGGATAGGTCTGGCCCGAGGAATATTGGTCGAGCGTCGGTCCGAGGTTGGTGCCATCGACCGAGAGCTGGAGGATGCCGCGGGTGTTGTTGCCCTTCCATTCCATCTTCAGCTGGTAGGTGCCGGCCGGGATGCTCGGAATGGTGAAGTCGATGTGGTCGCCGGTGCTGTTGCCGGCAAGTTCGACCCAC
>DATJYF010000325.1:0-4966 GCA_035499715.1 Opitutaceae bacterium | reverse complement strand
ACAGGCGCATGCGTGAGATACAACGAGTACGATATTGCGCCGAAAAATAACGCGCAGCGGACGCCGGGAATAGACCGAAGATCGAACCTGGCCTCGCGGATTCGGGTGAGCAAAAGCCAGGTGAGGATGAAATAGCACAACCCCCACGGCAGCCACATCACGGCGGGTTGAGCCGAACGCATCAGATGGGCCGCGGTCCCGGCGCCGATGGCCGCCAGCAGCCACCGCAAATTCAATCTGGGCAGTTTCTCCCTTCGCCAGAATTCAGCCAGCATCATTCCCGAAAACCAGATGATCCAGTAGAGAGGAAAGTGCACCCCGTTCCAAGCCGCACCCTGCCACGCGATGCCGGCGGCGCCGAGGGAGACAGCCGAGACAACCGCCGCCGTGCGCACCCATCCGAATCGCCTGACGCCAAAATAAAGCAGCGGGTAAACCAAATACAGTTCCATTTCCACCGGCAGCGACCAGAGGGAGCCATTATTAAAAAGATCGCCCCGCAGCATCAGCAGGTTCCCCAGCAGCATGCCCTGGGAAAAGCCGAAGAGAGAAAGGCTGTGGTACGGCAGATAGGCGATCGCCAAACTCAGGAAAATGGCGGCAAAATACGGCGGATAAATGCGCAGAAACCGCCGGCAGTAAAAGCTGCGGACGCAAAGGCCGGCCTTATTGCCGGCATTTGGATAGTGGATACAAAATCCGCTGATCACAAAAAAAAGCATGACCAGGGAATACATCGGATCGGAGAGCTGCCCGGTCCAGGCGCCGATGCGCTGGATGACCGACGTGGGCGCGGACAGAGCCCAAAAATGATGCCATCCGATCCACAATGTATTATGCAGATGAAACAACATCACGCCCACGGCCGCAAAACCGCGCAGGAGGTCCATGGATGCCCAAAGATTTTGCTCGGGGAGCGAAGCTTGCGCCGGGGCCTCGGAATGCGGCGGAACGCGCAGGGGCTTAAGCATGGCTCAATAATGCGGCGGACGCTCGGCGGGATCGGGCGGTTCGCTTGCGGCGCCGGCAGCGGGACGTTCGCGCAGCAGTTTGAGTTCGGCGCGGAGGCGGGCAAGCTCGTCGTGGAGCGCGAGCATGACCTTGTCCTGCTCGGCGACGTGGCGCTCCAGCCAGGCGAGGCGCTCCTCGAGCTTCACCCGCCGCGGCGGAGGGCGGTCACCGCGTGCGCTGGGCATGGGGCGCGGAGGGCGCAGCCGCGGCCCGCTCCGCGCGCATTTTTTCCAGCTCCGGCAGGATCACGCGCTGGTAGCAGTCGGGGCAGACGGAATGGCTGAAGTCCGTGCCGGTGCGCTCGTTGATGTAAGCCTCGATCTGCTGCCAGTAGTTTTTGTCGTCGCGGATTTTTTTGCAGTAGGAGCAGATGGGGAGGAAGGCCTCGAGCTGGCGGACCTGCGTGGCATAACGGAGAATGCGCTCGGCGACGCGGAGCCGCATCCACAGCTCCTGCGGATCCATCGGCTTGGTGAGAAAGTCGTCCACGCCGGCCTCGGCGGCGGCGCGCTGATTCTCCTCGCTGGCGGTGTTGCCGGTGAGAAGGATGAAGTAGACGTAGTCGGCGCCGATCCGCCCGCGGACGCGGCGGCAGAGCTCGAGGCCGTCGAGGTGCGGCATGGTCCAGTCGCTGACGATGACGCGCACGCCTCCGGACTGGAGGCGGAGCCAGGCTTCCTCGCCGTCAGCCGCCTCGATGACCTCGTGGTTGAGCTTGCGGAGGAGCTGACGGAGGATTTTGCGGGCGACGGAGTCGTCCTCAACGGTGAGGATGTTCAAGTGTAAACCTTTCTTTTTGGAGAATAAGGGCTCCGGCAAGGCGGGCAAGCTCTGGTTCGAGGCGGCTGGCGAGGGCGGCGGCGCCCTTCAACTGATTGGCGCGAACGCATTCCTCGATTTCGGCGCAAAGATTTTGCAAGGCGCGCCCGCCGAAATTGGCGCAGGCGCCCTTGACGGTGTGGGCCAGCTGCGCCGCTGCGCGCACGTCGGCCGCGGCAATGGCGGCGGCGAGGTCCTTGAATCGCTTCGGCGTCTCGGCGAGGAAGAGGTCGATCAACTCGACGAGAAACTGCGGATCGGCGTCATCCTGGAGGCTTTTGAGATGGTCGAACTGCGCCAGGTCGAGCACCAGCGGGTCGGCGGGCGCGGCGGCTTCGGCCCGGGTGCCGGTCTGGGCGAGGCGGGTGCGCGCGCGCTCGAGCGCGGCCTTGAGTTCCTCAAAATGGATGGGCTTGCTGATGAATCCGTCCATGCCGACGGCGAGGCATTTTTGCCGGTCGCCCTCCATGGCGTAGGCGGTGAGCGCGATGATGGGCACGTGCCGGTCGAGATTCGGCACCCGGCCGGCCCGGATGCGCCGGGTGGCTTCGTAGCCGTCGAGCACCGGCATCTGGCAATCCATGATGACGATGTCATATTTCTGGAGGGCGAGCATCTCGAGGGCGCGCGCGCCGTTGTCGGCCACTTCGACGCGATGCCCGAGTTTTTCGAGGTGCCGCTGGGCGACCTTCTGGTTGATGACGTTGTCCTCCACCACCAGGGCGCGGAGCACCGGCGTCGGCTTGAACGGCGGCCGCGAAACCCGGCCGGCGGCCCGGGTGGCGGGCGAATGCGTCTCCAGCACGCGCGCGAGGGTTTGCTGCAATTGCCCGTGCCGGACCGGCTTGACCAGAAACGCGTCGATGCCCAGCGCCCGCAGCTCCTCCGCCTCCGCCAGCCGGCCGGCCGACGTAAGCATGACGAGCTTGATGGGACGCAGGGTCGCATCGGCGCGGATCTCCTGGGCGAGAGTGAAGCCGTCGATCCCCGGCATCTGGCGGTCGAGCAGGGCGACATGAAACGGCCGGCCGGCGCGCTCGCGGGCGCGCAGCCGGGCGAGGGCCTGCTCGGCGTCCGCCGCCGTTTCGACCGCGATGTTCGCCTGGGTGAGCTGGGCGGCGACGATGCCGCGGCTGGTGGGATTGTCATCGACAACGAGAGCGGCGATGTCGGCCGGGATTTTCGCCCGCATGGCCGGCACGTCGAGCAGGAGTTTGGGCAGCGAGAGCTCGAACCAGAAGGTCGAGCCGCGGCCGGGATCGCTTTCCAGTCCCATGCGGCCGCCCATCAATTCGATCAGCTGCCGGGCAATGGCCAGGCCGAGTCCGGTCCCGCCGTAATGCCGGGTGGTGGAACCGTCGGCCTGCACAAACGGCTGGAAAAGGTGGCGCTGCGCCTCGGGCGTGATGCCGATGCCGGTGTCGCGCACCTCCACGCGAAAAGCCAGCATCGTGTCGGTTTCGTCCAGACACGTCACGCGCAGGAAAACTTCGCCACCCTCGGTGAACTTGATGGCGTTGCCGAGCAGGTTGGAGACCACCTGGCGGAGGAGGCCGGGATCGCCGCAGAGCAACACGGCCGGGCCGGCGGCAAATTCGCACGCGAGCTCGAGGCCCTTATCCTCGGCGCGCTCGCTGAAAAGCGCCAGCGTGTCCTCGACCAGCGCGCGCAGGTCGAATTCGATTGCTTCGACCTGGAGCTTGCCCGCCTCGATCTTGGAAAAATCGAGAATGTCGTTGACCACCCCGAGGAGGGCGTCGGCGCTTTTCTGGATGATTTCCGCCAACTCCCGCTGCTCGTGCGTCAGCGCGGTGTCGAGGAGGAGGCCGGACATGCCGATGATGCCATTCATCGGCGTGCGGATTTCATGGCTGATGTTGGCCAGGAATTGCGATTTGAGAAAGGAAGCGTGAATCGTCTCATCGCGCACGTGGGTCGGCCCCTCCTCGTAATGCTTGCGCTCGGTGAGATCGGTCAGTACGCCGACATAACCGACAAAGGTGCCGTTGGGCAGGTAGCGCGGCACGCCGACGTCGAGCATCCAGCGGTATTCGCCGTCGTGGCGGCGGAAGCGGTATTCCATTTCCTGTTTGCTGCGCTGGTGCAGGGCGTTGGTGAAATAGGCCTGCGCCCGCTCGCGATCCTCGGGATGCACGTCCTCCAGCCAGCCCGCACCGCACTCCTCGGCAAAACTGCGGCCGGTGAAATCGAGCCAGGCTTGGTTGACGAAGGTGCCGCCGCCCTCGGCGTCGGTCACGTAGATGAGCGCCGGCGCGGCGTTCGCCACCAGGCGGAAACGCTCTTCGCTCTCGCCCAGCGCCTCTTTCAGGCGCCGGCGTTCGAGCGCACAGCGGATGGCGCGATCGAGCAACGGACCGTCCAGCCCGCTTTTCACCAGGCAATCCGCCGCTCCTGTGCGCAGGAGCAGCTCGTCGAAATCGCGGTCGGCCCGCATTGTGAGAAAAATAAACGCCGCCCGGCTGCCGCGGGCCTGCGCCTGCTGGAGGACATCGAGACCGGACATGCGGCCGAGTTCCTGGTTGAGGAGCACGACGTCGTGCCGGTTCTCGGCGAGGCGCCGCAAACCTTCGTCGCCTCCGCCCGCCCAGTCGATCTGATAAGACGGCCGGACGGTCCCGGCGAGCAGCGCGCGCATGGCGAGACAGCCGCGTTCGTCGTCGTCCACCAACAGCACACGAATGGGCGCGGTGGCTGCCATGATCACCGTTCAGTGGCCAGGAGGCGGCTCGGCCCGAGTGCGCCGGGATTTGGCCGCGAGCCCGATGCCGGGGCCCGCAGAAATTACTGGTTCAAAAAAACGCCACCCGTGGCGGCCCGCGCGGCTCAAGCGCACAAGCGAACGACCAGCCGGGATATTCTCCATGAGAGGGGGTCGAAGCTGGGAGGAACTCATGGCGGCAAAAGCAAGCGTTACAAAGTAGGCCGTTTGCCACCGATTCTTCAAGAGCGGGCTGGAAGCCGGTCTGGCGCATTTTCGTAAAATTATTATTAATTTCCGTCCGTTTTTGGAAATGGCGGTGGAGATCAATTGAACCTCCGGCGAGCGGCGGGCCGCGACTTAAGCCAGCAATGCGCGTAGAGCGGCCGCATCGTGCACCGGCGCTTGACAGGTGAA
>DATJYF010000324.1:0-2694 GCA_035499715.1 Opitutaceae bacterium | reverse complement strand
TACGCCGCCGGCGAATGCGTGCTGCGCCGCGAGGTGGCGCAGGCGCTCGCCCGTGTCGAGGCCGATCTGGCGGCGCGCGGCCTCGGCCTGAAAGTCTACGACTGCTACCGCCCGACCCGCGCCGTCGCCGCCATGGAACATTGGGCGAGCGACACGGGCGACACCTCGACCCGGCGCTTCTACCCTAAGCTCGACAAGCGCCGGCTGTTCGCGCTCGGCTATATCGCCGCGCATTCGGCGCATTCGACCGGCACCGCCGTCGATCTGACGCTGATCGAACGCGGCGCGCCGCCCGCCGGCCGCTTCGACCGCGCCGCGCATTACGGCCCCTGCACCGGGCTCGCCAGCGAGCGCGCGCCCGACAATTCCCTCGATATGGGCACCGGCTTCGACTGCTTCGACCCGAAGAGCTTCACCAGGGCCGCCACCGTCACGCCGGAGCAGGCGCGCTGGCGCGCCGTGCTGCTCGCGGCCATGCGCGAACACGGCTTTCACAATTATGTCCGCGAGTGGTGGCATTTCACCTACGGCCCGCGGCCGGCCAACGCTTACGATTTCGCCATTGCGCCGCGTGTGGGGAAATGAGCGCCCACTACTCTATTTTTTGTCATTCCGGGACGCGCCGAAGGCGCGGGCCCAGAATCCATATCCCCAAGCCGTGATTATGGATTCCGGGCTGCCTCGCTGCGCTCGGCCCCCGGAATGACGAAATAATTTAATCTCCCCGTCCCGCCGCCGCGGCGCGGCGGGCGCGGATACCCTCGACGCGGCGGGCAAGCTCGGCGCGCAGCGCATCGACGTCGCCGGGCAGCCGCTCCTCCACCGGCGGCGGCGCCGCCGCCGGCGCGAGGCCGGCATCGAAGGCGGACAGCTCGCGCAAGCTGCGCACCAGCATCGTGAGCATGCGCAGGTCGCGTTCGCGCTCCGGATTCGCCGCCGAAGGCCGCGCCAAGCGCTCCTCGATGTCGCACGCCTGCCGCTCCGCCGTGCGCCAGAGCCGCGCCGCGAGCGAGACGCGGCTGGCATCGGGCAGCGGCCGCCGCCGTTTGCCGACGACGCGGCGCCGCCGCGGCAGCGGCGGATAGAGCGTCGTGTGCGCCGGCCCGCCATCAACATCGGGCTTGCCCGATGTTGCACGCAAAGAGGATGGAGGGCCCGCTTGGGGGCCTCCATCGAGCCAATAATAAAACGTGCCGAGGCTCATATCGCAGGCTGCGAGAATGCGCGAGACGGTGAAGCCCTGCGCATACATCTCGCGCGCGCGCTCGACCTCTTCGCGCGTCGGCGGACGGTAGGCATCGGGGCGGATGGAGGATGGATGGGGCATGGGCGGCAAGGTAAGAAGGCCGCCTCGCGATGTCAAGGACTATATTCCTTTATCATCCGCGTACAAGTATTGCTGAAATCCAACAAAACTATCGCGGACCTTTTCCAGTTCGTCCAACTGCGCTGCGGCGTCGTCGATCGTGTGATACTTGAGTTCGAGCAAGTGGCTGAGCTTATCCTGATCAAGCTCTTCGACGCCCTGGCTCACATATTGCCCAGCCTCTTTCCACAGAACATCGTCGATATTTTTGAAGGTTTGCTCGAACACGATACAACCTCTTGATGTAGCGCTTGATTTAACAAGCAGTTTGCGAACCCGGAAAGGGGATAATTTTGGGAGGCGTTAACACTTATCTTTCAAGTCTTTGCGTCGGCTGCCCCTCGGCCACTTCCCCGGCCATGCCACGATAAACTTCTCCAGCTCCTCGTCCGGCACGTCGATCTCGCTCGCGGCCACGCGCCCGCGCACCGAGATGCCGGCCTCGTGCACCGTCTCGGCCGAGCCGGACACCAGCGGGTGCCACCAGGCGAGATCCTTGCCCTCCGCCACCAGACGATAGGCGCAGGTCGGCGGCAGCCAGGAAAGCCTACGCACATTGCGCGGCGTCAGCTGCACGCAGTCGGAGACCTTCTTCTGGCGGTGGGCATAGTCGGTGCAGCGGCAGGTCGTCTCGTCGAGCAGCCGGCAGCCGACGCTGGTGAACACCGTCTCGTTGCTGTCGATGTCGGTGAGCTTGTTGAGGCAGCAGCGGCCGCAGCCGTCGCACAGGCTCTCCCATTCCGCGCGTGTCATCGCGGCGAGGCGCTTCTCGCGCCAGAACGGGGCTTTGGCGTCGGCCATGGGCGGTTCCTTAACAGAGGCCAGGCCTCCGTTCACGTCATTCCGGGACGGCCCGCAAGGGCCGGGCCCGGAATCCATAACCCCGGTCCGTGATGATGGATTCCGGGCTCGCGCGGTGCGCCCGCGCCCCGGATTGACAGGTTTGGGCCCAATTTGTCCTCATTTCCCGTTCACTTTGCCGGGCATTAGCCCGCTGCGGCCATGGCCCGCCGGGCGCCCATCGGGTAAAAGGCAAGGCGCGGGCCCAGGGCCCCGCCGGTACCCGTGACATGACGAGCAGTTGAGCCTTGCGCGACCTGTTTCCCGAGGGTTGGAAGCCCAATCTGAAGAAGCTCATGCTCGGGCTCGACTCCTGGGTCGACTCGAGCGTGTTCCGCGCCGGCGCGGGCCTGCGCGAATCCTACGAGCGCTTTTCCACCTTCATGGACCGCTTCCACGTCGCCGGCTGGCGGCGCTTCCTCGCCGAGTTCGTCTCCGAGGGCGCAACGCTCGGCGCCGCCGGCGCCGTGGTGCTGCTGGCGCTGGCC
>DATJYF010000323.1:0-9296 GCA_035499715.1 Opitutaceae bacterium | reverse complement strand
CTCATGCTGGCACTGGGCATCGCCGCAAAATGGCTGATCCTTGGCCGGTTGCGGCCGGGGGAATATCCGCTGTGGGGCCTGACGTATTACCGCTGGTGGCTGACCCAGCGCCTGCTCGACACAGTTCCCATCCACTATCTCGGCGGATCGCCCCTGCTCGCAGTCTATTACCGGCTGCTCGGCGCTAGCATCGGCCGCGGCGTGTTTCTCGACACCGACGCGCTCGACGCACCCGATTGCGTCGAAATCGGTGACGATGCGGGCTTTGGTTCCGGAGCTTCGCTGTCCTGCTGCAAAGTTGAGTCGGGCCTGCTGAAGGTCGGGACCATCCGCATCGGCCGTGGCTGCCAGATCGGCGTCAATTCCATCCTGGCGATGAACACGACGATGGACGACGGGGCCGAGCTGGCCGACCTGTCGATGCTGCCCTCCGGCCGCACGATTCCGATGAAGGAAAAATGGAGCGGATCGCCGGCACGTTTTTTGGGACCGACCGAGCTGGGCGGGCCGTTGCGGGCGAAGGACCTGACACGCCGGGCTTTTGGTGCCGGCTATGCGGGACTGCTGCTGGTTTTTCCGCTCTTTGCGATCCTGCCGGTTTTTCCCGGCATGATCCTGATGACGGAGCTCGATCAGAATACCGAGGCCTACCAGTTCGTCCTGCTCTCGCCCGCGCTGGCGGTGGGGTTCGTCGTCCTGATGTGCCTGCAGATCGCGGTGCTCAAATGGTTGCTGATCGGCCGCATGAAAGCGGGAAAAATTCCGGTCTTCAGCTTCGCCTATGTCCGGCACTGGCTGGTGGACCAGTTGATGCAGCTCAGTCTCGATGTCGTCAATCCGCTCTACGCCACGCTCTTTCTGAATCCCTGGTACCGCCTGCTCGGCGTGCGGCTCGGGCCCCGGGCCGAGGTTTCCACCGCCTCCTCGATCAGTCACGATTTGCTGCAGGTGGGGGAGGAGAGCTTTGTCGCCGACGCAGTTTCTCTCGGCGCGCCGCGCATCCATCGCGGCGTGCTTTCGCTGCAGGAAACCGTGATCGGCCGCCGGGCCTTCGTCGGCAACAGCGCCGTGATTCCGTCCGGCACGACGCTGGGCGATGGCGTGCTGGTGGGTGTTCTCTCGGTGCCGCCGCGCGAGCCGGCGGACGCGCGCAAGCCGGACTCGTCGTGGTTCGGCACGCCGGCCGTATTCCTGCCGAAACGGCAGGTTTCCGGACAATACGACGAGGGCAGCACGTTCCGCCCCAGGCGGCGATTGATCCTCCAGCGGCTTTTCATCGAGAGCTTCCGGGTCATCCTGCCGCTGACGGTCATCATCGCGCTCACGTCGCTGCTGATGAGCTTCCTGGTCGATCTGGATGATGCCGATTGGGGGCTGGATCAGATCGCCCTGATTTTTCCGCTGCTCTATCTGGCTTATGCGCTGGTCGTCGGCGTGTTTGTCATCGCCCTGAAATGGGTTGTGATCGGCCGCTACCGGCCGGTCGAGAAGCCGCTCTGGAACCAGTTTGTCTGGCGGAGCGAACTCGTCACCTCGACCTATGAGAACCTCGCCGTGCCGTTCTTCGCAGACATGTTGCGGGGTACGCCCTTCCTGCCCGCCTATCTGCGCCTGCTCGGCTGCCGCATTGGCCGGCGTGTTTTCATGGACACAACCGATATCACCGAATTTGACGTCGTGCGGATCGGCGACGATGCCGCCTTGAACAACGACTGCGGCCCGCAGACGCACCTGTTTGAAGACCGAGTAATGAAAATTTCCAAAGTCGACGTCGGCGAGCGATGCACGATCGGCGGAGGCAGCATCGTGCTTTATGACACGTGCATGGAGCCCGGCAGCACGCTCGGGGAGCTTTCCATGCTGATGAAAGGCGAGACCCTCCCGGCCGGGACCCATTGGGAAGGATCGCCGGCGCGACCGGTCATATGACCAAGAAGTGCAGGATCTACGCGTACTGAGGTCATAACCATGTGCGCAACGTACGGTGGCGAAGCGCGCCGTAAAATGGCCAGCGAGCGGCGGTCTTCGGCGACGGTGCCGAAGCGAGTGTTCGGTTTTGAATACGGCGGGTGGATTTGTATAATAACACCCATGGTCGACGACGGTGAATTGCTGCGCCAATACGTTAAGAACCGGTCGGAAAAGGCCTTCGCCGATCTGGTTCAGCGCCACCTTAATCTGGTTTATTCCGCGGCCGCGCGCCGGCTTGGTGGCGCCCGTCACAGGGCCGAGGACATTAGCCAAAGTGTGTTTGTGGACTTGGCCCGTAAAGCGCCGGCGTTGCTCGACCGCGCAAGCCTTGCCGGCTGGCTTTACATCGCCACGCAGCGAGCCACGGCTCACCTGCTGCGGGCGGAACAGCGCCGGCTGGCGCGCGAAGAGAAAGCTCAAATCATGCAAGAAATAGTGTCAGCGGAAGGATCGGCGGTCGATTGGGAGCAAGTCAGGCCCGTGCTTGACGACGCGTTGCGCCGCCTGAGCGAGCGCGACCGCGAAGCGATTTTATTGCGCTTTTTCGAAGGCTGCAGCTTCGCCGATGTCGGCGCCAAACTCCGGCTCAGCCAGGATGCGGCGCGCATGCGGGTGGAGCGGGCATTGGAAAAACTCCGCGGCCATCTCGGCCGGCACGGAGTTGCATCCAGCGGTGCGGCTCTGGCGGCGATTCTCGCCAACCAGGCGGTGACGGCTGCGCCTGGCGGCTTGGCGGCTGCGATCAGCGCCTCGGCGGTGGCCGGCGTTTCCGGAGCGGGCGTGGTGCCAGTGCTGATCCAGCTTATGAACCTCACCAAATTGCAGATTGGAATCGGCGCCATCGCCATCGCCGCTGGCGGCATAGCCGGCTTTCACGAACATCGTGCCAACCAGAATCTCCGGACCCGGATCGCCGCTTTGCGCCAGGAAAACAGCTCGCTGCCCGGTCTTCGCGCGGACCATATACGCTTGCAGCGGTTTCAGGCCGACTTGGTCGCGGCCACCGAAGAGGCTGACTTCAATGCAAAATTCGCCGAAGCCGGCAAGACCGTGGTGCGTCCAACTCAGCAATCGTTTGGTCAACCCATCGATTCGCTGGCCTCCGCGCTGGCCGGAGGGCCGCTGTTCGACGAGAAATCCATCGATCAAAAGCCGGTTGCGATAGACCAAGCTAATCCGGTCTATCCATCTGAACTTAAGAAGCTCGGCGTCGAGGGACGAGTGGTCGTGGATTTTGTCGTGGCGGCGGATGGAGGCGTCGTGGATGCCCACGCCGTGAGTTTCACCAACTCTGGTTTTGCGGATGCGGCTGTAAAAGCGGTGAGCGAATGGGTCTTCAAGCCAGGACAAAAAACCGGCCGGTCGGTGAATACCCGAATGAACGCGCTGATTACATTTTCCGTAAAGAAATGAGAATTCGCTGGAAAATCATCGTCATGATGATGACGGGCGCCGCATTTGCGACCTTGGTCATTATTGAAGCACGAACTCATCGACGATTGACCAATGAATTATCCACTTTGCGCCAGCAAAACCAGGAAATGGCTCAACTTCGAAATGATAATGAACGCTTGAACGCTTCCGTCGTGCAGTTGCAAGAATTACGAAAATCCCAAATCGACGCCGTGCTTGCCCGGCAGGCAGCGGCCTTGCCGCCGGCCTCCGCGCCGGCTGACCGTGACGCACAGCTCGCCGCCGAATTCGTTTCCGTGGCAAATTTGAAAAATGCGGGGACGAAAACACCGAAAGAAGCTGCCGAAACTTATCTCTGGGCGTTGGACCGTCTGGAGACTGCGACGCTGGCGAAGGTCCTCAGACTCAATGATGTGTCTCTGAGCAGAATTCGGGCGTTGTATGCCAGCCTCCCTCAGGGCGACCAAGCCGAGTGCAGAACGGCTGAGGAAATGTTCGCGATGATTTATGCTTCCGAACACCCGATCTATTTTTCGGCAGTGCAGATATCTGCCGATCAGCCGCCATCAAAGACCGGAATGCAGACACTCACGACTCAATACGAATATTCCAACGGCCACATCACTGAGCACCATGATGTTCGTTTGATGCGGACGCCTGATGGCGACTGGGGAGTACAGGTTCCTCCCTTATTTGTGGAGCAAGCCATCAAGCAGCTGGACCCCAAAGCTCCAGTGATTCTCCGGCCTACACCATAGTTCTTCGCGTGCGCACTGTGTCACGCTGCGGCACGGCGCCGGAGGAAGTGTGACAGAGTGTGCCATGCTGGCTTGTTTTTCCGCGCCTTCAGGCCGGAAAAAAGCCGCCATAAAATTTTCTACCAATTTCATAATAACGACTTGTGAAACATCCAAGAGCAGGGGCACATGCATTGCTAAAAGAAGCGCATGAGCCGCATTCTAGGTATTGATTTGGGCACCACCAATTCCTGCATGGCCGTCATGGAAGGCGGCGAGCCGGTGGTCATCGCCAACGCGGAGGGAGCGCGCACCACGCCGTCGGTCGTGGCTTTCACCAAGACGGGCGAACGCCTCGTCGGCCAGGCCGCCAAACGCCAGGCCGTGACCAATCCGCAAAACACCGTTTTTTCCGCCAAACGCCTGATCGGGCGCAAATTTTCCGAGGTCCGCGAGGAGGCGAAACACTTTCCCTTCAAGGTCGTCGAGGGCAAAAACGGCGACGCTTACATCGAGGTCAAGGCCGGCGACAAGACCGAGCAGTTCGCCCCGCAGCAGATTTCCGCCTTCGTCCTCGGCAAGATGAAGGCCGACGCCGAGGCCTACCTCGGCGAAAAGATCACCCAGGCCGTCATCACCGTCCCGGCCTACTTCAACGACTCGCAGCGCCAGGCGACCAAGGACGCCGGCAAGATCGCCGGCCTCGAGGTCCTCCGCATCATCAACGAGCCCACCGCCGCCTCGCTCGCCTACGGCCTCGACAAGAAAAAGGACGAGAAAATCGCCGTGTTCGACCTCGGCGGCGGCACTTTCGACGTCTCCGTCCTCGAAATCGGCGACGGCGTCTTCGAGGTCAAGGCCACTAACGGCGACACCCACCTCGGCGGTGACAACTGGGACGACGCCATCATCACCTGGCTCGTCGAGAATTTCAAAAAGGAAAACGGCATCGACCTCCGCAAGGATCCGATGGCGCTCCAGCGCCTGAAAGAGGAAGCCGAGAAGGCCAAGATCGCCCTCTCGTCCACCCAGTCGGTCGACATCAACCTTCCGTTCATCACCGCGGACGCGAGCGGCCCGAAGCATCTCAACGTCCAGCTCAGCCGCGCAAAGATGGAGCAGATCTGCGATTCGCTCTTCGAGCGCTGCATCCAGCCGTTCAAGAACTGCCTCAAGGACGCCAATCTCACCTCGGCGCAGATCGACGAGCTCGTGCTCGTCGGCGGCATGACCCGCATGCCCAAGGTCGTCGACATCGCGAAGAACCTCGGCGGCAAGCAGCCGCACCAGGGCGTCAACCCCGATGAGGTCGTCGCGGTCGGCGCCGCCAACCAGGGCGGCGTGCTCAAGGGCGAGGTCCGCGACGTCCTCCTGCTCGACGTCACTCCGCTCACGCTCGGCATCGAGACGGCCGGCCAGGTCGCCACGCCGATGATCCCGCGCAACACCACCATTCCGACCAAGAAGACGCAGACTTTCTCCACCTACGCGGACAACCAGCCCGGCGTCGAAATCGTCGTCCTCCAGGGCGAGCGCCCGATGTCGCGCGACAACAAGATCCTCGGCACCTTCAAGCTCGACGGCATCCCGCCCGCGCCGCGCGGCACGCCGCAGATCGAGGTCACCTTCGACATCGACGCCAACGGCATCCTCCATGTCTCCGCCAAGGACCTCGGCACCGGCAAGGACCAGAAGATCGTCATCCAGGGTTCGTCCGGCCTCTCCAAGGAAGAGGTCGAAAAGATGACCCGCGAGGCCGAGCAAAACGCCGCCGAGGACAAGAAGCGCAAGGAGGCGGTCGAGGCCAAAAACCAGCTCGACAACACCATCTACCAGCTCGAAAAAACGCTCAAGGACGCCGGCGATAAGCTTCCGGCCGACGTCAAGTCGAAGATCGAGTCCGCTCTCGCCTCGGCAAAGAAAGACCTCGAGAGCAACGACCCCGCGCGCATGAAAGCCGCGATGGAAAATCTCTCCAAGGTCGGCGGCGAGCTCTACGCCCACGCCCAACAGGCCGCGGGCGCGGCCGGTGCCGCAGCCGGGGCCTCCCAGCCCGACGCCGGCTCCGCCAAGTCCGGCGGCGAGAAAAAGCCCGACGACGTGGTCGATGCCGACTTCGAGGTCGTCGACGACGACAAGAACAAGAAATAACCTTTGAAAAGATTTCGCGCGCTCGCGGCCCCGTTGCCGCGGGCGCGCGCCATTCCCGCCAGAAAACAATCAATCCACCTCTCAACCCAAACCCAACTCATATGGCCAAAATCAAAATCAAGCCCATCGGCGATCGGGTGCTCGTGAAGCACGTCGAGGAAAAAGAACAAGTCCGCGGAGGGATCATCATCCCGGACTCCGCCAAGGAAAAACCGCAGGAGGCCGAGGTCATCGCCATCGGCACCGGCAAGAAAAATGACGACGGCAAGGTCACGCCCTTCGAAGTGAAGGTCGGCGACCGCGTCCTCATCAGCAAATACGGCGGCACCGAGGTCAAATTCGACGACGAGAAATACACCCTCGTCCGCGAAGACGACATCCTCGGCGTCATCGCCTGAGTGTCCGACCGGGACGCTCAACCCTCTACTCTCAACAAGAAACTCATATTCACACACATGCCCGCTAAACAACTCCTGTTCGACGAAGCCGCCCGCGCCAAGATTCTGCGCGGCGTGGAACTCCTCTCGCGTGCCGTCAAGGTTACGCTCGGCCCCAAGGGCCGCAACGTCGTCATCGACAAAAAATTCGGCTCGCCGACCGTGACCAAGGACGGCGTGACCGTCGCCAAGGAAGTCGAGCTGCCCGATCCCTACGAGAACATGGGCGCCCAGATGGTGAAGGAAGTCGCCTCCAAGACCTCCGACGCCGCCGGCGACGGCACCACCACCGCCACCGTCCTGGCCGAGTCCATCTACAAGGAAGGCCTGAAGAACGTCACCGCCGGCTCCAACCCGATCTTCCTCAAGCGCGGCATCGACAAGGCCGTCGAGGCCGCCGTCGCCGAGCTCGCCCGGATTTCCAAGAAGGTCTCCGACCGCGAGGAAATCCGCCAGGTCGCGACCGTCTCCGCCAACTGGGATGACACCATCGGCCACATCATCGCCGATGCCATGGACAAGGTCGGCAAGGACGGCACCATCACCGTCGAGGAGGCCAAGTCGATCGAAACCACCCTCGAGGTCGTCGAAGGCATGCAGTTCGACAAGGGCTACCTCTCGCCTTATTTCGCCACCAACGCCGAGGCGATGGAGGCCGTGCTCGAGGACGCCTACGTGCTCATCCACGAGAAGAAGATTTCGAGCCTGCAGGACCTGCTCCCGCTCCTCCAGACCGTGGCCAAGAGCGGCAAGCCCCTCCTTGTCATCGCCGAGGAAGTCGAGGGCGAGGCCCTCGCCGCGCTCGTCGTGAACAAGATTCGCGGCGTGCTCAACGTCTGCGCCGTCAAGGCCCCCGGCTTTGGCGACCGCCGCAAGGCCATGCTCGAGGATATCGCCGTCCTCACCGGCGGCCGTTGCTTCACCGAGGACCTCGGCATCAAGCTCGAGAACGTCCAGGTCAGCGACCTCGGCCGCGCCAAGCGCATCACGGTGGACAAGGAAAACACCACCATCGTCGAGGGCGCGGGCAAGTCGTCCGACATCCAGGGCCGCGTCAAGCAGATCCGCCGCCAGATCGAGGAAACCACCTCGGATTATGACCGCGAGAAGCTGCAGGAACGCCTGGCCAAGCTCGCCGGCGGTGTGGCCGTCATCAATGTCGGCGCCGCCACCGAGGCCGAGATGAAGGAGAAGAAGGCCCGCGTCGAGGACGCCCTCCACGCCACGCGCGCCGCGGTCGAGGAAGGCATCGTCGCCGGCGGCGGCGTCGCGCTCATCCGCTGCGCCAAGGTCATCGACGCCGTCAAGCTCGAGGGCGACGAGGCCATCGGCGCGCAGATCGTGCGCCGCGCCATCGAGTCGCCGATCCGCATGCTCTGCGCCAACGCCGGCGTCGAGGGTGCCGTGGTCGTCGGCAACGTCAGCTCCAACAAGGGCAACTACGGCTACAACGTCGCCACCGGCGAATACGAGGACCTCGTCAAGGCCGGCGTGGTCGACCCGACCAAGGTCACCCGCACCGCGCTGCAGAACGCGGCCTCGATTGCCGGACTGCTCCTGACCACCGAATGCATGATCACCGAGATTCCGGAGAAGAAGGAAGCTCCGGCCCCCGGTGGAGGTGGTGCCGGCGGAATGGGCGGAATGGATTACTGATCCGCAATCACTTCAAAGGCGCTCCGGAAACGGAGCGCCTTTTTTTCTAATGAAAATTAAATTCGAAGAATTACCCAGAGCTTTGGACAAAGAGATTAGCTCAGAATTGGCCAATTATTCCGTGGCGATATGCAGATACCGAGGAGCTGACGGCCATTCGTTCAGACTGCTGGGAAGCGGCACGCTTGTTACGCGAGATGGCCGTTACGGAATTTTGACCGCGTACCATTGTTTACACGAATGCAATCCGGAAGTAAAATTGGGTGACGCAAGTGATCAAAAATTGGTATTTATCCTACGAGGCTCTGTGCAGGTTGTTATTGGCACTGACGAATTGATAGAGCGCGAACTTGCGTGTCCAAAGGCAGCGCCTTGGGGGCCTGATTTGACGTTTATCGAAATTCCGGTTGGTCCGAGACTCTCCCGCTTCAAGGCGGTCGGATCATTTTGGTCTTTGGACAAAAATTGGGCTGCAGTTTTGGGAAATTTCGCGACACCCGGTACATGCATGGTGTGCATCGGATATCCGTCGGTGTATCAAGAAACAGAGGTCAAAGACGGCCACATTGTGAAGAATAAAGGTGAGATTCATGCGTTTCTAGGATTTTTGAAACGAGGAGCGTGGCAGCGGCGTGGAGCTTGGGATTTTGCGCAAATTTCCGCCAACTATAATTCGTCCCCTACGCTCCCAGCTAATTTCGAGGGAGTTAGCGGCGGAGGTTTTTGGACGATAAGATTTTTGAAAGAAAATGGTGTCATCAAGATCGGTCGAATTTGCTTTATGGGTGTCGCGTTTTACCAAACGCCGCTGAAAAATGGTAAGCGTCGCATCAGGGCTCATTTTGTTAGGTCAGTTTATTCGACGGCTTGGCAGAGCGTTGTTTGTACGGCGGGAAGATTTTTTAGGGACAGGTCAAAAAAGGAAGCTTGC
>DATJYF010000322.1:0-4955 GCA_035499715.1 Opitutaceae bacterium | reverse complement strand
CCGGGTGCTCGCGATCAACAATGTCGTCGGCTCGACGATTGCCCGCGAGGCCGACGGCGGCATCTACCAGCACATCGGCCCGGAGATCGGCGTCGCCTCCACCAAGGCCTTCACCTCGCAGCTGCTCCTGGGCGCCATGCTGGCGCTGTACGTGGCGCGGTTGCGCGACATGAGCTTCAGCGACGGCGTGCAGATCGTCCAGGCGCTCAAGCAGGCGCCGGCGCTGGTCAGGAAAACGCTGGAGCAGGCGCCGCACATCCAGGCCATCGCCAAACGCTACGCCGCGTACAGCGACTTCCTTTTCCTCGGCCGCCTCTCGCTCTTTCCCATCGCCCTGGAAGGCGCGCTCAAACTCAAGGAGATTTCCTATGTCCACGCCGAGGGCTATCCGGCCGCCGAGATGAAGCACGGCCCGATCGCCCTCATCAGCGAAAAATGTCCGAGCGTGTTTTTTGCGTCCCGGGGCGAGATGTTCAACAAGCTCGTCTCCAGCATGCAGGAAATCAAGGCCCGCAAGGGCGGCATCATCGCCATCGTGACCGAGGGCTGCGAAAAAAACCTGCCCGAGGGCCTGGCCGACGAGATCATCCCCATCCCCGACTGCCACGAGGCCGTGCTGCCCATCGTCGCCACCATTCCGGTGCAGTTGCTCAGCTATTATATCGCCGTCGCGCGCAACTGCGACGTGGACAAGCCGCGCAACCTGGCCAAGAGCGTGACGGTGGAGTGAGGACAAAAAATGACTCTGGGATTCATGTTTTCGGTATTGGCCTTCCCGTTGCTATTGTTTTGGGTCCCCGGTATCGTTTTTGTAATTAGCGCCGTCCGTTCCGATAAAAAGAAATTCCGCTGCTTGGGTTTTATTCTATTCAGCATCCTCGCTGAGTATCTCGTGATTTATGGCGGATCTGTTTTCTTGTCCAATGAGGAGAATGACCATCAGTCCGTGTTATTCCTCGCCGGTTGGAGATTTTTTATTGCCGGGATTTTTATCGGAATACCGCTGCTCATTATTCATCATTTTATAAGGAAAAATTGGATACTTATGGCCGCATCTTCTTTTTTTATTTCGACGGCGCTTTATCCGCTTATGGGCCTGGTCTTATGATTCACATCCTGCCTGGGATCGGTTTCAAAGTATCTCCGTCCGCGTAATCGCGCATCGATCTGCAGCACACCGGCGCACCAAAAGATGGTGCCAAGTTCACAAAGAATGCACAAATTCCCCGCTTCGCAGGCGGCCCATTCCTTGCCAAGCTTGAATCAAAGCCATGAGCTCCACTCTTGCGAATTGGAAAAACCGCGCCGTTTCCGCCGCCGATGCCGTTGCCGGCGTGCGCAGCGGCACCGCCCTCTTCCTGCACGGCGCCGCCGCCACGCCCACCCCGCTGGCCGAGGCGCTGGCCGCCCGCCACGACCTCGCCGACGTCCGGCTCTACCACCTGCACACCGAGGGTCCCGCGCCGTTTGCCGATCCCGGCCGCGAGCGCGAATTCCGCTCGGTCTCCCTCTTCACCGGCGCACCGCTGCGCAAGGCGATCACCGAGGGCCGCGCGGATTTCGTGCCCATTTTCCTCTCGGACATCCCCGGACTTTTCCTTTCCGGCATGGTCAAGCTTGACGCGGCGCTGCTCCAGCTCTCGCCGCCCGACCAGCACGGCCTCTGCTCCCTCGGCACCTCGTGTGACGCGGCCAAGGCCGCCGCCGAAACCGCCCGCATCGTCATCGCCGAAATCAACGAGCAGATGCCGCGCACCCACGGCAACAACGTCGTGCCGTTCGACCGCGTCCACGCCTTTATCGCCACCAACCGCCCCCTGCACGAACACCACACCGAGCCGGAGACGCCGGTCGAGGCCCGCATCGGCGAACTGGTCGCCGGGCTGATCGAAGACGGCTCGACCCTGCAGATGGGCATCGGCGGCATCCCCGACGCCGCCCTCGCGCGGTTGAAGGACAAGCACGACCTCGGCATCCATACCGAGATGTTTTCCGACCGCGTCGTCGATCTCGTCGAAGCCGGCGCCGTGACCAACCGTTTCAAGACCGTCGGCTGCGGCCGCATCATGACCAGCTTCATCAACGGCTCGCGCCGCCTCTACGATTTCGTGAACGACAACCCGCTGGTCTCGTTCTATCCCTGCGACTGGACCAACGACACCTCCGTCATCCGCAAGAACCCCAAGGTCGTCGCCATCAATTCCGCCATCCAGATCGATTTCACCGGCCAGGTCTGCGCCGATTCCTTCGGCCACCGCATCCATTCCGGCATCGGCGGACAGATGGACTTCATCCGCGGCGCCGCGCTCTCGCCTGGCGGCAAGCCCATCATCGCGCTGCCCTCGACCGCCGCCAAGGGCAAGATTTCCCGCATCGTCTCGCAACTCAACCCGGGCGCCGGCGTCGTCACCACCCGCGGCCACATCCACTGGGTCGTGACCGAGTACGGCGCGGTCAACCTGCATGGCCGGAGCCTGCGCGAACGCGGTGAGGCCCTCATCTCCATCGCCCATCCCGATTTCCGCGCCGGGCTCCGGCGCGAGTTCGCCGAGGTTCGCCATTTCCCGCCGCCCGCCTGACGCGCCCGTGCCTCCGTCGGGCGCGCAACTGCGGGGTGGACAAGCCGCGAAATTCCCGCCAAGGCTTGTCCTTCGCATGAGTGAGTCCGCCCATTCCGGTCTGTTTTTGCTGAAGCCCGTCGCGCTGCCGGCGCGATGGTGAACCGTCGCGGCCCCCCGCGAGCCCGGCCGCTTTCCGGCCGGGATTAACCCTTCCTTCGTCAGCAAGAATTCAACGGTTCACCCGCCATGCAAATTTTTCCCGATCGTTCCACCTTCCTCCAACTCGCCCAACAGGGCAACGTCATCCCGGTTTACGCCGACCTGATGGCCGACCTCGAGACGCCGGTCTCGGCCTACGCCAAACTCCGCGGCCATGGTCCGGCCTATCTCCTCGAATCGGTCGAGGGCGGCGAAAATCTCTCCCGTTACAGTTTCATCGGCTGCCGGCCGCGAAAAATCTTCGCCTGCGGCCCGCAAACGACCGAGATCCGTGAGCCCGGCAAACCCGCGCAGACCGTGCCCACGCCGGCCGATCCGCTCGCGTTGATCGAGGCCGAGCTGAAGGCCCACCGCCCGCTGCGCGTGCCGGGCCTGCCGCGCTTCACCGGCGGCGCCGTCGGCTACCTCGGCTACGAATACATCACCCGCATCGAGCCCACCGTGCCCGCCGCGCCCAAAGACGAGCTGAAGATCCCGCTCGTCTATTTCATGCTCTCGGACACGCTGCTGATTTTCGACCGCGCGAAGCAGACCCTCCGCCTTTGCGTCAACGCCCACGTGCACGGCGATCCCGCCGCCGCGCACGCCGCCGCCGAGGCCGAGTTGCGCGAGCTGTTCGAGATTCTGCAACAGCCGCGCGCGCTCGCGCCGGCGCCGCTCGTGGCCGCGCCGCCAATCGAAATGCCGCCGGGCAACTTCACCCGTCCGGCCTTCGAAAAAATGGTCGGGGACACCAAGGAATACATCCGCGCCGGCGACATCATCCAGGTCGTGCCCTCGCAGCGCTTCACCCGCCCGTTCGCCCGTTCGCCGCTCGACCTCTATCGCGCGCTCCGCACCGTCAATCCCTCGCCCTACATGTTCATTCTCGATACGGGCGACTTCGCGATCGTCGGCGCCTCGCCCGAGGTGCACGTGCGCCTGACCGACGGCCTGGTTGAAATCCGCCCGCTCGCCGGCACCCGCAAGCGCGGCGCCGCACACGAGGAGGATGTCGCGCTCGAAAAAGAATTGCTGGCCGACGACAAGGAGCGCGCCGAGCACCTCATGCTCGTCGATCTCGCCCGTAATGACATCGGCCGCGTCTCCGCCTTCGGCAGCGTTCACGTGCCCGAGCTCATGGTCGTGGAACGCTACTCGCACGTCATGCACATCGTGTCGCAGGTCGAGGGCCGCATCCGGCCCGACAGGACCGCCTTCGACCTCATGCGCGCGACCTTCCCCGCCGGCACCGTCAGCGGCGCGCCGAAAATCCGCGCCATGCAGATCATCGCCGAACAGGAGCCGGTCCAGCGCGGCTTCTACGCCGGCGCCCTCGGCTATTTCGGCTACGACGGCAACATGGACACCTGTATCATGCTGCGCACCGCCCTGCTCAAGGACGGCAAAATCCACATCCAGGCCGGCGCCGGCATCGTCGCCGATTCCGACCCTCCGTCCGAGTACCAGGAAACCATCAACAAGGCCTCGGCACTCTTCAAGGCCGTGGCCATGGCCGAACAGTTTTGATATAAGATTTTTCTGATATTCCGCAGATTGAATATCAAAATATCTTATTTGATTCACTGCACGGCCGCCCGCGCCACTGCGCCGCAATGCCCACCGGCATCAGCCAGATTGCGCCATTGTTGCACGCACAAATGCGATGCGCGTACAACTTTCAGAGGGCGCCGTTCGTCAATGTAGCTGGAATACTTCAGGCTGTTGTTGACTCATCGTATAAAATGAAAGCCTCGGAACAACCGCGCACGCGACGGTTCAATACACTTCGGAGGATAAATCCATGGCCCGCAAAAATATGACCAGCCCACTGGATGACGCCGACCCTGCCCCAGTCGCCGCCATGACCGCGACCCTCGACGCCCCCCCGTCGTTTCTCGAAAAACCCGAACCTGCACCCGGGAGCGAACCCGCTCCACTCGAGCGCAGCAGCCTCCAGCTTTATCTCCAGGAAATCGCCAAGACTCCGCTCCTGACCATCCAGGAGGAGATCGAGCTCGCCCGCCGCATCCGCCGCGGCGAAAAAGCCGCGCGCGATCACATGATCAAGGCCAACCTGCGCCTCGTCGTAAAAATCGCGATGGATTACAAGGACTTCGGCCTGCCGTTGCTCGACCTCATCAGCGAGGGCAACATCGGCCTGATCAAGGCCGTCGAACGCTTCGACCCGCGCAA
>DATJYF010000321.1:0-8527 GCA_035499715.1 Opitutaceae bacterium | reverse complement strand
GCCATCTCGTCCGGGCCGACATGGGAATGAAATCCAAACAATTTGGGGAAGGTCTCCGGGTCCACATAGTTGTAAAAGAGGATCGAAGACAAAAATCCGACGCAAACGGTGCTCCAGCCGGCCCACGCCGGCGTCCGCTTGATGACAATGCACCAGATGAGGGGCATGATGAACGGCAGCGCGACCATGGCGCTAAAGACGTTCATCACATCGAAGATGCCGACATCGGGAAACCTGGCGATGATGTAAGCCGCGAGAATGATCAGCATGCCGAACACGAACGAGGCGACCCGGCTCGCAATCATATATTCCTTTTCCTGCGCCCGCTTGCGGAGGACGGGCATGTAGAAATTTCGGACAAAAATACCCGCGTTTTTGTTCAGGCCCGTGTCCATCGTGGCCATGGTGGAGGCAAAAATCGCGCTCATCATCAGGCCAATCATGCCGTCCGGCATGCACTTCAGGCCGATGGCCACATAGGCGCCCTCGCTGATCGTTTTCAGACCGTGCAATTGCGGAATGACATGCAGATCCGGGTAGAGGATGGCGGCGGCCATGGGCGGAATGAACCAGATGATGGGGCCGATCATGAAAAGGATGCCGGCCAGCAGGGAGGCCCGGCTCGCATTCTTCGAATCCTTCGCACACAAAAAGCGATCCGCATCCTTCATGTCGTTGGTCGTGCAGACCTGCTTGAGCAAAAAGGCCATGATCCAAAACGCCACGATGGGGAGGCGGTGGGTCTCGGAGAGGTTGAGATAATGCGTGGGAAGATGATCGACGAACGCCGTCACGCCATGGAAGAAACCACCGCCGCCAAACCTGTCTCCGACCGCCTGGATGGAGAGCACCGCCACCACCAACGTCAGGCACATGAGGAGCAGCATCTGCAGAAAGGCGGACGCCACGACCGCCCAGGCTCCGCCGAAAAAGGCGACGATCAGCACGACCAGTCCCACCATCACGATCGTCAGGGTCATGTTCATGCCGAACACGATGGAGACAAAGGTGCTGACCGCATTCAGCCAGATGGCGGCGTAAACGATGCCGATGGGGATCCAGACCCAGGTGAAAAACTGCTCGTTGAATTTGCCGAAGCGGTCCCGGATGCCCTCCATCGGCGTGACCACACGCATCTGGCGGAATTTTTTGGCCGACCAGAGGTAGCCCAGGAAACAGCCGAGGCCGTTGCCAAAATAAATCACCAGTACCAGTGGACCGTCGACGTAGGCCTTGCTGGCCGCCCCGGTGAACGTCCAGGAGCTGAACTGGGACATGAAGGCCATCGAGCCGGCCATCCACCAGAGCATGCTGCCGCCGCCGCGGAAAAAATCGCTCGAGTCCTTGCTGAACTTGCGGAAGACCGGCCCGAGGCAGGCGATGAAACAAAGGTAGATCGCAATTACCGCATAATCATAATGGCTCACTGGTCTCCTTCACTCTGGGTTTTGCCGGAGCTTTCCAGGACAAACCACTTCCGGCCGTCCTTGGAAGCCCGGGCCACGACAATGGGACCGGAAAATTTCCGGCCGTTGAGCGAAAGGCTGACGTCGGCTATTTCGCCGATCTGGACGAAAGCGCGCTCGCCATCGGCGAAAACGATATCGGCGGCATTGCCCTTGAGTTTGAAACTCCTGACCAAGCCGGCGAGCTTGCGGATCGGGTCGTTCCCGACCCGGCCGCAGACCAGCGAGGCGAGGTAGAATTTTTCCAGCGCGCCATTCTCGAAGCCCAGCACCGGCACCACGCTCTGGCGGTAACGCACGTTGGAACCGTTAATGTCGTCGGCGAAAGGCAGCGCCTTGGTCTGGCGAGTGTAGCCATGAAGATTGCGAATAAAGGTGAGCTTGCCGTCCTTGTAGGCCGCCTCGGCTCCCGGAATCGAAACGGTCCTGGCTGAGCCGTCATCAAACCCGAGTGGATATCCGCCTTCCTGGAAGACCAAATCCTGCTTCTTCGTCTCGACCTGATGCAGATTGATCATGAAGTCGTCCTTGACCAGGATCGAGGTGTGGATGGTGCCGTCCTTGTCCACGTCGTAGAGCGGATATTTGGAGGCGGCGAAATTCTTCTCGCAGAAGAGGTGCGTCATCTCCCAGCGCTGGCGGAAGTTGATCCCGTCAGCGGAAAACTGGAGGATGTTGTCGCAGTTATAATTCTTGTAAACCAGCCGGGCCTCGTAGCTGAAGATCGAGGAATAGGCGAATTTGGTGTATTTGGCGTTGTACTCCGGCTTGTCGTGATAGGACTTCTGGTTGATCAGCTGGACGTGACCGGTCTTTTGATTGCCGACGAGGAGCAGCCCCGCGCTGCGCAGCGGAACCGAGTAGCTCTCGCGATGAATCGGCAGTTTTTCCTCCTTGGTTTTCCAGAACGGATCTTCCGGCTGGAGCATGAGAAGGTTGAACGCCTTGGTCGCCCAGTAGGGCGAACCGCCGCAGGAATAATGCTCGAGGATTTCCGCGCAGGGTCGGAGGAAGCCCATGGACAGGTGGTTCTGCTCGGTGAGGATTTCGTTCGCGAAGAAGAACTTCATCACGCCATTACAGAGCGTCTTCACTTCGCCGGCCGGAATGTCGAGGCAGCCGAGGTACTGGCCGAGGGCGAGCGGCGAAAGGAAACCGAAGCGATAAATCATGGAGCGGCCGAAGCAGGGCACGCTGCCATCACCGGCATAAAAATAGCGCAGGTCGCGGGCAAAAAGACGCGCGCGCTCCTTGTGTTTTTCGGCGACATCGGGTTTTGAATCGCCGTCAAGGATGACCCACTGCAGGTAGTAATAAAGGAAGGCCCAGGCGTTGTAGTAATCGATGCGGTTGATGTTGCCGTCGCGATACCAGCCGTCGCCGATGTACATGTGGTCGCAGGCCTGCAGGTTTGCGTCGATCTGCTCCTGGGAATACGGCATGCCGAGCTTCTTCAGCACGGTGTTGGTGATGACGTTGAAAAGCAGCCAGTTGTTCTGGTGGTACTTCACCTTGGTGCACTGGAACATGTAATCCGCCACCTGCTTTTGCTCCGTGGCGGAAAATTTATCCCAGACCAGGCGCTTCGACAGATGCAGTCCCCACGCCAGCGCCGCCATCTCGACCAGATGCTGGGCAAAATCGACGATGTCGCCCCAGTATTCCGGATGCTTGGGATCGGTTCCGGCAAGGATGCCCTTGCGATAGAAAGCGCCGACGTCGACCTTTCCGCTTTTTCCGGAAAATTTTCCGTCCTTGGAGCTGTTCAGCCACGGGCCGGCCATGATCATCGAGCGGGTGAAACCCTCCAGCTCGTCGGCGAGCAGACCATGGTGGCTGCGCGGACCGGGGATGCGCTGGCGCGCGCCGCCCGGCGACGCGCTGTCGACGATTCCCTTCATCAACGCCTGGAAAATTTCCTCCCAGTGTTTGCGGGTCCAGCCGGTGACAGGCGAGACCGTGCGGTTGAGCGGGGTCTTGAGAGTCAGCTTTTTCATGACGCTTATTTCCGGAGCTTGAACGGATCGTAGTTGGACAGGGGCCAGGAGCCTTCCGGCTGGAGCTGGCCGAAGAGCACTGCCTTGGCGGTGCGCAAGCCTTCCGGCGTGAGGTTCATGTTCAGCACGGCGGTCTTGGCCGACGGAATCAGTCCGGCGCTTTCCTTGATGCAGTAGGGCGTGTTCGTGATGAGCACCACCGGGTAGCCCTGGTCAATCAACGCCTTGACGTAGGTATTCGGCTTTTCCTGCCGGTCGTAATAATTGGTGCAGATGATGAGGTCGAATTTGTTCGCCTTGACGAACTTCAGCACGCCTTCCTCATCCTTGGTATCGAGGCCGAATTTCGTTTCATAGGTCTGGAGCGAGGGCCAGTCCTGCTCCATCAGCTGGGCGAACAGCCCCGGATGGTCGTAGCTGTCGTTCGGCGTCTTGATCGAGTTCTGCTGATTGACGAGCAGCACCTTCTTGCTCTTGTCCAACGGCAGCGCGGCAAGCTCGTCCTTTACCACGAGGATCGCCTTCTGCGACGCCTTTCGGCATGTCTCGATCACGATCGGATCGGAGAACGGCTTGGCCGCCTTCTCCGGTTTGACCATGCCCATCTTCTTGAACAGGCCGTATTTTTTCTTGATGCGCAAAATGCGGCGGACCTTGTCGTCGAGCTCCTCGGACTTGATCCGGCCGTCCTCGACCCATTTCTTGATGGTATAGAACATCTCGCCGCGCCACTGGTTCTCGGCCTTCATCAGGATGATGTCGGCGCCGGCGTCGAGGGCGCGGGCGCAGGCCTCGCCAATGCCATAACGGTCGATCAGCGCGCCCATCGTGATGCTGTCGGTCGTGATCATGCCCTCGAAGCCGAGCTGGTCGCGGAGAATGCCGGTGACGACCTTGCGCGAGACGGTCGAGATCTGGTCCGGATCGATGTGCGGATAGATGCAATGCGCGACCATGATGGAATCGATGCCGGCCTCGATCAGGCGCTTGTAGGGATAAAGCTCGACCTTGTTGAAGCGGTCGCTGTCGACCTTGAGCATCGGGCAGGCGTGGTGGGCGTCGGTGGCGGAGTCGCCGCGCCCGGGGAAGTGCTTGGCCGCGGCGATGACGCCATTTTCCTTGAAACCCTTGAGCATGGCGATGGCGTATTCCGCCACCACCTCGGGATCGTCGCTGAAGGCGCGGTAGCCGATCTCGGGATTGTTGGGGTTGATATTCACGTCCACCACCGGCGAGTGGATCATGTCGAGGCCGGAGGCCTTCATCTGCTTGGCCACGCAACAGGCGACTTCGTAGGCGAGCTCGGGGCTGCGGCTGGCGACGAGGCCCATGTTGGAGGGAAATTGCACGACGCCGCCGCGGGAGAAGTCCTTGCTCGTGTCGCCTTCCTGGTCGATGATCATGTGCAGCGGGATGGCGGGCGAACGCGACGCGGCGAGCTGGCGCAGCTCGTTGAGCACCCCGGCGTACTGGGCCGGCGTGGTGTAGGGCGGAAGGCCGCCGCTGGCGATTTTCTGCATCGATGGGACGAAATCGGAGCCCAGCTCCTGTTTCTTGGCCTTGTCGTCGCTGAAGTAGCTGAACATCCGGTTGAAGGCGGAGAGTCGCAGGCCGCTGCAATGGTAGCGCAGGATGGCCTCGCGCAGATCGTTGGTGATGACCGTGCCCGACATGCCGACGACGACGCACTGGCCGATTTTTTGTTCGAGCGACATCTGGCTCAGAATGGCTTCACTCCAGGAGTCTTTTTTCATGGTAAGTAGCGGCCCTCCGTTTCGTTTCGGTGGATCCAAGGTCCCGTGGAGGGGCGGGAGCCGAGGACGGTTCGCAACAGGGAAACGGCCATTGTGCGGCCCGGAATGTTGACGCGTCAAGCCTCCCACGTGCGAAATGACCGGAGCACGGCGTACGTTTTTGTCCACCGGATCGCAAAACAAAGCCGGTCGCGGCCGGCCGCAAATCAAACGAACCGCCCCGCCGGCCCCAGAATTCAATTGCTGGGCGCCGCGCTTCGCCGTCTACTTGTCCTTCACGATTTTATGAGCGACCCGCAGGCCCTTAAAAACTTCAAACCGGCGAAAGAATTTTTCATCGGCATCGATTCGGACGGTTGCGTCTTCGATACGATGGAGCTCAAGCACAAGGAGTGCTTCGCCCCGGTCTTCATCAAGCAGTTCCGGCTGCAGACGGTGAACAAGTACGCCCGCGAAGTCTGGGACTTCGTCAATCTCTACTCGAAGACCCGCGGTGCGAACCGCTTCGAGGCCCTGGCGCGCGCGCTCCGGCTGCTGCGCGAACGCAAGGAAGTCGTCGCCCGCCATGTCGCCATCCCCGACCCGGCGGAGCTGGAGGCGTGGATCGCCCGCGCCCCCCAGCTGAGCAACGCCTGTCTGAAGAAGGAAATCGACGACGGCCATCCGGGACTCGCACCGGCGCTGGCCTGGTCGCTGGGCGTGAACAAGGCGGTGGCGGAAATCGTCATAGGCGTTCCTCCCCTGCCCTTTGTCCGCGAGAGCCTGCAAAAAATGGTGCGCGACGCCGATGTCATCGTGGTTTCGCAAAGCGCGACCGAGACGCTGGTGCGCGAATGGAAGGAGCACGACATCGACCAGTTTGTGCGCCTTCTCGCCGGTCAGGAACTCGGCACCAAGGCGGAGCATCTCCGGCAGGCGGCCGGCGGAAAATATCCCGCCGACCGCGTCCTCATGATCGGCGACGCGCCGGGCGACCTCAAGGCGGCCCGCGTCAATCAGGCGCTGTTTTATCCGATCCTGCCCGGTCGCGAGGAGGCGTCGTGGGAAAAACTTTGCAAGGAAAGCCTGGACCGGTTTCTTGCCGGCACCTATGCGGGCGCCTACGAGGCCGGGCTGATCCGCGAATTCGACGCATCGCTGCCGGAAAAACCGGGCTGGTAACGGCGTCAGCCAAGGATTTTCCCGGCGGGCGATGAAAAGTTGGTGGACCCGATCAGGTTCGAACTGACGACCTCCTCAATGCCATTGAGGCGCTCTTCCAACTGAGCTACGAGCCCATTGCCAACTGCAAGGTATAAAAATCGAAGTCCGGCCGTCCGAAGGCAAGGAATTTTTCAATCGCCCTCGGTTTCGCGCATGCGAAAGGGAATTTGCTGGACCTCGGGGAGGCCGTCCGGCCGGGCACCGAGCGGGGCGACGTTGGCCACCGCCTGCAGCGCCGCGCGGTCGAAGTCATCGTTGCCGGAAGACCGGATAATCTTTGCCCGCGCCAGCGTGCCGTCGGCGAGGATGTGCAGCTCCACCACGGCCTCGAGCTGGTCGCTCAGGCCGGCCGGCTTCACGGCCTCGAAAGAGGCGCGCAGCTGCTGGCGCACAAATGCGATGTAGGCCTCGACCAGACTTCCCTCTTCGCGGGTGAGCGCCGTGCCGCCCGCGCCGCCGGTAGTGTTGGCGGTGGAGCCGCCGACCACGCCTTGCGCGATGCCCTTGGCGTCGATCTGCGGCACTTTGGCGTTGTGCGCCGCCGCCTTGGCCGCCGCCTGCTGTTTGTGCAGCCGGTCAAACTCCTCCTTGCTCAGGCGCTTGGCCTCGGCTTCGCGCTCGGCCTTGATCTGCACCTCGGCCTTGCGGATTTTCCGGTCCTCGATGCGCTTGATGGTCTTGGCGAAATTGGGCGCGGGTGCGGGTTTGGGCGGCGCGGCCGTCACCAGCTCGGCGGCGCGCTCGATTTTCGGCGCCGGCGGCGCGGGCTGGGCGGCGACTTTTTTGACGTCGCCCGCCGGCGAACCGAGCGCGGGGGCGACGGTGGCGCCGTAGTTGTTGCCTTCGCCCGCCACCAGTTCGAAAATCACCGGCGGCTTCGATTCGCGCCGCTGGGAGACAAAGATCGCCAGCAACATCAATCCGGCCACAACCGCGTGCAGAAGGGCGGAAATCGCGAAGGCGCTGGGCAGGCGGGCGTTCATGGACGGACGATCAATCCGAAGCCTGGGTGTCGAAAGTGACCTTGGTCAGATTACGCTTTTTCAGCTCGGAGACAAGGGTGATGACCTTTTGCCAGGCCAGGGCACCGTCGGCGCGGATGCGGATGACCGGCTCCTTCGGCTTGGCCGCGAGCGCACCGAGCAGGTTGGTGAGTTCGGAAAAACTCACGCGCCGGTCGCCGTAGTAATAATTGCCGTTTTTGTCGATCGAGACGGAGACGAACTCCGTGTCCGGCGGCGGCTTGGCCTGGGTGCTTTTCGCCTCCGTGGGCAGGTTCATCGGGATCGTCTGCTCCTGCTGGATCAGCGGCGTGGCGATCATGAAAATGATGAGGAGCGTGAACCCGAGGTCGATCAGGTTCGTGACGTTCAGCTCGGCGATGGGGCGCGACTGCGGCGGCCTGCGAAACGTTCGTGCCATGTCACTTTGCCTCCAGTTCGATGCGGTCGGCGAGCGAGCTCGCGTAGTTTTCCAGCTCGGTCACGAGCTGTTTGCTTTTGGCCAGCAGGAAATTGTAGCCGAAGACCGAGGGGATGGCCACGACCAGGCCGGCGATGGTCGTGAGCAGTGCGGCCGTCACACCGGGCGCCAGCGAGGAGATGCTCGCCGTCTGCTGCACGGAGACCGCGCTGAACGCCGTCATCACGCCCCACACCGTGCCAAGCAGCCCGAGGAAGGGCGCGCCCGACACGAGGGTGGCGAGGAAAATCATGCTCGATTCGTAGCGCAGCGCCTGCCGGGCGAGCGCGCGCTGCAGCGCGTTTTCCGTGTGCTCGAGCCGGGCCCGCGCGCTGCTATCGCCTTTTTCCCGGCCGACCGCGGCGGCGCGCCAGTAGCTTTCGATGGCGTCGGCAAACAGATCCGCGTAGGGAATCGCGCGGTGGTTGCGGAAAGATTCCGGCAGGTCGAGGAGCGCGCGCTCGTTCCGCAGCCTCGTCTCGAAGGCCAGATTGAGTTCGCGCAGCCGCTTCAACTCGAAGTGCTTTCCGATCATCACCGTCCAGGCCATGAGGCTGAACACCGCCAGGCCGCAGACGATGACCTGGCCAACCGGATCGCAACTCAGGAAAACCTGGACAATGTTAACGATGGCAAAAACAGGAGT
>DATJYF010000320.1:0-46055 GCA_035499715.1 Opitutaceae bacterium | reverse complement strand
CGCCCTTGCCGACCAGCCGGCCATCGAAGACATGCAAGCGGGTGGTTTCGCCGCTTGATCCGATCAACCGCGCGGGATTCGTCGCGATGTCGCCGGCAAAATCGAGCGCGATGACGCTGTCCACCGCATCCGGGGCGGTGGCGGGCACGGTGAGTTCGAGATCATCCGGGTCGAGGCGGCGGAAAGCGGCGAATTTCCCGCCTGCGCTGACGCCGAGCGCACGGACGCTTAGCGGATCGCTCTTCAGCCCGCCGATGACGAGGCGGCCGCCGGCCGGCCAGTCGAAGACGTGCAGATAGAGCGTGTTCCCTTTTCGGGTAGATGTGCCCCAGTTTTGGACGGGCAGCGGCGTGCGGCCGCAACCGTAGATGCTTTCGTGGTTGACGCTCATCCAGGCGCCGATGCCGCGCAGGATTTCCTGGCTCTTGGGATCGATCGTGCCGTCGCCTTTTGGACCGATGTTGAGGAGGATGTTCCCGCCCTTGGAAACGGCCATGGCGAGGAGACGGATGAAGTGCGACGGCGGCTTGTAGGAATCGTCGAACTGGTTGTAGCCGTAGGACTCGTTGGTCGTGGGAATGCCCTCCCAGCGGCCGGGCGTGTCGGGAAAATACGCCGGCCGGTCGGCGGTGGACTCGTAGTCGCCGTAGTTGCGGAACAGGCGGCCGTTGACCACGACGTGCGGATCGGCCGCGCGCACGGCCTCGAGGATGCGGCGGTTTTCCGCGGGCGGCAGCTTGCTCGGCGTATCGAACCAGAGAATGTCGGGATGATAGGTGGCGATGAGCTCCTTGATCTGTGGAATCGATTTTTCGTCCACGTAGCGGCGGGCGCGGACAAGAAAATCCTTGTCCTCATTCCACCATTCCGCGCCGTGGAGCTTCCGGTCGCCGCCGGGATTGTCATAGTCCCAATCGTTGCCCGGCGCGTCCGGATCCTCCCAGTCGAAGGCGTGCGAATAATAAAATCCGAATTTCAGGCCGTATTTGGCGCAAGCCGCCTTGAGCTCGGCCATGGGATCGCGTTTAAACTTTGTCAGCGTGATGTTGTAGGACGAAACCTTGGACGGCCACATGGCGAACCCGTCGTGATGCTTCGCGGTGATGACGAGATAGCGCATGCCGGCGTCGTGCATCAGCCTGACCCAGGCGTCGGCGTCGAATTTCTCCGGATCGAAATTGCGCACGACCTTGTCGAGGTAGACCTGGCGCGGAATTTTCAGCACACGCATGATGTGCTCGGCGTAGGTGCCGCCGCGCCGGCCTTCGAATTCGTTGCCGAGCTCCGAATAAACGCCCCAGTGCACGAAGCAGCCGAACCGCGCCTCCGTGTGCCAGGCAACGCGCGCATCGCGGGCGGGATCGGACTGCTGGAGCGAACGGAGGGGCGTGGCGTCATCCGCCACCAGCCGCAGGGAAAACAAGCCGAGAGAGAGCCAAAGCCAGCGGGAAAAGACGGGCCAGCCGGCGCGGGGATATTGATGCATAATGGACTGCGAGACGCAGCCCACGCCTACGTGGTTCCAAAATATGGCGCAAGCGCGCAGGCGGAAGGGGTTGCAGTTAAGCGCGCCCCTGTTGGCGAGATTAAGCCGGATTTATGGCCCGGCGACGGCCGCGGACTCACAAGGTTTGTCCGGGATTCCACAAGCCTTCCAGCATGACGGTGCTGGCCTGTGCCGGCAGGCCGCGCTCGTTGCGTTCGACCATGCTGATCAGCGTGTCCATGCCCGTTGCCCCGATCAGCCGGCTGTTCTGGTAAATTCCACTGATGGGATGCCCCAGTTCGGGGCAGGAAAGCCAGACCAAGCCGATGTCATCGGGAATGCGCCAGCCCATGCGCGTGAGCATGGCCTGGACGGAATCGCCGATCGCGGCGGAAACGATCACATCCGGCTTCTCGCTTTTCAACCATCGTTGCAGCAGGACCGGCTTCGGGTGGTCGTCGAAGAACAGCGGCTTGACCAGCCTGAGGCCGGGCAACAGATGCCGCGCGACGAGATAGCCCGCATTCCACCGCCCTTGAAAACGCTCGCGGTGCGGCCAGTGCATGATCAGGCCGGGCCGGCGGTAGCCGCGGCTGTGGCATTCGCGGATCGCCTGGAGGGTGGAAAAATAATGGTCGTTGCACACGGTGGTGAGCGCGAGCTGGGGCTGCGGCACGACCAGGGCCACGACCGCGAAGTAGTCCCACTTCAATCTCAGCACCGGCGGATTGTCCGGCATGGGTCCGAGCAGAAGCCCCTGAATGCCGCGCGCACGCAGCATTTCGCTGAAGCGCTCCTGCGTCATTCCCTGCTGGTACAGCCAGAATTCCTGCGCGCGATATCCGCGCTCGGTCGCGCGCTCGATCGCCCCCTCGCGCATCTGGCGGATGGCGGGCGACACGTGCTCGCGCCACGCCGCCGCCCGATCCAGGCTGTTGACCAGCGCAAGCACCGGCCGGTCGTTATGTGGACGGCCCTGGCGGCGGATGCGCATGAGCGCGGAGATGTAGGCGTTGGGACGGTAGCCGAGCTTTTGCGCGATGGCCTGGATGCGCCCGCGAGTCGCCGGCGGAATGCGGCGGTTGCCGGCCAGGCTCATCGAGACGGTGGCCTGCGTCACGCCGGCCTGCTCCGCAATGGCTTTCATGGTGACGGGCTTGCTCATGTGCTTAAGGATATAAGCAAAACCCAAGCCGGCCGCGTCCGCAATCTCTTTCCGGCTCCAGGCGGGTGGGTTCCGGCGGCGGGAGCCGCCCCGCGCCCGGGTTGTTTGGCAAAAAACGGGCGGACGTCAGCGCGCGAGCCAGCCGCCGTCGACCGCCACGGTGTAGCCGTTGACGTAGTCGGAGGCGGGCGAAGCCAGGAACACGACCGTGCCCTTGAGGTCGTCGGGTGTGCCCCAGCGGGCGGCGGGAATGCGACCGAGGATGGCGGCGCTGCGCTCGGCGTCGGCGCGCAGCGGCGCGGTGTTGTCGGTCGCCATGTAGCCGGGCGCGATGGCGTTGACGTTGATATTTTTCGAGGCGAGCTCGTTGGCCATGAGCCGGGTGAGCCCCTGCACCGCGCTCTTCGAGGCGGTGTAGGAAGGCACGCGGATGCCGCCCTGGAAGGAAAGCATCGAGGCGATGTTGACGATCTTGCCCGGCGCCTTGCGCGCGAGCAGCTCGCGCACGAAGGCCTGACTGAGGAAAAACACCGCGTCGATGTTGATGCCCATCACGTCGTCCCAGTCCTTTTCCGTGAACTTGTCGAAGTCCTCGCGGCGGATGATGCCGGCGCAGTTCACCAGAATGTCGAGGCCGGAAAAGGTCTTCTTCGCCTCGGCGATGATGCCGGGAATGGCGGCGCGGTCGCCGAGATTGGCGGCGATCGCGACGCATTTCCGGCCGTGCGCGGCGACCTGTTTGCGCGTGTCGTCAGCCGGCAGGATGTCCACGGCGACGATGTCGGCGCCGGCCTCGGCCAGGGCGAGCGCCATGCCCTGCCCCAGCCCGCGGGCGGCGCCGGTGACGATGGCGGTTTTTCCGTTCAGTTTAAAGCTGTCGAGGACAGAGCTCATGGTGGTGATGGATTGAAAGACGGAAGAAGGACGGCGCTCAGCGCAGCGCGGCCAGCGGCGCGGGATCCATGTCGGAGAAGACCTGGTTGTCGCCGCCCATGGCCCAGACGAAGCGGTAGGCGCCGGTACCGGCGCCGCAGTGGATTGACCAGGCGGGCGAGAGCACGGCCTCGCGGTCGCGCACGATGAGGTGGCGCGTGGCTTTGGGCTCGCCCATGAGGTGGACGACGACGTCGCTGCCGAGGTCGAAGTAAAGGTAGATCTCGGTGCGCCGGCTGTGGGTGTGCGGCGGCATGGTGTTCCAGACGCTGCCGGGCTCGAACTCGGTGAAGCCCATGACCAGCTGGCAGCTTTTGATGCCGTCGAGATGGATGAGCTTGTTGATGCGGCGGCGGTTGGCCTTGGCCGGGTCGCCGATCGGATCGGTCTTCACGTCCGCGCGGCGCACGACGGCGGTGGGATGCTTCGCATGCGCCGGCGTGCTGATGAAATAAAACTGCGCCTGGCCGGCGGCGCCGTTTTCGAAAGTCACGTCCTTCTCGCCGAGCCCGATGTAGAGGCAGTCGAGCGTGCCGAGCTCATGCCGGGCGCCGCCAACGCGCACCGCGCCGGGCGCACCGAGGTTGAGGATGCCGATTTCACGGCGTTCGAGAAAAAAGTCCGTGCCGGTCTCCTCCTTGCTGCCCGGCAGCGTGAGCGGTGCCGAGGCCGGCACGGCGCCGCCGACGATCATGCGGTCAAGGTCGGTGTAATGCGCGGTGAGCTGGCCGGGTTGAAACAGGCCGCCGATGAGAAAATAATCGCGGAGTTTTTCCGTGGAGAGCGTGCCGGTCTCCGCGGGGCTGGGGAAATAATGCAGTTTCATGGTGGAGCAAAAGCGGGCCGCGCCGGGCTCACGGCGCGGCGCCGAAGGAAACCTTGAGCGGCGACTGGGCGCGCTCGACCGCCGCCGCGACATAGGAGCTCCAGTCATCCTTTGCGGCAAAATCGCCGCTTTTGTCCCAGCACGCGCCGAGGAAATAATGCAGCGGCTGGCCGGACTTCACATTCGCGAGCAGAAGATGGTTGAGCCCGTCCTCGGCGAAGCCGGCGAAAGCGTCGGGGTCGACCGCGACGGCGCAGCCGATGGAGGCGCGGGGATATTTTTCCCACACGGTCAGCCAGCTTTCCTTTTCATCGGACTGCTTGGTCAGATCGGAGGCGGCTTTGGGATGCTTGCCGAGGCCGAGGGCCACGGTAAGCGTTTCGTGGCCCTGGAAGGTGAACGTGCTGGTGACGTCGTCGAGGTTGTGCCCGGCGTCGACGATGAAGTGCTTGGTCTCCGCAACCATGACGCCGTTGCCCGCGTCCCACGGCTCGTAGGTCAGCTCGAACACGACCCGGACCGGACCGTTGGCGAGGACTTTCCAGGTTTTCCAGTTGTGCGAAACGTGCAGCGCCTTGCCGTCCCAGATGCCGGTGCCGCCGTCGCCGCGGGAGGTGCCGACGTCATACATGTCAAGCCCCTCGCCGGTGTCCTCGTGGTAGTGGCCCATCAAATACCAGCGGTCCACGATCGGGTAGCGCACGCGCTTGGCCCACACGTCCACGCCGCTGCTGACCATCTGGTCCTTACCGGCGACAGGGGTTTCGAGGGCCTGGCCGTAGATGCGGTGGGCAATGCGGTCATTTTCCCAGGCGAAGTCGTCGAACCGCTCCGGCACGTAGCGCGCGAAAACCTTGGCCGGAAACGGCGGAATGGGCGCGTCGGTCTTTTCGATGGTGAAGGTGGCGGTGTGCTCGCCGGCCGCGAAATCGTGCTGGAAAATGAGGCTCTGGTAATAATCGCGGCGCTCCTCGGGGCGGAAATTGATCAACTGGTCGGGCACAAGCGCGCCGCCGGCGTCCTTCACCGCGATGTGGCTGGGCAGCGTGTGGGGCGGGAGGCGGCCGGCGATTTCGCCCCACGGCACGACGATGACCTCGGCCGGGCGGGCGATGTCGAGATCGTTGGTCACCGTGACCGTGAACTTGTCCACGGCGGCGCGCAGGCCGGCAACGGACGCGAGGGCAAAAAGGACGAGGAGGGCGCGGGGGGGAGTTTTCATGGCAAAGGGAATCATTGCTAGCAAAGCGGCCGGCGCGCACGCAACCAATCAAATCAATCTTTTCGCCGGCGAAAAAGCGGACGGTCCTCCCCGCCCGGCGCGTCTGGCCCGTCCGCTGGCGGCGCGGGCGGGCGGCCGACCGACACGGCGGCCGCTCCGAGCACGGCGAGCCCGGCGCACCAAAGGACGAACCAGTCGCCGTGCAGCGTGTAATAGCTCTGACGGCCGATCCAGCGCGCGTCGCGCGTCACCTCCACCGTCTGCGTGCCGCGAAAATAAATCGTGCCGTCGGGGGCGGCCGGGTCGGTGGTCGGCTGTCCGTCGGCGCCGCGCTGGAGCACGGCGCGGACCGCGCCGAATTCGTCGATCCAGCCGCTCCAGCCGGCGTTGCCGCAACGCAGGACCGGCCGGCGCGTTTCCACTGCGCGCAAAACCGAATGCGCCGCGTGCTGGTAGGCCGCCCCGCCCTCGCCAAACCAGGCGTTGTTGGTCAGGACCACGAGCGCATCGGCGCCGGCCAGCGCGTTGTCCCGCGCCAGATCGGGAAAAGTGTCCTCATAACAAATCAGCGGGCCGAAGGTGAGCGTACGGTCGCCGCAGTTGACCGTGAGCATCTGGGCCGCCCGCCCGCGCGAGTAATCGTCGTCGCCGACCGGGACGATTTTCTTCAGCCAGCCCAGCAGCGGCCGCAGCGGGACGAATTCGCCGAAGGGCACGAGCTTGCGTTTCGCGTAATAAGCCGGCTGCAGGCCGGCCGAGGGGTCGACCACGAAGGCGGCGTTGTACCAGGCCTCGTCGGGCCGGCCGCCGTGTTCGATCGCGTCGGAACCGAGCACGAGCGGCACGTGCGCCTTGCGCACCAGCCCTTCGACCCAGGCGCGGACGTTTTCGTCGCCGTGCACCGCCCAGGGCGTCGTCGCTTCCGGCCAGAGGATGACGTCGGGATCGCTGGCCGCGGCGGCGAGCGTGGCTTTCTCCAGCACTTCGAGAATGGCCGGGCCGCGGGCCGGGTCCCATTTCACCGCCTGGGGGATGTCCGGCTGGACAAACGCCACGCGCGCCAGCGGCCGCGCGAACCCGCCGCGGTTGAACGTCTCGCTCAGCGGCAGCATGGTCGCGAACATCAGCAGGATCAGGGCGAACATGAACTCCGGCGGCCGGCGGCGCAGGCTGGGCGTGCCCTCGCGCAGCGCGTGATGAAACCAGGTGGCAAAACCCAGGTTGAAAACGATGAGGACAAACGACACGCCCCACGCGCCGGTGTAGGCCGCGATCTGCAGCACGGCGCTGCGCTGCCACTGGCTCGCCGCCAGCGGCAGCCAGGGAAATCCGCCGAGAAACCAGCTGCGCGTCCATTCGATCACCACCCACAGGCCCGCCAGCCCGAGCATCGCGAGCAGCCGCGCCAGCACCTGCCGGCCGCGCATCCGCGGCAGCAGCCACCACGCGCCGAGAAACCACAGCCCCGTCCACACGCCGACAAACGGCCCGAGCAGGAGCAGGCCGAGCCACGTCACATGGTGCAGCCAGCCGAGGAGGATGGTCCACGCCACGGCCTGGCCGCCGAGCACGACGGCGGCGAAAAGCTTGAAGCCCGGCCGCTCGTAAGCCCAGAAAATCGCCGGCACCGCAAAAGCATAGGCGAACTCGGGCACGTTGCAGGGCGGAAACGACAGCACCGTGAGCAGCGCCGTGCCGAACCCCGCCGCCACCGCGCAGACGAGCGCGAGGTTCTGCTCCCAAAACGACGGCGGCTGCTCGGCATAGGGATCGTAAGGCGGCAGGTCGGGCATGGCGGGAAGGAAGTTTGCGCCCAAGGCATCGCCGCACTCAAACCGAATCGAGCCGCGCCAGCGCGGCCGGGAGTTCGGCGATGCCGCCGAGCGGGACGAAGCGCGGATGATTCACCGGCGCGCGCACCGCGCGCTCGTGCTCCCACATCAGCTCGTGGGGCACGTGCGCGGCCGCGCCGCCCAGCTCGAGCACGGGCAGGATGTCGGACTTGAGCGAGTTGCCGACCATCAAAAATTCCGCGGGCGCGACGCCGTGCTCACGGAGGATGCGCGCGTAGGCCGCGCCGTCCTTTTCGCTCAGGATTTCGACGGCGCGGAAATGCGGCGCAAGGCCGGAGTCGGCCATTTTGCGCTCCTGGTCGCGCAGGTCGCCCTTGGTGATGACGAGCAGCGTGTGGGTGGCGGCAAGCGCGGCGACGGTCTCGCGCACGCCGGGCAGGAGCTCGACCGGATGGGCGAGCATTTGCTTCGCCAGCTCGATGATCTGCCGGATCTCGTCGGCGGCGATGCGGCCGTCGGTCAGGCGGATACCGGTCTCGATCGCGCTGAGGGCGAAGCCCTTGATGCCGTAGCCGTAGAGCGCGAGGTTCTGCATCTCCGTCGCATAAAGCTCCCGCTCGACCGCGGCGGGATTGTGATAACGGCCGAGGAGGGCGCGGTAGTGCGCATGGGCCTGCTCGAAAATCCGCTCGTTGTGCCAGAGCGTGTCGTCGGCATCGAAGCCGATGGTGGTGATCATGGCACCGCGCCGCGGCTCAGGCGCCGTGGCAATGCTTGTATTTTTTGCCGCTGCCGCACGGGCAGGGATCGTTGCGGCCGACTTTCGGGAATTCGCGGCGGATGGTGACGGTGGGCAGCCTGATCTCCGGCTCGCCGTTGGGCGGCGGCTCGGCCACGGCGGTGGCGCCGCCGCCGGTGGTGGTCATGCGCACGCTGGGTTGCGACGCGGGGCCGGCCGCCGGCGCATCCTCCGGGCCGACCGCGCGGGCGGTGCGGCTGAGCATGGCGAGCATGTTTTCAAAGGACTGGAGGTTGGTCGTGCTGCGGAAGAGCCCGGTGCAGATCTGCAGGCGGACATTGTTCATCAGCTCCTCGAAATAGGTGTAGGCTTCGTTCTTGTATTCAACCAGCGGATCCTTCTGGCCGTAGCTGCGCAGAAAAATGCTCTTGCGCAGGTCCTCCATCTCGGTGAGGTGCTCCTGCCAGTAGTGGTCGATGGCGTTGATCACGACGTAGCGCTCGATGCCGCCCAGGGCCTGGGGCGACTCGACCGACTCCTTCACCGCGTAGGCTTTTTTGACGCGTTCGAGCAATTTTTTGGCGAGCGTATCGATATCCCCCCCGGCCAGATCGGCGGTTTTGAGGCCGATGGGGAAGTGCGAATTGACCCAGCCGACGAAGCTCTCGACGGCGGCGGCACTGGCGGCGGTTTTGTCGCCATAGCCGGCGGCCTCGAGGCGGGTGACCAGCTCCTCCTCGATCTGCTCGAAAATGATGTCCTTGGGCCGCTCGGCGTGGATGGCGGCGTTGCGGATGCCGTAGACCACCTCGCGCTGCTTGTTGAGGACGTCGTCGTACTGGAGCAGGCGCTTGCGCGCGGAGAAATTCTGCTGCTCGACTTTTTTCTGCGCGCTCTCAATGGAGCGGTTGAGCCAGGGATGCTCGAGCTCCTCGCCCTCCTTCATCGTGCCCTCCATCAGGCGGGAGGCGAGGTTGCCCTGGAGGAAAAGGCGGAGCAGCTGGTCCTCGAGGCTGAGGAAGAACTTCGTCAGGCCGGGGTCGCCCTGGCGCGAGCAGCGGCCGCGGAGCTGGCGGTCGATGCGGCGCGACTCGTGGCGCTCGGTGCCGACGACGTAGAGGCCGCCGAGCTCGCGCACCCCCTCGCCGAGTTTGATGTCGGTGCCGCGGCCGGCCATGTTGGTCGCGATGGTGACGGCGCCGCGCAGGCCGGCGCGGGAGACGATCTCGGCCTCCTGCTGGTGGAACTTGGCGTTGAGGACGGTGTGGACGATGTTCGCGCGCTTGAGCATGCGCGAGAGCACCTCGGAGGACTCGACCGAGACGGTGCCGACGAGCACGGGCTGGCCGCGATCGTGCGCCTTCTGGATCTCGCCGAGCACGGCGTTGTACTTGTCGCGGCGGGTCTTGAAGATGGAGTCGTTTTTGTCGATGCGGATGCAGGGCTTGTTCGTCGGGATGACGACGACGTCGAGCTTGTAGATGTCGTGGAACTCGGTGGCCTCGGTCTCGGCCGTGCCGGTCATGCCGGCGAGTTTTTCGTACAGGCGGAAATAATTCTGGATGGTGACGGTGGCGTAGGTGCGGGTCTCGCGCTCGATGGCGACGTTTTCCTTGGCCTCGACGGCCTGGTGGAGGCCATCGGCCCAGCGGCGGCCGGGCATGACGCGGCCGGTGTTTTCGTCGACGATGAGCACCTTGCCCTCCTGGACGACGTATTCGACGTCGCGTTCATAGAGCGAATAGGCGCGGAGGAGCTGCGAAATGGAATGGATTTCCTCGCTGATGTCGGAGAACCGCTGTTGCGACTTGAGCTTGATGTCCTCTTTCTGCTCGGGCGCGAGCGTGGTGTTTTTGTCGAGCTCGCTGAACTCGGTGGCGAGGTCGGGCAGGACAAAGGCGTCGGGATTTTCGGGGTGGAGCTTGTTGCGGCCGATCTCGGTGAGGTCGGCCTGCTGCTGGCGCTCGTCGATGACGAAGAAGAGCTCCTCCTTCATCCGGTAGAAGTCCTCCTTGTTCATGTCGGAGGTCATCTCGGTCTCGGTCTTGTCGAGGAGCTTGCGCCATTCGGGCGTCTCCATGAGACGGAGCAGCTGCTTGTTTTTGGGCGTGCCGAGCTTGACCTGGAGCATCTTGCGCGCGGCGAAGGCGGTGTCCTCGGGAGTGCGGCCGGGCTTCTCGAGGAGCTCCTTGGCCTCGGCGACGAGCTTGTTGCAGAGGCGCATCTGGTCGGCGACGAGGCGGTCGATGGAGGGCTTGAGGCGGGTGAACGGCTGCTCGCGCTCGATCGGGGCCGGGCCGGAGATGATCAGCGGGGTGCGGGCTTCGTCGACGAGGATCGAGTCGATTTCGTCGACGATACAATACCAGTGGTCGCGCTGCACCTGGTCCTCCTTGCGCGTGGCCATGCCGTTGTCGCGGAGATAATCGAAGCCGAACTCGCTGGCCGTGCCGTAGGTGATGTCGCGCTGGTACATTTCGCGGCGCTGCTCCGGCGCCATGAGCTGCTGGATGCAGCCGACGGTGAGGCCGAGAAAATTGTAGAGATAGCCCATCCACTCGGAGTCGCGGCGGGCGAGGTAGTCGTTGACGGTGACGAGCTGGGCGTTGCGGCTGGCGAGGGCGTTGAGATAGAGCGGCAGGGTGGCGACGAGGGTCTTGCCTTCGCCGGTGGCCATTTCGGCGATCTTGCCCTGATGGAGCGCAATGCCGCCGATGAGCTGGACGTCGAAATGCACCATGTCCCAGGTCAGCTCGTGGTCGCAGACGATGATCGGGCGGCCGACGAGGCGGCGGGCGGCGTTTTTCACCGCGGCAAAGGCTTCGGGCAGGATTTCGTCGAGCGCGGCGCGCTTGTCCGCCGCGGCGGCGACGCGGGCGCGGAATTCCTCGGTTTTGGCGCGGAGCTGGTCGTCGGACAGCGACTGGTAGGATTGTTCAAACTCGTTGACGCGAGCGACGAGGGGGCGGCACTGGTCGAGAAACTTGCGATAGTGCCGGCCGGAAAATTTCTTGATGAGAAACGAAATCATGAAAGGGACCAAGGCTTAACCAAGGCCCGGCCCTTGGCAAATGACAAATACCGGCGGCAGTTTGTTCAAACCGCCCGGCGCGGCCGGCCCGGCCTTCACACCCGCGGACGGAAGTAACTGATCGTGCGCTTGAGGCCCTCCTCCAGGGGCACGGCCGGCGTCCATTTGAGGATTTTCTTCGCCAGGGTAATGTCGGGGCGGCGCTGCTTGGGATCGTCGGCGGGCAGCGGCCGGTGAACGATTTTCGACTTTCCGCCGACCAGCTTGAGCGTGAGTTCGGCCAGTTCCTGCATGGTGAACTCGCCGGGGTTGCCGAGATTGAGCGGACCGTTGCTCTTGGTCTGCTGCATGAAGCGGATGAAGCCTTCGATGAGATCGTCCACGTAGCAAAACGACCGCGTCTGCAAGCCGTCGCCGTAAACGGTGAGATTTTCGCCCCGCAGCGCCTGGACGATGAAATTCGAGACCACGCGGCCATCGTCGGCCAGCATGCGCGGGCCGTAGGTGTTGAAGATGCGCACGACGCGGATGTCCACCTTGTTCTCGCGATGGTAGTCGAAGAAAAGCGTCTCGGCGCAGCGCTTGCCCTCGTCGTAGCAGGAGCGCCGGCCGATGGGATTGACGTGGCCCCAGTAGCTTTCGGGCTGCGGATGCACCTGCGGATCGCCATAAACCTCGCTCGTGCTCGCCTGGAAAATTCGCGCGCGCAGGCGCTTGGCTAGGCCGAGGCAGTTGATCGCGCCCATGACCGAGGTCTTCACGGTCTTGATCGGATTGTACTGGTAATGCACCGGCGAGGCCGGGCAGGCGAGATTGTAGATCTGGTCCACCTCGACCTTGAACGGATCGATGATGTCGTGGCGCACCAGCTCGAAACGCGGGTTCGCCAGCAGGTGCTGGATGTTCTCCTTCCGCCCGGTGAAAAAATTATCCATGCAAACCACCTCGTGGCCGCTTTGCACCAATCGATCGCAAAGATGGGAGCCGAGAAAGCCGGCACCGCCGGTGACAAGAATGCGCATAGGGTTGAATAACTAGGAAAGACGGCGTGGCCACGCCAGAAAAACTTATTCGGCAAAAAAAAGAGGAACTTTTGATAAGTTTATCAAATCTCAGGATGATTCAGCATTAATTTTTTAATTGCCGGGAGCGGCGACCCAGTCTTTCGCCACTCCGTTTATCAAACTACAACTCCCATGAAATTGAAACAACACGTTCTCTTCGCCCTGGCGGCGTTCTCGGCCGCCGGCGTCGTTTACGCCCAAGAAAACATGGCCGGTGGCCCGGCGACCGATTCATCGGCCGGCGGCGTCATCGGCCAGCGCTATGCCGACCTGAACTTCGGCCTTCAGCACATCAAGCATGTTTCCGACAACGCCTACGGCATCGGCGCCGCCATGAATGTGCCGGTCGAAAGCTACATGGACGCTACCGTCGGCTACGGCTACTCGTGGATCAACAGCACGCTCGATGAGCGGGCCCACGTGGCCAGCTTCACCGATACGATTTATACCACGCTCGCCGGCGGCGCAAAGCCGTTTCTGAGCGCCGGCGTCGGCTATGAATGGGACCGGATCTCCGGCCCCAATTTCAAGACCGACACAGCCGAATTCGGCCTCTGGGGGCTGGACGTGGGCATCGAGGTTCCCACGGCGGTGCAAGGACTGTCGGTCACCCCCGCCATCAGCTATTTGGATGATTTCCGCAAGTCGCGGAACAGCGCCCAGGCCCGCGACTATGGCGTCGAGGCCAATTATTGGGTTGATGCCAAATGGAGCGTCTACGGCAACATCAGCTACCAGGACGTGCTGCACAGCGGCGCCGACTCCTGGAACTACACGGCGGGCATCCGCATCAAGTTCTGAGGCGGCTTTGTCCGGTCGATTCCGCCCGCGCGGCTTGTGTCCGGGCGGGCTTTTTATTCCCCGGCCTCGTAGCGCGCGATCCATGTCCGGCTCCAGGCGGCGAAATCGCCCGCGTCGATGCGCGCCCGCGCCTGGGCCATGAGATCGAGATAAAAATGCAGGTTGTGGATGGTGAGCAGCGTGCCGGCGAGCATCTCGCCCGCCTGGATGAGATGGCGGAGATAGGCGCGCGAAAATTTCGCGGTATAGTTGTCCAAGCCCTCGACGATCGGGCGCGGATCGGCGCGAAATTTTTCGTTGCGCAGGTTCATCGGTCCGTCTGGCGTGAAAACCAGGCCGTTGCGCGCCACGCGCGTGGGCAGCACGCAATCGAAGAGGTCCACGCCGAGCGCGATCATTTTCAGCAATTGCGCCGGCGTGCCGACCCCCATCGTATAGCGCGGCCGGCCGGGAGGCAGATGCGGCGCCGTGGCCGCCACCTGCTTCAGCATTTCCAGCTCGGGTTCGCCCACGCTCACCCCGCCGATCGCATAGCCGGAGAAATCCAGCGCCGTCAGCGCCTCGGCCGAGTGGCGCCGCAAGTCGTCGAACGTCGAGCCCTGCACGATGGCGAAGACCAGGTGCCCCGCGGCGAGGAATCCGTTGTCCACCGCGATCTGCCGGCACTGCTTCGCCCATCGCAGGGTCCGCTCGCAGGCGCGCGCGCAGGCGTCGCGCTCGCTCGGCCAGGGCGGACACTCGTCCAGCACCATGGCGATGTCGCTGCCGAGGTTTTGCTGGATGGTCATCACTTCCTGCGGTCCGAGAAACAGGCTCGTGCCGTCGAGATGCGACTGGAAGGCCACGCCGTCGTCGCGAATGTCGCGCAACTTGGCCAGGCTGAAGACCTGGAATCCGCCGCTGTCCGTGAGGATCGGGCCGTCCCAGCCCATGAATTTGTGCAGTTCGCCGAGCTCGCGGATGACCTCGCTGCCCGGCCGCAGATTGAGATGGTAGGTGTTGCCGAGGATGATTTGCGCGCCGATCTCGCGCAAGTGGGCGGGCGTGAGCGCCTTGACCGTTCCCTGCGTGCCGACGGGCATGAAGGCCGGCGTCTCCACCGGGCCGTGCCGGGTGGGCAGCCGCCCGCGCCGCGCCGCCGTGGCGGGGTCGGTTTTGAGCAACTGAAAGGACTCGGCCATGGAACCGCACCACCCTACCCGCACACTTGACCCTGCTGTCAATCCGGCGATTGTGTCCGCGTGCTCCTCGTCATCGACAATTTCGACTCGTTCACCTTCAACCTCGTCCAGTATTTTGGCCAGTTGGGCGTGGAGCAGCGCGTCTTTCGCAACAATGAGATCACTCCGGCGCAGGCCCTCGCGCTCAACCCCGACCGCGTCCTGCTCTCGCCCGGCCCATGCTCGCCCCGCGAGGCTGGCGTCACGCTCGACATCATCGGCGCTTTCGCCGGAAAAAAGCCCATTTTCGGCGTCTGCCTCGGCCACCAGGCCATCGGCCATTATTTCGGTGGCCGGGTCGTGCGCGCCGGCCGCCTGATGCACGGCAAGACCTCGCCCATCCTGCACAAGGACACCGATCTTTTCCACGGCCTGCCGCAGGGCTTTCCCGCCACCCGCTATCATTCACTCTTGGTCGAACGCGCCACCCTCCCGGCCGATCTGGAGATCACCGCCGAGACCGCCGAGGGCGAGATCATGGGGCTGCGCCACAAACGCCTGCCGGTCTGGGGCGTGCAGTTCCATCCGGAATCCATCGCCACCGAAGGCGGCATGAACATTCTTCAGAACTTCCTGTCGCTCAATTAGCCCCCCCGCTCCGCCATGCGTTGCCCCAAGTGCACCTCCATCGACGACAAGGTCATTGACTCCCGCATCAGCAAGGAGGGCACGACCATCCGCCGCCGCCGCGAATGCCTCGAATGCGGTCATCGCTTCACCACCACCGAATCGTTCGTGCGCGAAGGCCTTTCCGTGATCAAACGCGACGGCCGCCGCGAGGATTTCAACCGCGAAAAGCTCCTTCACGCCATCCGCGCCGCCTGCCACAAGCGCCCGATCGACCTCGAACAGCTGACCATGACGGTGGACGACGTCCTCGACGAGCTCGAGGCCCGCTACGAAACCGAGATTCCCAGCCGCGCCATCGGCGAAGCCGTCATGGCCCGCCTGCGCAAGATCGACCAGGTCGCCTACGTGCGCTTCGCCAGCGTCTACAAAGAATTCCGCGACGTCACCGAGTTCGTCGACGAAATCAGCAATCTCGGGAAAGCAAAAAAATAGTCCTGCCCGGAGCGGTCGTTCGAACTCGAATAAATTCGCATGACCATGATTCAAATCCCGCGACATCTTCCCTGGCCTCGTCCGCCGCGGCGGAAACCGGGTCTCGCCGCCGCGGCCCTTTTCGCCGCGCTCCTGGCGACCGGCGCCACGGCCGCCCAAACTTCTGCGACGCCATCCGTCATCAGCGCGGTGATCCGCTCCGATTTCCCCTATCAATCGGAGCCAAGCCCGCCGGCAAAAGACAATCGCGCCGTCAAGGCCCCCGCTTTCCAAAAGCCGGAGACCCTGCCCGCCCCGGCGCTGCAATGGAAGGACTCGGCTCCGCCCGCCGCCAAAGGCCCGGTCGTTCCTTTGCCTGAATTTCCCGTCACGGCCGAAAAATTCCTCCCTTTGGGCAACCGGCTTGATCAAATCGATTCAAGCATCAGACGGGAAGAGTCACGCGCCACCCCGTCCAGGCTGGATCTGATATTGAGCGGTGACAAAGGATCGGAATTTTTGAGAAAATTCCTGGTCAGTTTCGGCGACGAGACGGCGGAAAAACGGGCCCATGATGCCAGTCAAAGGATCGAAGTATTGGAGATGCAGCGACTGGTTGAGCTGGAACTGCCCTTCGCCGCGCCTGCAGAAAAAAAACGACTCAAGGCGGATCAAGCCGCGCTCAAGGAATTGAGCGCGCACAAGCTCGACCAAGACCTGTTCGGCGATCCACGCGCAAAGAACTGAGGCACCGGACAGCGCAGCGATCCATGCTGATTCGTGCCTTCAAATCCGCGGACGTGGACGCCGTTGCTTCCGTTTATCGCGATGCGGTCATTACTCTCGGCTCCCAGGCTTACAACGCCGAACAGGTGAAAGTCTGGGCGACCTACCCCGACGATCGGGAAAAATTTGCGGCTCAATTGCTCAAGGGGCTCACCTTGGTTTGCGAAGAAAATGGAACGGTCGCCGCCTTCGGCCAGCTGGCGCCGTTTGATCACATCGCCTTGCTCTATTGTTCATCGCCATTTTCCCGGCGCGGTTTTGCCACGGCCATTCTGCAACGCCTTGAAGACCATGCCAGAATTCAAAAGATCGAAAAACTATGCACGGAGGCCAGCCGCATCGCCCAACCGCTTTTTGCACGGCAGGGCTTTACCGTGATCGAGGTGGAACGCTCGATTCGGCTGGGCGTGGAATTCGAAAGATTTAAGATGCAAAAACTCCTGCCAACGAATCATGGGGACTGACTTCATGCCAAAGCCCGACCGCGACGACCTCCGCCGGCTGCACTTCATTAACGCGCTTTTCGCTCCCGTCACCGGCCACGACCTCTACCTCGCGCACCAGATCAAGTCCGCCATCACCACCAGCCTGACCGAGGCCGAACAGCGCCCTCCCGCCGATCCGGCGTTCATCGCCGCCGCCGCGCGCCTGCTGGAAAAACTCTGCGCCCACCTTCCCCGTCACGGATTCTATCACTGGGACGCAACTCACTCGCTCACCGCCGCGCAGCCGCTTTTTGCCCGCGCCGAAATCATGACCGGCCTCAAGCACCTCGCGCCCTACCGCGAATCGACCTTTCTCGTCACCAACCTCCGCGCTGCGCTCCTGCCGCCGTCCGGCCGCTACACCGAACGCGTCCGCCGCGACTACGAGGGCATGCTTGCGTTCATCCGCGATCTCGCCGCCGCCCGCACCGCCCGCAGCGCAGATTTGCACTTACTGTTTCTTTAAGAAACACAGAGACACGGAGGGCACGGAGAAAAATTCAAGGTTTTGCTCCGTGACCTCCGCGCCTTCGTGGTTCAAATTCGAGCCATGTCCAAGACCCTTTTCCAGAAAATCATCGACCGCGAGATTCCCGCGCGCATCGAGCACGAGGACGACCGCTGCATCGTCCTCCACGACATCCAGCCGCAGGCGCCCGTGCATCTGCTGATCATTCCGAAAAAGCCGATCGCCCGCGTCAGCGATGCCACGGCGGCGGACGAACCCATCCTCGGCCATCTCATTGTCACCGCCGGAACGGTCGCGAAAAAGCTCGGCCTCGCCAATGGCTTCCGCCTCGTCATCAACAGCGGCCCGGACGCCTGCGAGTCCGTTCCGCACCTGCATGTCCACCTGCTGGCCAAGCGCCAGATGACCTGGCCACCAGGCTGACGTCAGCGCGCCTCGAACGCCCCGTCGGCGCGCTTGGCCACGAGGTGCTTCAGTTCGAGCATCATCAGGATGGCGGATAATTTTGCCGACGCCAGGCCGGTTTGTTCCGCCAGTGCGTCCGTGGAAAGAATTGCGCCGCCGCGAAAACATTCGAAAACCCCGGCTTCTTCGTCCGTGAGATTGGCCGGTCGGCCGGCGGCCACGTCCGCCGGCTTTTCGCCGATCGGCGCCGGCCTGAGCCCGTCGAGGTAATTCAGCTCGGACAGGATGTCATCGATGCCGGTCACGAGAATCGCGCCGTCGCGGATGAGCTGGTGGCAGCCGGCGCTCGACGGCTGGTCGATCCGGCCTGGCACGGCGAAGAGCGTCCGGCCCTGCTCCCCGGCAAACCGCGCCGTGATCATCGCGCCACCGTCGACATCGCTCTCGACCACGATCACGGCGGCGCACAGGCCGGCGATGATGCGGTTGCGCATGGCGAAGGACTGCTTGTCCGCCCGCCGGCCGAAGGGAAATTCCGACAGGACCGCGCCTTTTTCCGCGATCTGGCGGAACAACTCGAGGTTTTCCGCCGGATAGACGATGTCGATGCCGTTGCCCAGCACCGCCGCGGTCCGGCCGTCGACCGACAGCGCGCCCTGGTGCGCCGCGGTGTCGATGCCGCGGGCGAGTCCGCTGACCACGCAGAACCCCAGCCGGGCCAGCTCGGCGCCGAATTTCCTGGCCACGGTCTGGCCGTAAAGCGTCGTGCGCCGCGAACCGACGATGGCAATGCACGGATGCCCGAACGTGTAACCGCCTTTTCGATACAAACCGATGGGCGGGTCATGAATTTCCTTCAACAGCGCCGGATAGCCGGCGTCATTGGCGGTGATGAACTCGACGCCGGCCCGGGCAATTTTCTTTTCCTCCTTCTCCAGGTCGAAATGCTCGCGCCAGCCGGTGAGCGTCGCGCGGATGACCGGCCCGACGCCCCTGACCGACTCGAGCCGCCGCGCGCCGGCGGAGAAAATCGCGCGCGGATCGCCGCCCAGCTCCTCCAGCAGCCGGTTGGTTGTGATCGGCCCGATGTTGGGCAGCGCGTTCAGGATCAGCAACGCCTGCCGTTCCGTGAGCGTTTCACTCATGCTCCGCTTTCTGCAGCGCGGCCGGCAGGAAATCCAGCAATTGCGTCGTCTCTACCGCCACCTGCCCGCGGGCCCGCGCCAGCGCGTCGGCCGCCCGGCCGTGCCAGACCGCGCCGCGGCAGGCCGCGAGCAACGGCTCGGCCGGCGTCTGCGCCAGCAGCCCGCCGACCAGTCCGCCAAGCACATCGCCGCTGCCGCCGCGCGCCAGCACCGGTCCGCCAAACAGGCTGTGATAAAGGGCTTCCCCGTCCGGACCGCAAATCCGCGTGACCGGACCCTTGAGCACGACGGTCGATTTCGCATCGCGACAAAAATCCGCCAGCTCCGCCCGGCCGGCAATCCGCGCGAATTCGCCGGCGTGCGGCGTGAGGACGCGCGGCGCGCGGCCCGCACGAACGATGTCCGGTTGCAACGCATCGGCGTCGACCACCAGCGGCACGGACAAAAGCTTCACCGCATCGAGTGCAAGCGTCAGGCTTTCGGGTTCGCGGCCCAGCCCGGGACCGAGCAGAAACGCGGTGGCGCGCGGCAGCCGCTCGCGCAGCAGCTCCAGCCCTTCCATGGCCGGGCCGCCGGTCGGCGTTTCCGGCCAGCCGACCCACATCGCTTCCGGCGCACGCGCGGCATAGGCCGCGGCCAGCGATTCCGGCACAAACGCCGTGACCAGCCCGGCGCCGCTGCGCAGCGCCGCCAGCACCGCCATCAGCACCGCACCGGGATAGCCACGCGATCCGCCGAGCACGAAGAGATGGCCATAGGTGCGCTTGTCGGTCTGTGATGGGCGCAGGCCGGCGAGCGGCCCCAAAATTTCCGGTGTCAGCACACGAATGGACGAATCCGGCGAATCGTTCGTGGAAAAAAAGCCCAGGTCGAGATAGCGCGACCGGCCAATGCACTCAGCTTGGGCGCGGCCGACCAGGGGCGATTTCACACTGCCGGTGGCGTAGGTGAAGTCGGCGCGAAAAGGCCGGTCCGCCGGTTTTTCCCCCAGCCCGCTGGGCAGGTCCACTGCGGCGCGCAGGCGGATGTGCGGATGCGCGTTGATGCGGCCGATCAGTTGCACCATGGCTGCATCCAACGGCGGACGGAATTGAAAACCAAACACGCCGTCGAGACAGAGATCATAGGCCGCGGCCGGCTCGTGCACCGTCGCGACGCGGTCCGGCGCGGCGTGGATGAGTTCCTGCCAGGCGCGAAAAGCCAGCGACCGGAGCGTGCGTTCGCCAAAGGCGAAAATCACGTCCGCCCGCGCCGCAGGATGCTTTTCCAAGACAAACCTGGCCGCAAGCAGCGCGTCTCCCGCGTTGTGCCCTTTGCCGGCGAGCACGAGCACGCGGCCGGCGGCGGGAAACCCGCCGATTTCGAGAAAATCCTGCCGCACGGCGGCGCCGACGGCCCGGCCGGCCCGCTGCATCGCGGCCCATTCCGCCGCTTCGTCGCCGGCAAACAATTTTTTCTCCCATGCCCCGGCCTGGGCGCAGCTGAGAACGGGAACGGAGGCGGGTGCGTTCATGGCGGTTCAGGCGCGGACGAGCGCGGCCACGGCCATGGCCGCGGTGTCGGTGTGCGAAATCGAAAGCAGGACGCCGGTCGCGCCGACGCGGGCAAGGAGGGCGCCGCCCTTCGCGTCGAGGCGCACATGCGGCTCCTGCCGGGAACCGTGGAAAACCGAGACCGATTTCCAGCCGAGCTCGGCGCCGATGCCGGTGGTGAAGGCCTTCGCCACCGCCTCCTTGGCGGCGAAACGCGCGGCGAAATGCTTGTAAGGATCCTTCATCTCCAGGCAATAGGCGCGCTCCTCGTCGGTAAAGACGCGGGCGAGGAACCGCTCGCCCTGCCGCTGGAGCACGCCGCGCACCCGCCCGGTTTCGATGATGTCGCAGCCCAGGCCGAGGAGAATCCCGCCGGGCGGAAGGGCAAAGGCCGGTGGGCTCATGGATTCATGCGGGCCTTCATTTCGCGCACCGCCTCCTCCAGACCGGTGAAAAGGGCGCGGCTGACGATGCTGTGGCCGATGTTGAATTCGTGCAGGTGCGGCAGCGTGCGCACCTCGGCGATGTTGACGTAGTTGATGCCGTGGCCGGCGTTGACCATGAGGCCGGCGCGATGCGCCAGGCCGGCGCCGAGGCGCAAGCGGTCGAATTCGTGCGCCCGGCGGGGCGTATGGCAGGCGTTGGCGTAGGCGCCGGTATGCAGCTCGATCCAGGGCGCGCGCAGCTCCGCCGCCAGATCGATCTGGGGCTCGTCCGGGTCGATGAAAAGGCTGGTGGCAATCCCGGCGGCGTTCATTGCCTCGACGCAGGTGCGCACCCGGTCGCGGTTGCCCACGACGTCGAGGCCGCCTTCGGTGGTGATTTCCTGGCGGTTTTCCGGCACGAGGCAAACCGAGTCGGGTTTCAGCTTCAGCGCGAACTCCGTCATCGCCGGCGTGCAGGACATTTCGAGATTGAGCCGGGTGGTGATGCCTTCGCGCAGGCGCCAGACGTCGCGTTCCTGGATGTGGCGGCGGTCTTCGCGCAGGTGGACGGTGATGCCGTCCGCCCCGGCCCGTTCGGCGAGGAGCGCAAAGGCCAGCGGATCCGGCTCGACCGCGCCGCCCACGGCGTGATCGGCGGAGCGGTAACGCGCCTGGCGGAGAGTGGCGCAATGATCGATGTTGACGCCAAGGAGAATCATGGAGGGCAAAAAATGACAGAAATTTGGAGATCAGGAAACCAGGAAATGCATTGCCGGCTTGACTCCGCGGCGGCGTTCAATGGCCTGCCTCCTCACCCCTGCGCATGCCCACGCCGACCCACAAACCGGAAAACCTCTGGCTCAATCTCGCCTTCAACGTTGTCGCGCCCGCGCTCATCCTTTCCCGGCTGAGCGGCGGGCACGCGCTCGGACCGGCGGGGGGGCTGGTCGTGGCGCTGGCCTTTCCGCTCGGCTACGGGGTGTGGGATTTTGCGGTGCGGCGGAAGGCCAATTTCATCTCCGTGCTCGGCTTTGTCAGCGTGCTGTTGAGCGGCGGCCTGGGCTTGCTCAAGGTCGACGGCTTCTGGTTCGCGGTGAAGGACGCCACGGTGCCTGCGCTGATCGGCGCGGCGGTGCTGCTGTCGATGCGGACGCGCGAACCGCTGGTCAAGACGCTGCTCTTCAACGAGGCGGTCATGGACGTGCCGCGGATCGAGGCGGCGCTGCAGGAACGCGGGGCCGCCACCGCCTTCGGCGCGCTGCTGCGGCGCGCCACCGTGCTGGTGGCGGCGTCATTTTTCCTCAGCGGCGGCCTGAACTTCGTCCTCGCACGGCATTTGCTGCGCAGCCCCGGCGGCACGCCGGAATTCAACGCCCAACTGGCCAAAATGCACTGGCTGAGCTGGCCGGTCATCGTGGTGCCGAGCATGATCATGATGATGATCGCGCTCTGGCAGCTGGTGAAGGGGCTGGAAAACCTGACCGGCCTGACGAGCGACGAAGTCTTCAAGGCCGAAAAAAAATCAGCGCAGCAAACGTAGACAGTGTCCGGTTCCAACCCGCCAGGCCAAAGGGAAATTTGCAACATAATAGGTTACAAAGCTCCGGCGCCGGCCGTGAAATTTGTAACGTATTATGTTACAAACACCGAGATGGAAAAATCCCGGAATGACCGGCCGGAACGGGCGCACCGTCGTGATCAGCGCTTGTTCGGCGCCACGTAGTTGCGGGGCCCGGGGCCGACGTAAATCTGGCGCGGCCGGTAGATGCGGCCCTTGGGATTGCTGGCGACTTCCTTCCAGTTGGCGATCCAGCCCGGCATGCGACCGATGGCAAACATGACGGTGAACATGTCCTTGGGAATGCCGATGGCGCGCATGATCAGGCCGCTGTAGAAGTCGACGTTCGGATAGAGCTTCCGCGAAAGGAAGTAATCGTCCTGCAGGGCCGCCTCCTCCAGCTTCATGGCGATGTTGAGCAGCGGATCGTCCTTGATCCGCAAGCTGCTGAGCGCGCTGTAAAAGCTCTGCTTGATGATCTTGGCACGCGGATCGTAATTCTTGTAGACGCGATGGCCGAAGCCCATCAGGCGCTTGTCGGCATTGCCGGACTTGGCCGCCTGGATGAACTTGGTGCCGTCGTCGCCCTCGGCATGGATGCTTTCCAGCATTTCGATCACGGCCTGGTTGGCGCCGCCGTGCAGCGGGCCCCAGAGCGCGCACACGCCGGCGGCGGTGGAGGCGAAGAGGTTGGCGCCGCTCGACGCGACCATGCGGACGGTGGAGGTGCTGCAGTTCTGCTCGTGGTCGGCATGGAGCAGCAGGAAAAGGTTGAGCGCCTGGGAGACCTCCGGCAGCGGAATGTAGGGCTCGTAGGGATCCGAGAACATCATATGGAGGAAGTTCTCGCAGTACGGCAGGTCGCGCCGCGGATAGATGTAAGGTTTGCCGAGGCTCGCGCGGTAGGAATAGGCCGCGATGGTGCGGACCTTGGCGATGATGATGGCGGCGGTCTCGTCGTAGTTTTCGAGATCGCTTTTGTGGTCGTTGGTCGCGAGGTGCGGATAATAGCAGCCGAGCGAATTCAGCATGGCCGAGAGGATGGCCATGGGATGGGCGCCGGCAGGGAACACCTCGAACATGTGTTCCATGTTCGAATGGATGGGCGCGTTTTCGGTCAGCAGCCTGGAGAAAGCGCGGCGTTGCTCCATCGTCGGCAATTCGCCGTGGGTGATGAGATAGGCCGTTTCGATGAAGGAGGAATGCTCGGCCAGCTGCTCGATGGGATAACCGCGGTAATGCAGAATGCCCTTGTCGCCGTCGATGTAGGTGATGCCGCTCTGGCACGAACCGGTGTTGCCGAAACCGTCGTCGTAAGTGATGTAGCCCGTCTGCGTCCGAAGATTGCGGACGTCCACCGCCCTCTCGCCTTCGGTTCCCACGATCGTGGGGAGGGTAAGCTCCTTGCTGTCAAGTTTCAGAACCGCATCGTTGGACATAGGGTCAACCCAAGCAAAAAAAACATCAGTTGCAAAGCAAAGTTGCGGTGTGCCTAACCGTTTTTTGCCAAGGCGTCAGGAACGCGCGCAGCAGCGTCAGGCCGCTGCCGGCCGGAGCGCGCCCGCGGCGATGCCGACGAAATTGCGGTAAATCTGCAAGCCCTTGGCCTGGCTCTTCTCCGGGTGAAACTGGGTGGCGAAACACCGGCCGCGCGCGATCGCCGCCGTGAACGGCCCGCCATAATCGCTTTCGGCCAGCACCAGCGCCGGATCCCGTGGCGCGGCATAATAACTGTGCACAAAGTAGAAGGCCTCGCCTTCCGGCTTGAGGCTGGTCGCGAGGGGCGAGCCGGGCTGCACGAAGCGCACCGTGTTCCAGCCCATGTGCGGCACCTTCAGCTCGCGCGGCAGGCGGAAGCGCACCACCCGGCCGGGGAAAATTCCGAGGCCGGGCGTGTCCGCCTCCTCGGAAAACTCAAAGAGCGCCTGCAGTCCGAGGCAGACACCCAGAAACGGCCGGTCCTCGCCAATCCATTCCCGCACGGTCTCATCGAGGCCGCTGCGGCGCAGCGCCTCGACGCAGTCAGCCAGCGCGCCCACGCCGGGCAGGATCAGCCCGTCCGCGTCGCCGACCTGGGCCGGCGCGGTGACGACGCGCGGCGCGCCGCCCGCGGCCTCGACGGCCTTCGTCACGCTGCGGAGATTGCAGACGCCGCTGTCGATGACGGCGATGAGGGGAAGTTCACGGTTCACGGTTCACGGTTCACGGTTTTGCCGGTTCAGCTGTATCAACAATGAACAGTGAACCGGCGACCGCGAACTTGCTTAAAGTTTCCCTTTCGTGCTCGGAAGCAAGCCCGCGGCGCGCGGATCGATCTGCGTCGCCATGTCGAGCGCGCGGGCCAGGCACTTGAAGAGCGCCTCGGCCACGTGATGGGGCTCCTCGCCGTAGACCAGCTTGGCGTGGACATTCGCTCCGAGCGAATTGCTGAAGGCGCGAAAAAATTCCTTCACCAGCGCGAGGTTGAAATCGCGCACGAACATGGTCGGCGCCTCGACCTGGTAGACGAGGTGCGGCCGGCCGCCGAGGTCGACGACGACGCGCGCCAGCGATTCGTCCATCGGCAGCAGAAAAAAGCCATAGCGGCGGAGGCCGAGCTTTTCGCCCAGCGCCTCCTTGAAGGCCTGGCCCAGGACCAGCCCGACGTCCTCGACCGTGTGATGATAGTCCACGTCGGTGTCGCCCTTCGCCTTGACCGTAAGATCGAACAGCCCGTGCTTGGCGAAGAGCGTCAGCATGTGGTCGAAGAACGCCACGCCCGTGTCGATCTGCGCGGCGCCGCGCCCGTCGATTGCGAGCGTGAGCGCGATGTTGGTCTCGGCGGTCTTGCGCGAGACGGTGGCTACGCGGGAGTTGTTTTTTGCCATGCGTCGAGGGCCTCGGAGAGGACAAGCATCTCGTCGTCCGTGCCGACGCTGACGCGAAGAAACGACGCGGTCAAGGCGTGGCTGGCGAAGTGCCGGACGAGGATTTTGCGGGCGAAAAGAAAATCATAAAGCGATCGGGCGACGGCCGGGCCGGTTTCGCCGTGCGCATTTTCGGGCTCGGTAAAAATGAAATTCGACTGCGAAGGATAGGTGAACCAGCCGCGCTTTTCCGTAAATTTGTGATTATACAAGTCTCTTGTCTGCTTTATCTTGGAAATTATTTTTTCATAATAACCGGGATCTTCCAGCGCGGCGAGCGCGGCGATTTGCGACAGCCGGCTGACGTTGTAGCTGTCCTTCACCCGGTCGAGCAGGCCGATGAGATCGGGATGCGCGAGCGCCCAGCCGACGCGGATGCCGGCCAGCGCATGTGATTTGGAAAATGTGCGGATCACGATCAGGCGGGGATGCCGCGCGAGCAGCGCGGCCGCATTCTCGCGGGCGAAAGCGGCGTAGGCTTCGTCCACGACCAGGATGCCGCAGAAGGCGGCGAGGATTTTCTCCAGCTCGACGTTGGCGAAGCCGACGCCCGTCGGCGCGTTGGGCGAGGTGAGCAAAAACAGCTTTGCCGGCGAGGCGGCGATTTGTTCCAGCGGCAGGCGCATCGAACGGTCGAATTCGATCGCGTCGGCCCGGCCGTCCTGGATGGCGACGAGCACGGGATAAAGCGAATAGCTCGGCAGCGTGAAACCGGCGGCAGCCCCGCCGGTGCAGAAGCAGCGCACGAGCAGGTTGAGCACGTCGTCCGAGCCGTTGCCGACAAACACGTTTTCCGGCTGCAGTCCATGGTGGCGCGCCAGGGCCGCGCGCAACAGCGCGCTGGTGGGATTGGGATAAAGCCGCAGCGAGGCACCATCGGCGCCGATCTCGCGGCGCAGCGCCTCGGCCACGCGCGGGCTCGGCGGATAGGGATTCTCGTTGGTGTTGAGCTTGACCCAGCCGGACTCGCCCGGCTGGAGGCCGGGCGTGTAGGCGTGGAGTTTCGCCACGTGCGGCAGGGCGAATGAGGTGAGATCGGACATGCGGCCCTATCCTTTCGTGCGAATTTCCGCGCTGCGCCCGTGGGCGGCGAGCTGCTCCATGCGCGCGAACGCTGCGACCACCCGGTTGCCCTTCTTCACGCTGGCGCGGTCATAGCGGATGAGGCTGGTGCGGCGCAGAAAATCGGCCACGCGCAGCCCGCTGAAAAAGCGGCCGGCGCGGCCGGTCGGCAGCACGTGGCTGGGGCCGGCAGTGAAATCGCCCAACGCCGTGGGCGTCTCATTGCCCAGCATGATGGCGCCGGCGGTGGTGATTTTTTTGACCAGCCCGGCGGCAGATTTTTTTTCCACCAACAGTTCGAGGTGCTCGGGGGCGACATAATTGGCCACTTCCGCCGCCTGGGCCGGGGTCTTCACCTCGATGGCAAGAAATCCATGGTCGAGCACGCGCTGGATCGGCGCGGAACGCGGCAGCGCCGGAAGCTGGAGGGAGATTTCCGCCAGAATCGCGTCGATGATTTTCCGCGAGGTGGCGACAAGGTAGATGCGTTCCTTGCCCGAGCCGTGCTCGGCCTGCGCCAGCAGATCGGCGGCGGCGAAATCCGCGCGCGCCGAGGCGTCGGCGATGATCATCACCTCGCTCGGGCCGGGCAGTGAATCCACGCCGACCGTGCCGAAGACCTGCCGCTTGGCCTCGCACACATAGGCGTTGCCCGGGCCAAAAATTTTGTCCACCGCCGGAATCGTCGCCGTGCCGAAGGCCATTGCGGCGATGGCCTGGACGCCGCCGATGCGGTAAACCTCCCGCACGCCCACGAGGTGCAGCGCGGCGAGAATGCCGTCGGCCACGCGGCCGGCGCGATCGGAAGGCGTGCAGACGGCGATCTCCGGGCAGCCGGCGATTTTCGCGAGCGTGGCCGTCATGAGCACGGTGGAAACCAGCGGCACCTGGCCGCCAGGCACATAGAGGCCGACACGGCGGATCGGGTCGAATTTCTCGCCGACGAGCGCGCCCTGCGGATTGCGACCGGTCCAGTCCGCCGGCACGCCGCGGCGGTTAAAGGCGACGATGCCGGCGTGGGCGGCCCGCAATGCCGCGCGGTCGGCGGCGGCCAGGCGCCGCGCCGTCCCGGCCAGTTCCGCCGCCGGCACGCGAAATTTTTCCGCGGTCAAGACCGCGCCGTCAAATTTTCCGGCGTAATGGGCCACGGCGGCGTCGCCGCGCGCACGCACGTCCGCCAGAATGGCGGCGACCGAGGCGGAAATCCCGGCGGACACCTCGGCCCCGCGGCAAAAAGCAGCGAGGTCGGCGGAAAATGTCGGATCGGAGAAGCGAAGAATACGCACGGCACCAGCTCAGCGCAGAAAGCCCGGCATGGCCAGCGAAACGTGAGCCAGCGGCGAGGCGTTATTTGAGGGAAGGCGTGGCCGGCGCGGGCGCCGCCAGCAAGGGCACGGCAAACAGGCTCTCGGGAAAGGTTTCGTTGAGCGTGATTTTGTCGAGCGTGATAACGGCGGTGTATTCCTTGCCGGTGGCGGAATCTTTGGTGATGTTGATGAGTTTCTTGGGGAAACGCACCCCGTCGACAATCAGCTCGCCCTCCTGGCGGATGCGGTCGCCATTGACCAGCTCCGTCAGCCGGAGCTGGCCGGTGGCGGCGTCGATATAGCGATAAAAAACGATGCCGGACTCATGGACGAAGGCGAGTTTCTCGCAGGCATGGCCGTCGATGGTGGCCGGGCCGAGGTCCTCGACATGCCCACCGCGGCGCTCGATGCCGCGATAGAAGGCAAGATTCTCCCACACATTGGCCCGCCGGTCCTTGACCTGATCCTTGCCAAACAAAGCCAGGTTTTTGACCGAGATGTCGCCCGGCTGCTGCAGGCACTGCCACGCCTCATAATTGTCCAGTGCCGTGATTTCCCTGCCTTTGTAAGAGGTCAAGACCACGCGCTGCCGGTAGGGTTTTTGGAAAACGAGGTCGAGCATGGCCTTGAAGGGACGCGTGGTGTCCTTGCCGTCCTTGCCTTTCACGGTCTCCATGCTGTCAAAGGTGCCGGCGTAATGGATGGAATGGATGGAATCGAGCACGGCTTCCGGGCCAAGATAGGCGCGGGCCTTGGCGATGATGGCGTCGGGGTCGCCCGCGGCCCGCGCGGCGCAAGCCGCGGAAAAAGCCAGGACGATCAAAAATGGGAACAACCGGCGCATAGGTGATGAGACCCGGGGGCAGGATAAAAGTTACTCCCATTCAATGGTGGCGGGGGGTTTCGAGCTGACATCGAACACGACGCGGGAGACGCCGCGGACCTCATTGGTGATGCGCCCGGAAATTTTTTGCAACAATTCATAAGGCAGGCGCGTCCAGTCGGCGGTCATGGCGTCGATACTTTCGACGATGCGCAGCGCGATGACATGGGCATAATTGCGCTCGTCGCCGAAAACGCCGACGGTCTTGACCGGCACGAAGACGCAGAACGACTGCCAGACCTTCCAGTACCAGCCGCTGGCCATCATTTCCTCCTGCAGGATGGAGTCGGCGGCGCGCAGGACGGCGAGCCGCGCGGGCGTGACCGCCTCGATGATGCGCACGCCGAGGCCGGGGCCGGGGAACGGCTGCCGCCAGACGACTTCGCGCGGCAGGCCGAGCGCGGCGCCGACGGCGCGCACCTCGTCCTTGAACAGCTCGCGCAGCGGTTCGAGCAGCTTGAGCTTCATGCGGGCGGGCAGACCGCCGACGTTGTGATGGCTCTTGATCAGCGAGGCGGGATTGTTGCCGATGGAAACGCTCTCGATCACGTCGGGATAAAGCGTGCCTTGGGCGAGAAAGTCCGCCTTGCCGATGGAACGCAGCGATTTTTCGAAAATTTCGATGAAGGTCCGTCCGATGATCTTGCGCTTCCGCTCGGGATCGACCACGCCGCGCAGCCGGCGCAGGAACGTGGCCGAGGCGTCGACCACACGCAGATCGATGTGGAAATGCTTTTTGTAGATCTCGACCACCGCCCCGCGCTCGCCGGCGCGGAGCAGGCCGTTGTCCACAAACACACAGGTGAGTTTGCGACCGATGGCCTTGTGAATGAGCGCGGCCGCGACCGAGGAATCGACCCCGCCGGACAGGCCGAGAATGACGCGCGAGTCGCCCACGGTGGCGCGGATGTCGGACACCGCGCGCGAGATGAAATCTCGCATGGTCCAGTCCTGGCGCGCGCCGCAAACGCGGACGAGAAAATTGCGGATGATGTCCACGCCGCGATCGGTGTGGAAGACCTCGGGATGAAACTGGATGCCGTAAAAATGCCGACGCGCATCCTCGATCGCGGCATAGGGCGAATTTTCCGTGGTGCCGATGGCGGCGAAACCGGGCGGCAGGCGGGTGAGCTTGTCGCCGTGGGAGTTCCAGACGCGAAGTTTCTTCGGCAGCCGGGCGAAAAGCTGCCCGGGTTTTTTCACGGTCAGGACGCCGTGGCCGTATTCCCGGGCCTGGCTTTGCGCAACGTGCCCGCCGAGGAAATGCCCCATGAGCTGCACGCCATAGCAAATGCCGAGCACCGGCACGCCGAGCGAAAAGATGACGCGGTCGGGATGCGGCGCGTTTTTCGCATAAACGCTCTGCGGTCCGCCGGATAGAATGATGCCGATCACGCCGTCCGCCCGCAGCGTGGCCGCCGGTGTGGTGTAATGGTAGATTTTCGAGTAAACCGAGCACTCGCGGATGCGGCGGGCGATGACCTGCGTGAGCTGCGAACCGAAATCGAGGACGGCGATGGTCTGCGGTTGGGCCATGAACGGTTTGGAAAGGGAACAGAACAAGCGAGACTGCCGATCGACCGCAAGAGAGATTCTCCGCCGCTTGACCTCCCCCTCCGACCGGCCCAGCCTCCGACGACGATGCAGAACATTGTCATCGCGAAGCCTTATCGCTTTGTCGCACCGCGACGCGGAAGGTTGTGGTGGCGCCTTTTCCGGCCAGTTCTGCCCCTTTACCTGCGAAAAAGCTTCGGTGTCACCGGCGTGACCTGCCGCGGCGCGGAGCGGCTGCGCGCGTCGCTCGACGCCGGTCATGGCGTCATGCTGGCGCCGAATCATTGCCGGCCGTGCGATCCGATGGTGCTCGGCCTGATTTCCTACCAGGTCTCACGGCCGATCTACATTCTCGCGAGCTGGCACCTCTTCATGCAAAATCCCGTCCAAACCTTTCTGCTGCCCCGGCTGGGCGTGTTCAGCATTTATCGCGAAGGCGCGGACCGCGAGGCGTTGAAATGCGCGATGCACCTGACCGCCGCGGCCGAACGGCCCCTGGTGGTTTTTCCCGAAGGCGTCATTTCGCGGCACAACGACCGGCTCAACAACCTGATGGAGGGCACCGCCCTGATGGCGCGCGGGGCGGCCAAGCAGCGCGCGGCGGCAAGTCCCCCCGGCCGCGTGGTCGTCCATCCCGTGGCCATCCGCTATTTTTTCGACGGCGACATCGAGGCCGCGGCCCTGCCCGTACTGCGCGACATCGAAAAACGCCTTGCCTGGCAGCCCCAGGACGCGCTGCCGCTGAAGGAGCGCATCGTCAAGATTGGAAGCGCGCTGCTGGCGATGAAGGAGATCGAATATTTCGGCGCCGCACAGACCGGCGAGCTGGGCGAGCGCCTGGCCCGGCTCATCGACCGGCTGCTCGGGCCGCTCGAGGCAGAATGGCTGAAAGGGCGGCGCGAGCAGGAGGTCGTCGCGCGGGTGAAACTGCTGCGGATTGCGATCCTGCCTGACATGGTCGGCGGCGATCTCCCCGAAGCCGAGCAGCAGCGGCGCTGGCGGCAGCTCGCGGACATCTATCTGGCGCAACAGCTCGCCTTCTATCCCGCCGGATATTTCGACTCGCCTCCGACGCCGGAACAACTGCTCGAGACCGTCGAGCGTTTCGAAGAAGATTTGACCGACGTGGCGCGAACGCACGCGCCGATGCGGGCGGTGGTCGACATTGGCGAAGCGATCGAGGTTTCGCCCGAGCGGGCGCGCGACGGCGACGGCGATCCGCTCATGCTCGCGTTGCGCGAACGGCTGGAGGCCATGCTTGCGGCCTCGCGCACCGGGGGAAGGCAGCCATGAACGCGCTCCCGCAAATCGGTCTGCGCGCCGGCTTCGTGGCCATCGCGCTGTTGCTGTGGTTCTGGACCCAGCGGCTGATCAGCGGCAAGGCGCCAGCGGGCAACGGCGTCGGCGACCGGCTGCACGACTGGAGCGCACCGCTGCACGACTGGCTCGCGGCCAACCCGCGCGCCGCCAATCTCACGCTCATCATCACGTCCGCGCTCATCGACCTGTTTGGATTATATCTCCTCGGCAGCGCGGTCCTGGGTCCGACCCTGCGGCCGTTTGTCGCGATTTTGATTTTGTTCGCCCTGCGGCAGGGCTGCCAGGCCGTCTGCACCCTTCCCACCCCGCCGGGCGCCATCTGGCGCCATCCCGGCTTTCCCTCGCTGCTGGTGACCTACGGCACGAGCAACGATTTTTTCTTTTCGGGCCACACCGCCATCTCCGTGCTTGGGGCCATCGAGCTGGCGCACGGCGCGCCGGGCTGGCTCGCGGGCCTCGGCGTGCTCGTCGCCATGAGCGAGGCCGCGACGGTCATTGTCCTGCGGGCGCACTACACGATGGACGTTTTCGCGGCGGTTTTCGCCGCGTGGGGCGCCGATATTCTCGCGCACCACATTGCGCCGATCTTCGATCTCTGGCTGGGACGCCTGGGCTGATCAGAATTTGAGCCGCGAGTTTTCGTGGCCGCAACGCGGGCATTTGCAGAGTTCGGCGCCGGTCGGGGCGACATAAAGGTGGCCGCAACGGATGCAGTGGAAGGTGGTCTTCCGCCGCTCGCCTTCGAAACGCGCGTGGTCGCGGCGATCGTAATAAAACCACAGGCCGAGGAAAACCGCCGCGACCACGAGGCAGTAAAAAACGACGGCGGTGGGCAGGGCGAGCATGGGACGAGGTTGGCAGAAACTTCACGCCGAGCGAAGCGCAGAATCCGCCTTTTTCCGCCGCGCAAAAGAAAACCGCGCCGGAAAAACTCCGGCGCGGTTGCAAAGGAAAGGACCGAGCAGCAGCTCAGCTTTGGGCTTCGCCTTCCGGCTTCTCGGCGGACGGTTCGGCGGGCGTTTCTTCCGGGGCCGCGGCCGTTTGCTCGGCGGCGGGCGCCTCGGTTTTGGCGGTCTTCTTGCGACGGGCCGGCTTGCGGCCTTTCGATTTCTTGTAGCCGGGATCGTCGGCGGCGACAAACTCGATCAGGGCGAGCTCGGCGGCGTCGCTGATGCGCTGCGGGCCGAGCTTGTAGATGCGGGTGTAGCCGCCGGCGCGGTTGGCGAATTGCGCCACCTTGTCGTTGAAAAGCAGCGTGATGGCGTCCTCGTCGCGCACGTCGCGCAGGGCGAGGCGGCGGAGATGGAGCGCGGCGCTCTTCTCCTGGGCGGCGAAGGCGCGCTTGGCCTTGGTGATGACCTTCTCGATGAAGGGGCGGAGCGCCCTGGCCTTGGCCAGCGTGGTCTGGATGCGGCCGTGCTTGATGAGCGAGGCGGCCAGGTTGGAAAGCATGGCCTCGCGATGCTCGCGAGTGACGCCGAGGGAGGCGTGGTGTTTGTTATGACGCATGGGATTTAATTTTTAGCCGGCTCCCGATCGGCAATCCGGTCGCAGCGTTGGGGCGGCAGCGGACGGCGCGAGAGCCGGAATTGATGAATGACTCAGGCTTCCTTCTTGGTGTCGAGCAGGCGCTCGTCGAACTTCATGCCGAGGGAAAGGCCGAGGGCCTCGAGCTTTTCCTTGATTTCGTTGAGCGATTTCTTGCCGAAATTGCGGTACTTGAGCATTTCCTGTTCGGTCTTCATCGCCAGCTCGCCGACAGTGGTGATGTTGGCGTTGTTGAGGCAGTTGGCGGCGCGGACGGAAAGCTCGATTTCGTTGACCGACATGTTGAGGAGCTTGCGGAGCTTGTTTTCCTCCTCGCTGACGGCGCTTTGCTGGCTCTCGAATTCGTAAGCCTCCTCGCTGACGCGGTCGAAGACGTCGAGGTGGTGCTTGAGGATGGAGGCGGCCTGCTTGAGGGCGTCGTCGGGCGTGATGCGGCCGTCGGTCCAGATTTCGAGGATGAGCTTGTCGTAATCGGTGATCTGGCCGACGCGGGTGTTCTCGACGGCGTATTTGACGAGGCGAACGGGCGAGAAGAGTGAATCGATCGGGATGACGCCGATGGCCTGCTCCTCCTTCTTGTTGAGCTCGCCCGGGCAGTAGCCGCGGCCGGTCTTGATCTCGATCTCGGCCTCGAAGGGCCGGTTCTTGTCGAGCGTGCAGATGACCTGGTCGGGATTGATGATGGTGATGCTGGCGTCGGGCTGGATGTCGGCGGCGGTGACGGAGCCGGCCTTGCTGGCCTTGAGCGTGAGCGTGACCGGCTCGCGCTTTTGCGAGACGATGAGAATCTTCTTCAGGTTGAGGACGATGTCGGTCACGTCCTCGACCACGCCTTCGATGCTCTGGAACTCGTGGTTGACGCTGTCAATTTTGATCGAGCTGATGGCGGCGCCTTCGATGGAGCTGAGGAGGACGCGGCGCAGGGAGTTGCCGACCGTATGGCCGTAGCCGGCCTCAAAGGGTTCGGCGATGAACTTGGCGTAGGTGGGCGAGGATCCCTCGTCGACCTTGGTCAGCTTGCTGGGCAATTCGAATTTTCCAAGACGTTTGGGCATGGCGGTGAGTGATGGTTTAAGTTAAAAGATTCTGGCGGCGGGCAAGTGCGGCTTAGAAGCGCGAGTAGAACTCGACGATAAGCTGCTCGTTGACGCCGGGCTCCATCTCGTCGCGGGTGGGGAGGCGGTTGACGGTGGCGCGGAAATTCTCGGCGTCGAGAGTGAGCCAGCCGGGGACGTTGCGGATGCGGTTTTCCTCGAGGTTGCGCGTGGCCATCTGGCGGGAGGCGGGCGTGTTCTTGACCTCGACGACGTCGCCAGCCTGGACGTTGTAGCTGGCGATGTCGACCTTGTGGCCGTTGACGCGGATGTGGCCGTGGTTGACGAACTGGCGGGCGGCGGCGCGGCTGCGGGCCAGGCCGAGGAGATAAATCACGCTGTCGAGACGCGTTTCCAGCAGCTGAAGGAAGCGTTCGCCGGTGACGCCGCGCTCCTTCTTGGCGATGGCGAAGACGCGGCGGAACTGGCGTTCGAGCAGGCCATAGATGTAGCGGAGCTTCTGCTTCTCGGCCAGGCCGAGGCCGTACTCGGAATGCTTGCGGCGGGACTTGGGGCCGTGCTGACCGGGTGGATACGTGCGCTTCTCGTAGGCCTTGGTCGCGCCAAAGATGGGCTGGCCGAAGCGACGGCTGATGCGGGTGGTGGGTCCGATGTAACGAGCCATGGAAAAAATTTAGGTTGAGATTGGCGGGAGGGGGCGATCAGACGCGGCGGCGTTTGCGCGGGCGGCAGCCGTTGTGCGGGATGGGCGTGACGTCGACGATCGAGGTGATTTCGAGGCCGATGCTCTGCAGCGCGCGGATGGCGCTGTCGCGGCCGAGGCCGGGGCCGGAGACGCGGATGACGGCGTCCTTGAGGCCGTGGGCCATGGCGTTGCGGGCGGCGTCCTGGGCGACGACCTGGGCGGCGTAGGCGGTGGACTTGCGCGAGCCGCGGAAGTTGCACTTGCCGGCGCTGGACCAGGCGATGACCTGGCCCTTGTGGTCGGTGATGGAGACGATGGTGTTGTTGAAGGAGGCGAGGACGTTGACGACGCCGGAGGTGACGTTCTTCGAGCCCTTGGCCTTGCGGACCTTGATTGCGCCGAGTTCCTCCTTGAGCAGGTCTTCGGCGGTGGGCTGCTTGGCGACGCCGCCGACCAGCTCGACGGGCTTGGCTTCGGCGGCGGGCGCGGCGGCCTCGGCCGGGGCGCCGGCTTTGTCAGCCGCGGCCTTGGGGCCTTTTTCCCGGGCGGGCTTTTCAGCGGCGGCGGGAGCCTTGGGCTCGGCCGCGGCAGGGGCGGCGGCTTTCTTCGGAGCCTTTTCTTTCTTGGGAGCGGATTTTTCTTCGGCCATGGCGGAGGGAGATTATTCTTTGGCTTTGGTGACGCCGACGGTTTTGCGCGGGCCCTTGCGGGTGCGGGCGTTGGTGCTGGTGCGCTGGCCGCGGACGGGCAGGCCGCGGCGGTGGCGGATGCCGCGGTAGCAATTGATGGCCTGGAGGCGCTTGAGGTTGGCGGCGATTTCGCGGCGGAGGTCGCCTTCGACGATCCACTTGTGCTCGGTGATGACGTGCAGGATCTTGTTGAGCTGCTCTTCGGTCAGGTCCTGGGCGCGCATGTTGGCGTCCAGGCCGGCTTCCTTGACGACCTGGTCGGCGCGTTGCGGGCCGAGTCCGTAGATGTAGCGGAGCGAGTAGGCGACTTTCTTTTTCGCCGGGATTTCGACACCAAGGAGACGTGGCATTGTTTTTTTGGTTGAGAGTTAAGGGTTGAAAATGAGGAAAATTCAGAGAGCGGCGGCGGGTTGGGCCGCAGCGGGAGCGGAGGACGAGGCGGGCGGCGGGATGGTGAGGATTTCCGGGCCGCGTGCGGTGGTGAGCACGGTGTGTTCGAAGTGGGCGGAGGGCGAACCGTCGGCGGTGACGACCGTCCAGCCGTCGGCAAGGATGCGGGTTTTGTAACCGCCGAGGTTGACCATCGGCTCGATGGCGAGAGTCATGCCGGGCTTGATCGGGTCGCTCTTGCCGGGTTTGCCGAAGTTCGGAATCTGCGGCTCCTCGTGCATCGAGAGGCCGACCCCGTGGCCGACCATGTCGCGCACCACGCTGAAGCCGCTGGCTTCGACATGGGCCTGAATGGCGTGCGAGATGTCGCCGATGCGGTGGCCGGTAACGGCCTGGGCAATGCCGAGATCGAGGGCCTCGCGGGTGACGCGAAGGAGTTTTTCGATTTCGGGCGCGATGCGGCCGACGGGAACGGTGGCGGCATTGTCGCCGATGTAGCCGTCGTGCTCGACGACGATGTCGAGCGAAACGATATCGCCGTCGCGCAGGATGCGGCGGAAGGACGGGATGCCGTGGACGACCTCGTCGTTGACCGAGATGCAGGTATGAGCGGGATAGCGGCGGGAGCCCAGGGTGTAGCCGTAGCAGGCGCTGCGGGCGCCGAGGCGCGCGATCAGATCGCGGCCGGCCTCCTCCAGGTCTTGCGTGCTGATGCCCGGCTGCACGAGCTGCTTGAGCCGGTGCAGGACGCTCGCCGCGATGGCGCACGACTCGCGCATGCGCGCGATGGCTTCCTTGTTTTTGATCGGAATGGCCATCTCAGGCGGCGAGCGTGGCGGCCTCAACGAAGTCGAGACCGAGCGTACGGTAGTGTCCGGCGACGGGGCCGGCGGCGGTAGGCGCGTCGGCGGCCAGGACGGCGTCGAGCGCTTCATCGCGCGTTTCGAGCCATTCGTCGAACACTCGGGCATGGAGCAGCGTAGCCGGGAAGCCCGCAAGGGCGAAACCCGCATCAGGTTTGCGCGCCCAAAACCATTTCCGCAGGAGGGCGAAAAGGGCTTCGTCAGCGGCGGCGGAGCCCCGCTGAAACGCCGTCCCGGCCGACCGGCCGAGCGGGGTGCGGCGCGAAATCTCCTGCCGCATCAATCCGGCGGGAGAGACGTGCTCAATATTCAAAGAACGCACCCAGGCCATCACGTGTTCGGGAAAGAAATCGGGAGGACCGAGGAGAAGGAGTTTGTTTCTGGCGGGGTCGCCGCCGAAGGAAAAGAGGCGAGAAAGTGAAGACATTCCCGCGAAAGTAAAGCTGTTTTACGTTTAGTGCGAAAAGTATTTGATGCCCCAGGCGACGAGGCCGACGGTGAGAATCGAGCCCAGCACGATCCAGAGGCGGCCGACGGTCTTGAGGTCGGCGGCCTCGCCGAGGGCGCCGATGGCGGCGCCGCCGGTGGAACTGCGGGCGCGGATGCGGCCTTTGCGCAGGAAGCCGTCGTAATGGCGCTGAAGGAGGAAGGTTTCGATCTGCCGCATGGTGTCGAGGAGGACGCCGACGTTAATGAGCATGCCGGTGCCGCCGAAGAAATAGGCCACGCGCGGCGGGACCTTGAAGTTGAAAAGCAGGACGTCGGGCATGACGGCGATGACGGTGAGGAAAATCGCACCGGCCAGAGTGAGGCGGGTCATGATGAAGTCGAGGAAGCTCGCCGTCGGCTCACCCGGGCGAACGCCGGGGATGTAGCCGCCGTACTTCTTCAGGTCGTCGGCGACCTGGATCGGCTTGAACATGACCGAGACCCAGAAATAGCTGAAGAAGAGGATGAGGATGGCGTAGGCCGAGTAGTAAAACCAATCGCCGCGCTGCAGGTGCTGCGACACCTGGATGAGAAACTTCCAGTTCAAGGCGGCGCCGACCGTGGAAAAAATCTGCTGGGGAAAGAGCAGGATGGCGGCGGCAAAGATGACGGGCATGACGCCGGAGTAGTTGACCTTGAGCGGCAGGAACGAGCTCTGGCCGCCCATGACCTTGTTGCCCACGACCCGCTTGGCGTACTGCACGGGAATTTTGCGCTGGCCCTGCACCACCAGGATGATGCCCATGACCACGATGATAAAAAGCACGATCATGAGGACGCCGATCCAGCCGTTCTGCGTCGTGCCCACCGGGCCGAAGAACATGCGGTAGGTCGCGACCGCCGCGCCGGGAATGTCGGCCAGAATGCCGACGGTGATGAGGAGGGAGACGCCGATGCCCACGCCGCGCTGCGTGATCTGCTCGCCGAGCCACATGAGCAGCAGCGTGCCGGCGGTCATGTAGATGACGGAGGTGAAGATGAAGCTGAGTTTGCTCACCATCACGATCGAGCCGTAGACATTGATGTCGTAACCGGGAAAGAGCCGGCCGGGGTTTTCCAGCGCCAGGATGAGCATGGCGCCCTGGACCAGGCAGATGAGCACGGTGGCGTAGCGCGTGTATTGCGTGAGCTTCTGCCGGCCGACGTCGCCTTCCTGCTGGAGGCGGCTGAGCGTCGGGACCACCGCGGTCATCAACTGGAAGATGATCGAGGCGCTGATGTAGGGCATGATGCCGAGCGCGCAGACCGCGCCCTTCACGAGCGCGCCGCCCGTGAACATGTTGTAGAGGCCGATGACCGCGCTGGCCGAGCCGGTCTGCTGCTGGAAAAAGTCCTGCAGCGGGCGGGGGTCGATGCCGGGCAGCGGGATGTGCGCGCCGACGCGGGCGACAAAGAGCAGCGCCAGGGTGTAGAAAATCCGCGAGCGGAGCTCGGGAATCTTCATCGAATTGGTGAAAGCGGAAAGCATTTGGGAGTTTAAGATTGCTGATTTCGGATTGCGGACTGGGCGCAGGGACGGCCGGTTGAGATCAGTTAATCCGCATTCCGCAATTTTCCATCCGCAATGATTCAGGCCACCACGGCCTGACCGCCGGCCTTTTCGATCTTGGCCCTGGCTGATTCGGAGAATTTCGCCGCGGTGACGGTGAAGGCGCGGGTGAGCTCGCCGTCGCCGAGGACCTTGAGGAGCGTCTCCTCGCGGCCGATGAGGCCGGCCTGGGCGAGCACGGCGGCGTTCACCTCGGTGACGGAGGCGTCGAGGCGGGCGAGATCGCCGACATTGATGATGGCGTAGTCGGTGCGGAAATTGGCGTTGTTGAAACCGCGGTGCGGGAGCTTGCGATAAAGCGGCATCTGGCCGCCTTCGAAGCCGGGGCGGATGCTGCTGCCGGAGCGCGCGGTCTGGCCCTTGCCGCCGCGGCAGGAGGTCTTGCCGTGGCCGCCGCCTTCGCCGCAGCCGACGCGTTTGCGGCGGTGGACGGCGCCGGCGACGTTCTTCATTTCGTGGAGTTTCATGGTGTTCCTTGGGCGCCCCACCCTGCGGCTCGCGCCGGACGGGACTCGGATAAATTTTTGATCAGGCTTTGCGGATGGCCGCGATGTCGTCGGGCAGGCGGAGCTGGAGCAGCGCGTTGATGGTGGCGTTGACCACGGCGATGTGGTTTTTCGAGCCCATCGACTTGGTCAGGACGTTCTTCACGCCCGCGGCCTCGAGGACGGCGCGGACGCCGCCGCCGGCGATGAGGCCGGTGCCGGGCGAGGCGGGCTTGAGGAGAACCTTGCCGCCGTCGTATTCGCCGAAGACATCGTGCGGGATGGTGTCGCCCTTGAGCTTGACGTGGCGGAGGCGCTTGCGGGCGTGCTCGGTGCTTTTCTTGATCGCGTCCGGCACTTCGTTGGCCTTGCCGATGCCGACGCCGATGCGGCCCTTCTGGTCGCCGACGACGGCGAGGGCGGAGAAGCTGAAGCGGCGGCCGCCCTTGACGACCTTGGCGCAGCGGTTGATGAAAACGACTTTTTCGACGAATTCAGGCGCACCGGAGCCGCCCTCGGAGGAAAATTTGGTGGGTTCGCTCATGGCTTAGAAGGTGAGTCCGCCCTCGCGTGCGGCGTCGGCAAAGATCCTGACCTTGCCGTGGTAGCGGGCGCCGGAGCGGTCGAAGACGACCTGGCTGAGGCCGGCGGCCCTGGCCTTGGCGGCGAAGGCGACGCCGAGGGCCTTGGCGCCGGCGAGGTTGGCGTGGAGTTTCTGTTTGCGGAGCTCGGGATCGAGACTGGAGAGGAAAACCAGCGTGGCGCCGGCGGCGTCGTCGATGGCCTGCGCGTAGATGTGCTTGGTGGAAAACTTCACGCTCAGGCGCGGGCGCGCGGCGGAGCCGACGACTTTCTTGCGGATGCGCCAGCGGCGTTTCTGCAGGAGCTGGGCTTTGCGGACGGTGTTCATTTTTAAAACAGGGTTGGGTTGCGACGTCAGGCGACGGTCTTGCCTTCCTTGCGGCGCACGCGTTCGGCGTGCTCGCCGACAAGACGCACACCCTTGCCCTTGTAGGGCTCGGGCGGATAATAGCCGCGGATCTCGGCGGTGACGGCGCCGACGAGCTGTTTGTCCGCGCCTTCGACCTTGAGCTTGGTGCCGTCGGTCACGGTGACTTTGATCCCGTCGGGAATGTCCATCAGGATGGGATGGGAGAAGCCGAGGGCGAGGTCGAGCTGCTTGCCCTTGAGCGCGGCCTTGAAGCCGACGCCCTGGATCTCGAGTTCCTTGGCGTAGCCAAGGGTGACGCCCTTGACCATGCCGGCGATGATGCTGCGGGCGGTGCCGTACATGGCCCTGGCGAAACGCGATTCCTCCAGCGGCGCGACGGTGATTTTCTTGTCGGCCATGACGATTTTCACGACCGGGGCGAAGGTCTTGGTGACCTTGCCCTTGGGGCCTTCGACGTGGACGGTCTGGTCCTTGATGTCGACCTTGACCTTTTCGGGAACGGGAACGGGTTGTTTGCCGATGCGGCTCATGGTTGGCGGGTCTCCTTACCAGACGTTGCAGAGGAGCTCGCCGCCGGCCTTGTGGCGGCGGCAGTCCTGGTCTTTCATGAGACCTTTGGAGGTGGAAACGATGGCGATGCCGAGGCCGTTGAGGACGCGCGGGATCTCCGAATAGCGGTAGTAAAGGCGGCGGCCGGGGGTGGAAATGCGCGTCAGGCCGGTGATGGCGGGCGCGCCGTCCACGTACTTGAGTTTGACAACGAGGGTCTTGTGGCCCTGTTCGTCGGTGCCGTTGGCGTGGTCGGTGATGTAGCCCTCGGACTTGAGAATGCCGGCGAGGCCTTCCTTGAGCCGGGAGTGCGGCATGACGCACTCTTCGAGACGCGCCTTGCTCGCGTTGCGCAGGCGGGTGAGGAAATCGGCGACTGGATCGGTCATGGTGGATGTTTTATTTTTATTGCCGGCGGGTCATATCCGACTCCCGCCGGCGGGAAAGGTTACCAGGAGGATTTGATCACGCCCGGAATTTTTCCGGAGAGCGCGAGTTCGCGGAAAGTGAGGCGGGAGACGCCGAACTTGCCGATATATCCGCGCGGACGACCGCTGAGGGAGCAACGGTTGCGGACGCGGGTGGCGGCGGAATTCTTCGGCAGCTTCTGGAGTTTTTTCTGCGCGGCGAAAAACTCCTCGTCGGTGGTGGCGGGATTGGCGAGGGTGGCCTTGAGCTCGGCGCGCTTGGCCTTGTATTTGTCACTCAGGCGCTGGCGCTTCTTGTTGCGTTCGATGGCGGAAGTTTTCGGCATGGCGATTCGCGGTGGTTGAAATGGGCTCAGGCGGCGGTGGCCGTCTTGGCGGGTTCGGTGCGGCGGAAAGGCATGCCGAGGAGCTTGAGCAGCTCGCGGCCCTCGTCGTCGGTGGGGGCCGAGGTCACGAGGGTGATGTCGAGGCCCATGGTTTTCTTGACGTTCTCGACCGTGATCTCGGGAAAGATGGAGAAGTCCTGGATGCCGAGGTTATAGTTGCCCTGGCCGTCGAACTTGGGCGAGACGCCGCGAAAGTCGCGGATGGTGGGCAGGGCCACGGCGAGCAGGCGGTAGAAGAATTCCCACATGGAGTGGCCGCGAAGGGTGACGTGGCAGCCCACGACCTGGCCCTGCTTGAGTTTGAAGTTGGCGATGGCCTTCTTGGACTTGGCCAGGATAGCCTTCTGTCCGGCGATGAGGGAGAGGTCCCGCTGGGCGTCGGCAATCTGGTTTTTGTCCGCCTCGGCATCGATGCCGGTGTTAAGGGTGATCTTCACGAGGCGCGGGACCTCGTGTTTGTTTTTGTAGCCGCGGCTCTTCACGAGCTCGGGAATGACCTGCTCGTGGTAAAATTTCTTAAGGACGGGTGTGTAGCTGCTCATATTGGGTGCGACCGGGTTTCCAAGCCGGAGGCGGAGTCAGTGGTTTTTCAGTGGCAAAGAGGTCGATTAACGCGCGCGTCGCGGCGGATTGGCAAGCGATTTGTGGTCAGGCGCCGGCGGGCGCGGGTTTCTGGGCCCGGCGTTCGTCCTGCCGCGCCTTGAGCATGAGGTTGGAGACGTGGATGGAGCCTTCGCGCTCGGCGATCGTGCCCTGGGGATGCTCCTGAGATTTCTTGAGGTGGAGCTTGATCAGCGCGACGCCCTCGACGCGGGCGCGCTGCTTCTTGGGCAGGATTTCGAGGATCTTGCCGGACTTGCCGCGGTGGGCGCCGGCGATGACGACGACTTCGTCGCCGCGTTTGATGTGAAATTTTTGCATGGTCAGAGAACCTCCGGCGCAAGGGAGATGATTTTCATGAAATTCTTGGCGCGCAGCTCGCGGGCGACGGGTCCGAAGATGCGCGTGCCGCGGGGATTGCCGTCGGGGCCGATGATGACGATGGCGTTGCTGTCGAAGCGGAGGTAGCTGCCGTCGCTGCGTCGGACCGGCGCCTTGGTGCGGACGACGACGGCCTTGGCGACCTCGCCCTTCTTCACCGTGGCGTCGGTGGCGCTTTCCTTGATGTGAACGGTGATGACGTCGCCGACCGCCGCGGTGTCGGTGTTCTGGCCTTTTTTGGAAATCATGGCGGCGCGGCGCGCGCCGGTGTTGTCGGCGACTTCGAGAATGGAGCGCAGTTGGATCATGGGAGCCTCCGGAGGTTGGTTGTTAAAAGGTTCAGGCGTGAGCGTCGGACTCCGCCGCGGGAGCTTCGGTCGCGGCGATGGTCGGCTTGGTCGTCTTGGTCGGCACGCTCTCGGCCACGTCCTGCTCGGAGATGGCGGCGGCGGCGCCGACGGCGCGTTCGATCACGCTGACCACGCGCCAGCGCTTGAGGCGGCTGATCGGGCGGGTCTCCATGATCTCGACCTTGTCGCCGATCTTGGCCTCGTTTTTCTCGTCATGGACGTGGAGCACGGTCTGGCGGTTGACGACCTTGTGGTAGCGCGGGTGCGGCGTTTTGTAGGCGATGGTGACCTTGATGGATTTGTCGCCGGAACGGCTGGTGACAAAACCGATGAGGGTCTTGCGTTGGGCGCGCTGGCCGGGAGTGGCGGTGGACATGGGAGAGTGCGGATTAAAAGATTGCGGGTTGCGGATTTCTTTTTCGGACGACATCGGTGCGAACTGATCCGCAATCCGAGATCAAAAATCCGAATTAAGTTCAGGCGGCTTTGGTTTTCTCGCGGAGGATGGTTTCGAGGCGTGCGATGTCCTTGCGCAGGACGCGCAGGATGTGCGGCTTCTCGATCTGGCCGGTATGCTTCTTGAGCCGGAGCTGGAGCAGCTCGTCGCGGGTGGCGCGGAGTTTGGTCTCGATTTCGGCGGGGGCGAGTTCGCGGATTTCCTTAGTATTCATGGTCGGGCGATGTTCAGGCGGCGGCGCCTTCGCGCACGATGAAACGGCAGCGGAAGGGCAGTTTGGCGTCGGCGAGGCGGAAGGCCTCCTTGGCGGTGGTGGCGGGCACGCCGGAAAGTTCGAAGAGGACCGCGCCGGGCTTGATCTGGGCGACGTAGTATTCAACCGGGCCCTTGCCGTGGCCCATGCGGGTTTCGGCGGGCTTCTTGGTCACGGGCTTGTGCGGGAAGATGCGGATCCAGAGCTTGCCCTTGCGTTTGAGGTGGCGGGAGATGGTGACGCGCGCGGCCTCGATCGGCTGGCCGGTCATGGGGCCGCGGGTGAGGGCCTGCAGGCCGAATTCGCCGAAGGCGAGCGTGTTGCCGCGCTTGGCGTTGCCGGAGAGCGAACCCTTCTGGGCTTTGCGGTACTTGGTGCGGGCGGGTGCGAGAGCCATGGGAAAAAATTTTGATTTGGGATTTTAGATTTTCGATTGGCGGAAATGGGATGCGGACAAATCCGCAATCCGAAATCAAAAATCCGAAATTGAATCAGGCGGCGTCGGTTTCTTTTTTGCAGATCCAGCACTTGACGCCGATCTTGCCGTAGACGGTCTGGGCCTCGGCGAAGCCGTAATCGATGTTTTCGCGGAGGGTGTGGAGCGGGACGCGGCCCTTGCGCTGCCATTCGCGGCGGGCGATGTCGGCGCCGCCGAGGCGGCCGGAGCACTGGATGCGGATGCCCTCGGCGCCGAGGGTCATGGCCATCTCGACGGCTTTCTTCATGGCGCGGCGGAAGGCGATGCGGCGTTCGAGCTGGAGGGCGACGTTCTCGGCCACGAGCTGGGCCTCGATCTCGGGTTTCTTGACCTCCTGGATGTCGAGGAGGATTTCCTTGCCGGTGAGCTTGGCGAGCTGGGCCTTGATGTTGTCGACTTCCTGGCCCTTGCGGCCGATGACGACGCCGGGGCGCGCGGTATAGATCTTGACGCGGACGCGGTTGGAGGCGCGCTCGATGAAAATGCGCGGGACGCTGGCTTGCTTGAGCTTCTCCATCAGCGCCTGGCGGATGATCTGGTCCTCGAGGAGGAGGCCGGGGAAGTCCTTCTTGTTGGCGAACCAGCGCGACTGCCAGTTGCGGCGGACGGCGAGGCGGAAACCGATCGGATTGGTTTTTTGGCCCATGGTGAAATCAGTTGGTTTGGCCGTCCGAGAGGACGATGCGGATGTGGGACATTTTTTTGCGGCGGGGCATGGCCGAGCCGCGGGCGCCGGCCTTGAAGCGCTTGAGGACGGGACCGTTTTCGACGATGGCGCTTCTCACGGTGAGCTTGTCGGCGGGAACGTTCACCTTCTGGTCGTTTTCCGAGTTGGCGATGGCGCTCTTCAGCGTCTTGGCGATGAGGCGCGCGGACTTGCGCGGGATCAGGTTCAAATAATCGAGCGCGAGGTCGGCGCGGCGGCCCTGGATGGTGCGGGCCACTTCGCGCACTTTTTTCGGCGACATGTGCGCGTAACGGGTGAGGGCGTGAACTTCCATGATGGTGAGGATTCCGGTTGCGGCGGCAGCAGCGCGCGGAGCGCCCTGCCCTTTTGGCGGTTTCGGTTTTGGCGGTTAGATTTCTTTGCGCGTCATGCCGCCATGGGCCTTGAACACGCGGGTCGGGGCGAATTCGCCGAGCTTGTGGCCGACCATGTTCTCCGTGACGTAGACGGCCATGAAGATCTTGCCGTTGTGCACATTGAAGGTGTGGCCGACAAAGTCGGGCGTGATGGTGGAGCGGCGGGACCAGGTTTGAATCGGCTTCTTGGCGCCGGACTTGGTCGCCTTCTCGATTTTTTCGAGAAGGTGATAGTCGACGAAGAAGCCTTTTTTGATGGAACGGGCCATGGTGATGTATCCGTGATAAAATTACTTCTTGCCGCGCGGTTTGCGGCCATTGTGGTGTTCGATGATCATGCTGTTCGAGAGCTTCGAGCGCCGGCGCGTGACGTAGCCCTTGGCCAGCTGGCCCCACGGCGAGACGAGGTGCTGACGGCCGCCACCACCCTTGGACTTGCCCTGGCCGCCGCCGTTGGGGTGGTCAACCGGGTTCATCGCCATGCCGCGCACGTGCGGGCGCCGGCCGAGCCAGCGGCTGCGTCCGGCCTTGCCGAGCGACTGCTTGCTGTGATCGCCGTTGCCGACGAAGCCGATGGTCGCGCGGCATTTCTGGCTGACCAGGCGGATTTCGCCGGAAGGCATCTTGAGCTGGGCGTGGCCGTTTTCGACCGCGACAAGCTCGAGCGAGGAGCCGGCGGAGCGGGCCAGCTGGGCACCGCGACCGGGAACCAACTCGACGGCGTGAACCCGGGTGGAGGGCGGAATGAGGGCGAGCGGGAAGTTGTTGCCGACGAGAAAATCGTTGGTCGTGGCCTTGTCGGCGGCGAAAATGGTGCCGCCCACCTCCAGGCCCTCGGGGGCGATGATGTAGCGTTTCTCGCCATCGGTGTATTCGAGCAGCGCGATGTTCGCCGTGCGGTTGGGATCGTACTCGAGGGCGATGACCTTCGCGGGCACGTCGAGCTTGTCGGCGCGCTTGAAATCGATGATGCGGTAGAGCTGCTTGTGGCCGCCGCCGATGTGGCGCGAGGTGAGACGGCCGTAACAGTTGCGGCCGCCGGTCTTGGGCTTGGGCTCGGTGAGGGCGCGCTCGGGGCGCTTTTTGGACAGGCCCTTGCGCTTGTTCAGCGAGGTGAAACGTCCAGCGGGCGTGAGCGGTCGGAAAGAATGGATGGGCATGGGAATTTCTCCAGGTGGGCGGGCGGCCGGTTAGATGAGCTCGATCTTGTCGCCGGCCTTGAGCGTG
>DATJYF010000319.1:0-9772 GCA_035499715.1 Opitutaceae bacterium | reverse complement strand
GCGCTCGGCCGCCCGGTCGATGGCAAGGGCCCGATCGACTCCAAGGAATTTTATCCCGTCGAAAAAATCGCCCCCGGCATCATCGTCCGCAAATCCGTCTCGCAGCCGCTCTTCACCGGCATCATGGCCATTGATTCGATGATTCCCATCGGTCGCGGCCAGCGCGAACTCATCATCGGCGACCGCGGCACCGGCAAGACGACCATCGTCATCGACACGATCATCAACCAGGCGAAGATCAACAAGGTCGGCCTGGCCTCGGGCGACAAGAATTTCCGTCCCGTCTATTCCATCTACGTCGCCGTCGGCCAGAAAAATTCCAACATCGTCCGCACCATCGCCGCGCTCGAGGCGGCCGGCGCGCTCGAATACACCATCATCGTCGCCGCACCCGCCGCCGACAACCCGGCCAACCAGTATCTCGCGCCCTTTTCCGGCGCGGCCATGGGCGAATGGTTCATGGAAAACGGCATGGATGCCCTTATCGTTTACGACGATCTTTCCAAGCACGCCGTCGCCTACCGCCAGATTTCGCTGATCTTGAAGCGCCCCTCCGGCCGCGAGGCTTATCCGGGCGACGTTTTCTATCTGCACAGCCGCCTGCTTGAGCGCAGCGCCCGCCTCGATGGCAAGGGCTCGCTCACCGGCCTCCCCATCATTGAAACCCAGGCCGGCGACGTCTCGGCTTACATTCCGACCAACGTCATCTCCATCACCGACGGCCAGATCTTCCTCGAAACCGATCTTTTCAACCAGGGCATCCGTCCGGCCGTCTCGGTCGGCCTTTCCGTTTCGCGCGTCGGCTCGGCCGCCCAGCTCAAGGCGACCAAGCAGGTCGGCGGCAAACTCAAGGGCGAGCTCGCCCAGTTCCGCGAACTCGCGGCCTTTGCCCAGTTCGGCTCCGATCTCGACGCCAAGACGAAGGCGCAGCTCGACCGCGGCTCGCGCATCGTCGAGCTTTTCAAGCAGCCGGCCTTCAACCCGCTGCCGATCGAGCTGCAGGTCTCCGTCCTCTTCGCCATGCAGAAGGGCCTTTTTGATTCCATCGACGTCAAGAAAATCGTCGATGCCGCCACTTCGCTGAAGGAATTCTTCACCACCCGCAAGGACGCGCTCCTCACCGAAATCCGCACCAAGGCCGCCCTCGACAAGGACCTCGAGGCCAAGCTCCAGTCCGCCTGTGAGGAATGGAAGGGTGGCTACGCCGGTTAAGGCTGAAAGCTGAAAAGCTGAAGGCTGAAAATGTATCATTCGCATGGAGATCTTCGAAAACGTACACAGGAATTCGCGCACCGCACCGCGAGGGTCTTTCGTGCATTGCCTGCACGCGATCGTGTGGCCCATGTTTGGGGCGAGCAACTTTTGCGTGCCGGCGGTTCAGTCGGAGCCAACTATCGCGAAGCGCAACGCGGCCGTTCCGACGCAGAATATCGCTCAAAGCTCGGCGATTGCCTCCGCGAGGCCGACGAGGCGCTATATCGGATGGAGCTTGTCGAATCCGAAAATCTTATCTCCGCGCGCCGGCTTGCCCCGCTCAAAGATGAAGCCAACCAGCTCATTGCTATTTTTATCACCCTTATTCGTAAAGAGCACGGATAGCTTTTCAGCCTTCGGACTTCAGTCTTCCATTCTTTCCTGACCATGGCCTCCACCCGCGACATCCGCCGCCGCATCAAGTCGGTCAAGAACACCCGCCAGATCACCAAGGCGATGGAGCTGGTGGCCGCGTCGAAGATGAAGAAGGCGCAGCAGGCTGCGCTCGCCGGCCGGCGCTACGCCCAGCTCATGGCCGACATGCTTGCCTCGCTCGCGCCGCACGTGGATGAATCGCTCCATCCGTTCCTCGTCCGCCGCGAGATCAAGACCCGCGGCATCCTGCTCATCACCACCGATCGCGGCCTGTGCGGCCCGCTCAACAGCAATCTTTTCAAGGTCGTGTCCGAGATCAAGACGCCGGCCAAATTCTACACCATCGGCCGCAAGGGCACGCAGTTTCTCGCCCGCACCAGGCGCGAAATGGTCGCCAGCTTCCAGGTGCACGACCGGGTGCCCTTCGCCGAGGTCAAGGTCGCCGCCGAATTCATGACCAAGCAGTACCTCGAGGGCGCGATCGACACCATCGAGGTCCTTTATCCGCGCTTCAAGAACACCCTGATCCAGGAGCCGATCTGCCGCCCCGTCCTCCCGCTCGACAATCTCTGCCAGTTCATCGACAACCTGCGCAAGCAGATCGGCGGCCCCGCCGTCGAAGCCGCCGACACGCGCGAAATTCTTTTTGAGCCGGGCGCGCAGACCGTGCTCAACGCCCTGCTGCCGTTCTACGTCAACCGCTACATCCACCAGTTCGCGCTCTCGGCCAAGGCCTCGGAGCACAGCGCGCGCATGGTGGCGATGAAGACAGCCAAGGACAACGCCACCAAGCTGCTCGGCGACCTCACGCTCGAATACAACAAGGCCCGCCAGGCCGCGATCACGCAGGAAATTCTTGAAATCGCCGCCGCGCAGTTCGCCGCCGCCTGAGCCGGCAAAAGGAAAATGCAAAATTCAAAGACACCTGAAATCATTTCGCTTAATCAACGCCATCTTCATTCTGCCTTTTTACTTCTGCCTTTAACATGAACACCGGTAAAATCGTCCAAGTCATCGGCCCCGTTGTCGACGTGCAGTTCGCCGAAAATGCCATTCCGCCCATTTATCAGGCGCTCACCGTCGAGTTCACCGCCGCGGGCAAGGCCGAGAAGCTCACGCTCGAAATCCAGCAGCACCTCGGCGAGGGCATCACCCGCGCCATCGCCATGTCGTCTTCCGAGGGCCTCAAGCGCGGCATGACCGTGACCGACACCGGCGCCCCCATTTCCGTGCCCGTCGGCGAGGGCGTGCTCGGCCGCATCTTCAACGTCACCGGCGACACCGTGGACGGCAAGGGCCCGGTGAAATTCGAAAAGCGCTATCCGATCCACCGCCCCGCGCCCGCGCTCGTCGACCAGGACACGAAGGCCAATATCCTCGAGACCGGCATCAAGGTCATCGACCTGATCTGCCCGTTCGTCAAGGGCGGCAAGGTTGGCGCGTTCGGCGGCGCCGGCGTCGGCAAGACCGTCGTGATCATGGAGCTGATCAACAACATCGCCAAGGCGCACGGCGGCTACTCGGTTTTCGCCGGGGTGGGAGAGCGCTCCCGCGAAGGCAACGACCTTTACCATGAAATGTCCGAGGCCGGCGTCATCGACCAGAAGGACCTGAGCAAATCCAAGGTCGCGCTGGTCTACGGCCAGATGAACGAGCCGCCGGGCGCGCGCATGCGCGTCGGCCTCTCCGCCCTCGCCATGACGGAATATTTCCGCGACGAGAAAAACCAGGACGTGCTGCTCTTCATCGACAACATCTTCCGCTTTTCCCAGGCCGGCTCCGAGGTATCCGCCCTCCTCGGCCGTTCGCCCTCCGCCGTCGGTTACCAGCCGACGCTGGCCAACGAAATGGGCCTGCTCCAGGAGCGCATCACCTCGACCAAAAAAGGCTCCATCACCTCCTTCCAGGCCGTCTACGTGCCCGCCGACGATCTCACCGACCCCGCTCCGGCCAACACCTTTGCTCATCTCGACTCGACCATTGTGCTCGAGCGCTCCATCGCCGAGCTCGGCATTTATCCCGCGGTCGATCCGCTGGCCTCGACCTCCAAGGCGCTCGCGCCCGACGTCGTGGGCGAGGAGCACTACCACGTCGCCCGTGAAGTCCAGCGCGTCCTCCAGCGCTACAAGGACCTGCAGGACATCATCGCCATCCTCGGCCTCGACGAACTCTCGCCGGAAGACAAGCTCACCGTCTATCGCGCGCGCAAGATCCAGCGCTTCCTTTCCCAGCCGTTCCACGTGGCCGAGGTCTTCACCGGCTCGCCCGGCAAGTACGTCTCGGTCAAGGAAACCATTCGCGGTTTCAAGATGATCCTCGAGGGCCAGCTCGATGACGCCGCCGAAGGCGATTTCTACATGAAAGGTGGCATCGACGAAGTCATGGCCGCCTCAAAGAAATAACAGAATTTTGAACCATGGAGATACAGAGAACATGAAGATTGGATCCAGGATTGAATATTCCCGGTGTCCTCTGTGCCTTTGCGGTTAAAATAGATTCCCATCCATGCCTTTGACTCTCGAAATCGTCACGCCTGAGGCTTCGGTCTATGCCGACACGATCGACAGCGTCGTCATTCCGACTGTCGAAGGCGAGGTTGGCATCCTACCCGGACACGTCCCGCTGCTCACCCAGGTCGATTATGGCGAACTGCGCGTAATGAAGGGGAGCACGACGCAGCTGCTGGTGGTCGGAGGCGGATTTGCCCAGATTGTGGCCGACAAGGTTTCCATTCTCGCCGAGTCGGCGGTCACCGAGGAAAAAATCGACGAGCATGCGGTTGAAGCCGCCATGAAGCGGGCCGAAGATGCGCTCAAGGGTGCGGCGCAACTCGAGCCGGCCGACGTGGAGCGTTTCGAAGGATTGGTTCGTTTTTCTGTCGCGCAGCTGAACGTCAAGCGCCGGCGGCGCTGACAGCAGGGTAGGGGCAAAAATGGTATTTGGCTGGGCGGCAATAGTTTGAAAATTAGCTGACACCGAAACGATAAGGTGGGCGTCACAAGCCATAAATTGCGGATAATAAGCCAATTTATGCGTATTGATTGACATTGAAACCTAGTCTCAGTTGATTACGATCGTTTCATGCCTCCCGCCGCCAAATCCATCCTCCCGCCCCGCATGCGTCTGACCGATCTGCCGGTCGGCGCCGCCGGCCGCGTCTGCGAGCTCGCCGGCCAGCCGGAGCTTTGCCAGCGCCTGCGCGAGATTGGATTCTGCGAATCGGCGGTGATCGAAAAAATTGCGGGCGAGAAGACGCTGATCTGCCAGCTTTGCCAGACGCGCATCGCGCTTAGCGACCGGGCCGCGCAACACATCGTGGTCGAACTCATCCGCGGCGGCGTGTAAGCCCGCGGGACTCCTGCTGATGGCTGCGCCGGTCAAACTTTCCGAGCTGCCGGTGGGTTCGCGCGCTGTGGTGCGCGAATTTCCCAAGGCCGGGGCGGCGTTTCTCCGCCTGCGCGAAATGGGCCTGCTCGCCGGCACGCCGTTCACCCTCGTTCGTGCCGCGCCGCTCGGCGATCCGTTGGAAATCCAAGTGCGCGGGTATCATCTCACGCTGCGCAAGAGCGAAGCGGCCGAGATCGTGGTCGAGCCGGCGGCTCCATAAAGGGATTTTTCATGTCCGACGATCCGATCACTTCCGCGGCCTCGCCCCGCTCCGACCGGCCGGTTTCGGTGGGCGGCGGCTCATTGGATGTGCGGACGTCCTCGTCCGATATGGCCGGTGCCACGGCAACGCCGCGCCTGGCAGCCCCGGCCCGTCCTCCCGTCTACGCCCTGGTCGGCAATCCCAACTGCGGCAAAAGCACGCTCTTCAACGCGCTCACCGGCCTGAAACAAAAAGTCGGCAACTATCCGGGCGTCACGGTCGAGCGCAAGGTCGGCACGGCCTACTCGCAGCACGGCCAGCCCATCCAGATCATCGACCTGCCCGGGGCCTATTCGCTGGCCGCGCGCTCGCCGGATGAGGCCGTGACGCGCGACGTGCTGCTCGGCCGCCGCGCCGACACGCCGCAGCCCGATCGCATTATCTGCATCGTCGATGCGACCAATCTCGAGCGCAACCTCTACCTCGTCCACCAGGTGCTCGACCTCGGCAAGCCCGTGGTCGTCGTCCTCAACATGATGGATCTTCTCGCGCAGGCCGGTCTGCAAATCCGCCTCGCCCGACTGCAGCATGCGCTCGGCATCCCCGTGATTCCCTGCGAAGCGGTCAACGGCAAGGGTCTGATCGAGCTCAAGCTCGCGCTCAGCCGTCAGGATCTGCCGCTCGCCCGCCATGCTTGGGACGTGCCGGCGCCAATCGCGCCCGCCATCGCGGAACTGCAGGCCTCGCTCCATCAGAACGACGGCCGTCCGCCGCTGGTCGCGCGGGCCGAGGCGCTGCTGCTCCTGACCGACCTGGACGCGGTGCGCGTCGCCGGCTCCTCGCCGCTCAGCGTGCGGACCACGGAAATTTTGCAAAACTGGAAGAAGCGCTGGGAAGGCGAGGGCATAGACTGGGCCGGCGCGCTGGTCAATTCCCGCTACGAAGTCATCGGCCGGCTTTGCGCCGAGGCGGTGCAGCAGGCCGGCGCGACCGGCCCGAGCGCGAGCGACCGCATCGACGCGGTCGTCACGCATCCGGTATGGGGCTGGCTCGTCCTCGGCGTCACCATGGCGGCGCTGTTTCTCAGCATCTTCACCCTCGCGCAATATCCGATGGACTGGATCGACGGCCGCGTCACCGCGCTGGCCGAATGGCTGCGCGGCGCCATGCCGGCGGGGGACCTGCGCGCGTTGCTGACCGACGGCGTGATTTCCGGCGCCGGCCGCGTGGTGGAATTTTTGCCGCAGATCCTCATCCTGTATTTTTTCATCGGCCTGCTGGAGGACACGGGCTACATGGCGCGAGCCGCATTCATCATGGACCGCGTGATGAGCCGGGTCGGCCTCAACGGCAAAAGCTTCATTCCGCTGCTCAGCTCCTATGCCTGCGCCATTCCCGGCATCATGGCCACGCGCACGATCGAGGATCGGAAGGACCGCCTCATCACCATCCTGGTCGCGCCGCTGATGAGCTGCTCGGCGCGCCTGCCGGTTTATCTGCTCATGATCGCCGCGCTTTTCCCGGCCGGGAGCGTGCCGGTGCTGACCAAGGTCGGCCTGATGATGGGCATGTATGCGCTCGGCACCGCGGCGGCGTTCGGTTTCGCCTGGCTGTTCAAGCGCACGCTGCTCAAGGGCGAGACCCCGGTCATGATCATGGAACTGCCGCCCTACCGCTGGCCGTCGCTCCGGTCGCTGGCGCTGCGCATGCTCGAGCGCGCCGGGCTTTTTCTGCGCCGCGCCGGCACGATCATCCTCGGCGTCTCCATCGTGCTGTGGTTTCTCACCGCCTATCCCAAGGCGTCCGCCGGCATGCCGCCGGAGCAGCAGATTGCGCACAGTTTCGCCGGCAAGGTCGGCCGCGCGCTCGAACCGGTGCTGCGCCCGCTCGGCTTCGACTGGCGCATCGGCATCGCCATCGTCAGTTCGTTCGTCGCCCGCGAGGTTTTTGTCAGCGCCACCGGCGTCGTCTTCGGCGTGCAGACCGACAGCGGCGGCAACCTGCTCCCGCTGCGCGACGCGCTCCAGCGCGCCGTCTGGCCCGACGGCCGCGCGCTTTTCACCCCGTTGGTTTGTCTCAATCTCATGATTTATTTTGTCCTGGCCATGCAGTGCCTCAGCACCACCGCGGTCGTGCGCCGCGAGACGAACTCGTGGGGCTGGACACTTTTTCAACAGGTTTACCTCAGCGCCACCGCTTGGCTCGTGGCTTTCGCCGTTTACCAGACCGGCCGCGCCCTCGGATTCTGATCAGCCATGTCCGCCCAATTCCAGACCATCATTGCCCTCGCCCTCGTCGCTCTTGCCGTGGCGCTGCTGGTGCGCGGCGCGCTACGGAAGAAAAAAAGCCATGGTCACGGCTGCGGCTGCCCGACGGATGAGTTCAAAGCGCGGCTCAAACGCTGACCGGCGCGATCATGATGGCGAATGTCACGGACGCGGTAATTTTATAACGACATCATTTCGCGCAAGCGCAGGGATTGGCGGCGGGACATGTCGATCTGGTGCCCTCCCTTGACGGAAACGATCAGGTTGTCGGAAATGCCGGGGTCGATGCGCTCGATGGCCCGGAGATTCACCAGATGCTGGCGGCTGGCGCGAAAAAACATCGCGGGATCCAGCCGCTCCTCAAGCGAGCTGAGAGAGCGGGAAATCAGCGGCTTGTTGGCGCCAAAAAAAAGCCGGGTGTAATTGCCCTCCGATTCGAGCAGCACGATGTCGGAAAATTGCACCATCCAGCAGCGATCGCCGTCACGGACGAAGACCCGGTCCAGCGGCGGCGCCGATGGAAGGGTGGTTGAGCCGGCCGCTCCGCGGGCGGCCGGAGCCGAGCGCGCAGGCTGCAGTTTTCGCACGGCGTTGGCGAGCCGCTCGGGGGCGATGGGCTTGAGCAGATAATCGAGGGCATTGGCTTCAAATGCCTTGAGCGCATGCTCGTCGAAGGCCGTGGTGAAGATGACCTGCGGCGGTTCGTCGAGCCGCTCCAAGAGCTCAAAACCGGACATACCGGGCATCTGCACGTCGAGAAAAATGACATCCGGGCTGAGTGCGGCGATTTGTTCGATGGCCTCCTTGCCGTTGCGCGCTTCACCGACAATCTCGATCTCCGGGTGCGCGGCGAGCAGCCGGTGGAGTTCGGCGCGGGCGATGCGCTCATCGTCAATGATGAGGGCTTTCATATCGGCAGGATGTTATCTGGTCTTGTCATCGCAGGAAACCGATTTTGTGAATTTGGAACACGGCGAGGGTTGATGTTTTCACCGGCCCGGTGGACTTGCAGCCGGATCCGGAATGCGCGCGATGGCACGCACGGTGCCAGCGCCGGTCTCGGCCAGTTCGAGCTCGGCTCCGAGACCGTAGAGCACCCGGAGCCGTTCGCGCAGATTTTTCAACCCGACTCTGGTGGAACCTGTCGCCGATTGGGCCAGCGAGCCGGTGTTTTCAACCATCACCACCAACGATTTGCCCTCGAAGCGCGTGGTGATCGCGATTTCACCGGCGCCCGTCAAATGGGCGATGCCGTGTTTCAGAGCATTTTCAACTAGGGTCTGTAACAACATGGCGGGAATCACGCACGAGCGGGTTTCTGCCGCGATGGAGAACCGTCTCTGCAGCCGCTCGTCGAAACGAATGCTTTCCAGCGTGAGGTAGTCGGCGGTGAATTCGATCTGTTCCGCCAGCGTCTCGGTGGGCTTCGCGTCGCGCAGCAGATTGTGGCGAAGAATGTTGGCGAGCCGTGTGACCATATCCTGCGCCCGCGCTGGGTCTTCCATGATCATGCCGCGCAGGCTGTTCAGGCAGTTGAAGAGAAAGTGCGGCGCGAGCTGGGCTTCCAGCGCTTGCAGCCGGGCCTCGCGCATGGCGAATTCGAGCGCAAGCGCATTTTGCCGGGCCCGCCGTGAGCGAAGGAGAGAGGCGACTGCGGTATAACCGGCCGTCCAGATGAAGGTCGCGGCAGTGATGCTGATCCATGTGGAAATGAGAATATCGCGACGGGCCGATAACGGCGAGCTCCGGGTCCAAAGCGACTGGACCGCAATTACCAGCAGGGTCAGGATGACGCCGAGTCCTAGCGCAGCGCCGAAAAGGCGGAGGGCGGCAGGTCCCGGGGAAAGCATAAGCCATTCGCGCCGGCGGATTACCCGGCGCAGACCATGCGACAAACCGATGCTGTAGAAAAAGAACAGACCGTAGCCGACCAGGATGGCCGGTTGCGGTCCGGTCTGGGGCAAGACCAGCGCCAGACCGGCCGCCACGTAGCCGCCCCAGAAGAGAACCTGAAAAAACCAGTAGGCGACCAACCAGCCGTGTGATTCCTTGGCGTCAGGAGACGCACCGTTTCCTTTCATGGATTGGAGGAGACCGTGCGGGAGTCTGGCGTGGCAAGGAAGTTATCCATCCGAACGAACAACCATTGGGGATCGTCGAACATGATGAAGTGCCGCGCCGTGTCCGAGATTTCGAGCCGGAAATTCTTCAGGCCGGAATATTGACCGCGGTAAAGTTGCATTGCCATCGTATGGCTGGAATACGGGGCGTATCCGATCCATGCCCC
>DATJYF010000318.1:0-18995 GCA_035499715.1 Opitutaceae bacterium | reverse complement strand
AGCGTGCCGGCGGTCTCGCTCGGCGCGCTGCCGTCGGTCGTGTAGCGGATGGAGGCGCTGGAGGTGGCCGAGGTGATGGTCACGTCTTGGGCCGTGGTGTAGGTGCCGCCGGCCGGGCTGAAGACGGGCGCAGCCGCCGGCTGCATCGGATTGCTGATCGTGTACGTTGCGTTGGTCACTGCGCTGTCGGTGAAGCCGGCCTCGTAAGCGATGGCATTGATCGTGGTGCTGGTGCTGACGCTGACCGGGCCGGAATAAAGCGTACCGGCGGTCTCGGAAGGCGTGCTGCCGTCGGTGGTGTAGCGGATCGAGGCGCCGCTGGTGGCCGTGGAGATGGCCACGTTTTGCGCGCTGGTATAGGTGCCGGTGGCCGGGCTGAAGGTAGGATCGGCGACTGGGGTCGGGCCACCGCCTTCACTCCAGCTGTTGGGCTCGGCCTCTGCTTCGGTGGTGGCAATGCGATAATGGTCTTCGAAAAGTTCGCGGTAGGAGGGCGAAGGCTGGGTCGTCACGCCGGTCCAGCCGGTGACATACTCGCCGCAGGACCAGCGGACATTGCCGTTGGTCGCGGGCGCGACGAGGTTGCCGGTGAGCGTCAGTTGCTTGGTGCCGTTGACCCACACCGCGAGGGTGCCGTTCGTGTCATCGGTGAGCTGGGTGACGATGCGCATCCAGACGCCCGGCGTGCTGGGAGCGATGGTCGTGATCCCCGCGATGTGCGGCAAAATCACCAGATTGGTGCCGCGTATTTCCATGATGATCCACGGCCCGTCGCCGGCCCACTGCTGGATCGAAACCTTGGAATCGGTGGGATCCCAATCGGCCGGGAGGAACAGCGTCAGACCGTAGTACATGGTCGAGCCCGTGAACTGCGTGCCCTGGTAATCGACTTCGGAATGATAGCGGCCGGTATAATTCGGAATCCAGGTCTGGGTGAACTTGATGGCCGTGTTGCCCTGGAAGGCCGGGCTGGTCACGTCGGAGATCGTGCCGTGGGCCTGGGGAGTTTGCGGGTAGTTCGGCCACCCTTCTTTATTTCCGGTATTTTGAAAAAATACCGAGGCCGAGCTCGTGGAAGCGGCGGCCAGCAATGACAGGGCAAAAAGAACGGGCTGGAGATGTCTCATGGGATTGATGATTGTTTCGATCGATGATGGGGCTGAAGCGCCGCGGGAAACCCGCACACGCCGGGGGGGAACGGCCACTCTATCGGTTTTCCCTTTGCGGCGGTATCCTGAGTATTGATGATGCTGCGCCCGTCGGAGCGGGCGCCAAAAATTGCTCCAACCGCCGCCAGCCAAACGATTACGGAGCGTGCACTCCCGCGTACTCCAGCATCTGCTTCACGTCGTTGGCGTGAGGTCCGTTTGGCGCCAGCTCCAAATATTTTTTGAGCGCGTTCACCGCCTCTGCCGGCACCACGGCCTTGCCGTCCGGACCCACCGTGGCGTCGCCAAACCGGCATGAGCCCTTGATGAAATAGGCGTCCGCCTTGGTGGGATCGAGCGCGATGACTTGGTCGGCGGCGGCCATGGCCTCGCTGGTATGGCCGGTGTTGTACATCACGGCGCAGATGTTGAACCAGGCCGTGGCCGGATGAGGATCAAACTGCGTGGCGCGTTTGTAGCAGGCCAAGGCTTCCTGGCTTTTCTTCAGTTTCAGCCAGGTGTTTCCTTCCGAGGTGAGCGCCTGGCCCACGGCCTGTTTGACTTTGGCGGACCCCTTCCCGCCGTCGATCAGGGCTTGTCCCGCCCCGGCGCATTTTTCGTATGCCGCCGCCGCCGCCTCGTATTCGCCCAGATTGAGGTGCGCGTCGCCGAGAAGTTTGGCATAGGCCGGCTGGTCGCCGGCGAAGCGGTCGTCGTCGGGATAGGCCGCAATCAGTTTCGCATTCAGCGCGAGCAATTTTTCCGCGACATTTTTCTCCTTGGCCCAGTCCCCGGCCCGGGTGGCGGCGTTCGCCTGGGTAAGCAGATCGTTCAGCTCGGTGATCCGCGCGTTCTGGGCCTTGATCTCCTCGATGTCGACCGGAGCCGACGACGCGGGCGGGGTCTGGGCCGGAAGCGGCGCCGGCAAGAGCAGGCCGAGCAAGAGCAGGCAGGACTTTTTCATCGCCGTCGTGCGCCTATTCATCGATGCGCGCGCCCACTTCATCCAAATGCCACAGGAGATCGGCTGGATCCTGATACACGCGGTAGGCGCCGGCCCGCTCGAGTTCATCCTGGCCATAGCCGCCCGACAGAAAACCGACGCCGAGGGCACCGGCGCGGCGGGCCGCGAGCAAATCCCAGACACTGTCACCGACCACGATCGACTTGCCGATCTCCGTGCCCAGCATCGCGGCCGCGGCCAGAAACAAATCCGGATCGGGTTTGGCGTATTTCACCTTGTCCCGCGTGACCACGGAGGCTTTTTGCGGATCGACGCCGAGAATCTGCAGGGCCAGCCGGGCGCTCTCCATTCTCCCGCTCGTCGCGATGGCCCACGGAATGCGGGCGGCGGAAAGATGATCCAGCAGTTCGCGCGCGCCGGGCAGCGGCCGCACTTGCGAAACCAGGCGCGCGTAAGACTCGTGATGCACCCGCTGGGCCTGCTCGGCCTGGCCTTTTTCCAGACGGTGGCCGGTTTCGCGCACCAGCGCATTGATGAAAAGCCCCCCGCTCATGCCGATTCGCCGGTGGATGCGCCACACGGCCAGCTTGATGTCGATCGCTTCCAGCGCTTCGCGCCACGCGAGGACGTGCTGATAGACGCTGTCCACCAGCGTTCCGTCCAAGTCGAAGAGAAAGGCGGGGCGGCCGGACGAACCGGATCGGATTGACTGGCGGGACGGTGTTTTCATTTCGCGTGGTTGGACTCGGGCTCGCGCGCCAAGCCCCGCCGAGCTTTGGCGCGGAGTCAAGACCCGGCAACCTCGTTCTTCGCCGCCAACCTCGGTTGCGCGCGATGCGGTTCAAGGGAGCCGGCCCCTGGCTCGGGTCGGAAGCGAAACACTCTGTTCCAGTGAAAATTATTTTTGCCCAACAAACTCGACGACCCCGGCTTCATGAGTGGAAAGCCGGGCCCCATGCAACGCGGTTCACGCCGAGGCCTACCGCCAGTGACCGCGGAAACCGCCGCGAAAGCCGCCGTGAAAGTAATGAAAGCCAAAGCCCACGCGGACCGTGACTGGCGGGTACCAGCCCCACGAATAATAACCGGGATAACAATAACCGGCCGGATAGTAATAATAAACCGGCGCCGGCCCGGCATAGACGACGGTCTGCGTCGTGGCCGGGACCGCGGGCGGAGGCGTCGTGACCGGCACGGCGGCGGACGCCGCGGCCGCGATGGGCTTGTAAACCACGGTGTTCGTCTGTCCATTGGCGTATTTGTAGACGACCGTGACCTGGTCGCCGGTTTGATCGATCCTGGCGACCGTCACTCCTCCACCCGCTCCGCCCGTGAGTTCGGACGGTGTGGGCAGCTGCTGGACATAGATGGTTTCATTCGGCGCCGGGTTCGCCGGCGTCTGCGCCCGCGCAGCCGTCGTGAAGGCGGTGGCGAGCGCGATGGCGAGAATGCATGGGCTCGTTTTCATGGCTCGAGATGGCGTTAAATTGTCCAAGGCGGAACGCAAAAGCGTCCATGAAATGAGACCTCTGCGCCGCGGCCGGGTGCCATGTTTCTGACCTCACGCAGCCGGACCCGGCTCGATCCCGTCCCGCCCCTGGAGGATCGGTCCGGCACAAAAAACGAAGGGGCAAAAAGCCGGCCGGCTGAAGCCTATCGTGCTGTCAGGCGCCCGCTAATAAAGCAGGCCCACCCCTTGAAGCGGTGGGCCTGTGACCGGGCCGGACTGCGGGGTCCGCGATTTTCCGACCGAGTTGTTACTTAATTATTCCTGGCCGGACCCGTGGCCGGGATCGGCCTTGAAGAGGTCCGAGTAATCATGATTGCCGGCGGCATCCATGGAGGTCTGGCCGAGGAACGGATAGCCCTGTTTCGGTCCGACATGGAAGATTTCCTGCAATGTCTCGACATCGGAGGAGTGCGTGTAGGTGATGCTGTCGTTGTGGTAGCCGTTGCCCTTGGCCAGGGGCGAGATGATCATTTCCACGATCGAGTGGCTGAAATCATTTTCGGTCACGTCCGTGCTGCTTTGCGCCTCGGTCTCGTCGTTCCAGATCACGATCATGCCGTTGTGCTTGTAGGCTTCGGACGCCATGATCATCGGAATGACGTTGCGCAGGAAGTTGTCGCCCTGGGAGATGTTGGCGGCGTCGCCGGTGTAGTGAATGCCATTATAGGTGAATCCGCCGGTCAGGCCGGTATGCATGTCGTTATATTGATCGGGCGTGATGATATTGTATTTCGCGACCGTGCCATCGCGGAGATCGCGCTCCAGTTCCTGCAGCGGCCGGTAGTGCGGAATCTCCGGATTGGAGGTGCTGTAGTCGCCAGTGGTCGTGGTCCCGCCGTTGGTCGTCGTGAAGAAAAGCGTGCCGTCGTGCTTCGGGGCAAAATTGTACTGGTTGCTGCCATTATAGGAGTTGGTATAGGCGGCCGACGTGCCGCTAAATCCGGAAAGCGGCACCGTCCACTGGTTCCGCGGCGCGACGGCGCTCGTCAGGCTGTTCGCGGCCGGATGGTTGACCGTGCCCGATGCGGGCACGAGATCGATGTCCTCCTGGTAGGCCTTCCAGGAAATACCGCGGTTCTGGAGCAGGCCGGCGATGTTCGGAAAGCTGAAGACGTTTCCGCCCGCGTCGGCGGTGTCCTTGTAGGGATCAGCATCGCCGGTCACGCCGAAATTGCTGCCGCCCTCCTGCCAGATGTAATTCGGCTCGGACGGATGGATGCTCGGGTTGCTGCCCGACGACGTGGCCAGAGGGTTGTAGCAATTGTTGGTGTAGGAGACGTCTTTGACCAGCGGGCTGTTCGGGTCGACCAGGCTGTTGAGGAACGGCGCGGCCGGATTGCCTTTGAGCTGCTCGATTCCGCTCGCAGGCGATGTATCCACATTTCCATTCGGCTGAATCCAATTATGATTTTCCAGCATGATGTAGAACACGGTGCCGACGCGGTCGAGCGGATTGGCGGAGGTCGACTGCGGATCGGCGGAGACGGCCTGGGCCATGAAAAAACCGGCCGCCATGCAGGCGCCGGCGAGCAGGGATTTGAACTGAGGGTGATTTTTCATTGGAGCGGTTGGTTGGAACTAACCTTTTGTTTCTAAGGGAATTCACCTGCGTGAAACTGGCCAAACGCGGCAAAGGAACCGCACTGAGAATCCAAGTCCGAATTCCGCAAACGGAATTGGGATTCGTCACCGGAAAGTTTCCGCCCTGAAACAAAATTGACGCGCGGAACGTCATGCAGTCCCTTGGCGCGGGCGAGGCGCAATCTGTGCGTTCTGATCCGTTACAGTTCTGCTCAGGGCACAATCATGACCGTACCATTGCCTTTCGCATAGTACTGTTTCATTATGGCCGAGGATTGATTCTCGGCGATCCGGTCGGTTTTCAGAATCTGAATTTGCGCGGGGCTCAAAACTCCGGCCACACTCTCAAGCAGCCTATTGTCGCGAGGCGAAAGCTTGGTCGTTGGATCAACATCATAGTATCCTTTCGGCGGCGGGGATGGATTCTTGACGGAATAGTCCGCGGCAGCTATCGCCTGGGTTAAATTGCGGGATTGCTCCGGATTGAGGGAAACACCGGCTTCCGCAAAATCCGGCGCATAGGTATAGTTAATTTTATTTTTGATCATCGCCTGCGTCTGCAATTGCTCCAGTGTGACGTTACCCCCTTTTTCCAGAAGCGCGTCGATCTGTTGGTCCAGGTCCTGTGAAGCTTGCTTCATCGCTTCCTGCCAGGCTGACGAACCCGGCTTCAGGCCAGCCGCGCTTGTCAATCCCTGGGCATCTGAGTCGCTCATCTGGCGTTCCGCCAAGAGGTCCTTTAATTGCGACAGCTGCTGCGATGAAAGGTTAAGCGCGTTCAAGGTGTCGCCATACATGCGGTCAATGCCCCGGCGTGTTTCCTTAGCGTAAAGCGCTGCGTACTCCGGATGGTCTTTCATAATATCGCTGAGGTGGATGACGGTGGCGCCGTCCGCTTTCGTGTCTCCGCCCGGGGACGCGGCCAGGGCGAGCTGCTTCTCGGCCCGGACTTCGGCCGCCTTGGCCGCGGCGAGCTGCTGCTGCAGAATGAGGATTTGTTTTTGCGCCTCTTTTTCGGCCGCCTGCCGGTGGAGGGCCTCCTGTGTGACTTCAGTTTTGGCCTGCGCAAGCTCCATCCCGGCCAGCGCGGCTTCCTTGGTCACACGTACAATCTCGATTTTTTGATGCGCGACCAGATAAGCCAGCGTCAAACAGGCGAGGAACAGGACCGCGGCCAGCCAGTAGATTGCGCGCTTCATGATGGGGTGGGCCGGGCACTCTCCTTAAAACGGGTGACCGCTTCTGTCCAGAATCGAAGCGGCGTACCGGGACGACCATCGCCTGGTCCCGACATCGGACGGCGTTCCCACATTTCGGCCGAGGGAACCTTCGGCCGATTCCGCGGTGTCTTATTTTTCATGAAAACGTTTGTGCTCAGTCTTGCCGCGCTCGCCATCGGCCTGCTCGCGGGCATCGCCTTCATGCAATACAAAACGCGGCTGGTCGCGGCCGCCGCTCCGGCCGCATCCGTGCCACCGTCCGCCGTGCCGCGCGCGACTTTGCCGCCCGACGCCAATTTTCCCGCCCTCGGCCAATGGGACCCTTTTGCGGAAATGCGCCGGATGCAGCAGGAAATGGATCGGGCCTTCAACAATTCCATCGCACAGCTTCACCGGCAGCCGCCGTTCAACGCCTTTCCGGACGCCCCGGGCTACTCGCTCTCGCTCGATGTGCGGGAATTCAAGGACCGCTTTGAAGTCCACGCCGCCCTGCCCGATGCCAAGGCGAACGACATCCATGTGAAGTTGGACGACGACCGCACACTCACGGTCGAAGTCGGCAACAAGGCCGAAAATTCGACCAACCAAACGGGCCCGCAGGGCTCCACCGCCACGACCGCCGAGGAATGGGGCGATTATTCGCAAACGATTCAGCTCCCCTCCCCGGTGGAAGCGAGCCGGATGAAAACCGAACACAAAGATCACGAACTCGTCATCATCCTGCCGAAGGCCGCCTGACGCCGGGACGACCGCGGTTCGGAAAAGCGCTGCGCGGCCGCAGCATCACCAGGCAAAATCCGGTTAGGAAAAAACAAATCCGACGGAGCCGGCATGGTGACGCCGGCGGTATACTCCGCCCATGCACATGGGTATTGCCCAGTATTCGCGCCGGGTACGCTGGTTCATGGCCATCGCCTGGCTGGTCATCCTGGCCAAGTGCGTGCTGGTTTGGTGGGCGATCGGGCATTGGAACGTGCCGTTTCACCCGCTGTGGGTGGTCGGCCCGACTCTCGTCTTCGCCGGACTGGCAACCCTGCTCTGGCTCGCACACACGCCGGATTAGCCGGCGAACCAGTCCATTACTCCCGGTGGCGGATGCTGCCCGCGCCGGTCACACGCTGGTCCAGCGCCGGATTGCCGGAATAAGTGAGCGAACCCGCGCCGGTCACGGACACCTTGAGCTTGTCCGTCACGTTGACATCCGCATCCGAGGCGCCGGTAAGCGACAACGCGGCGTTTCGGACCTGCAACGATTTCGCGCTGAGCTTGCTCGCGCCCGTCATGGTCACGTCCAGTGTCGTCACCGAACCGTCAACCGTGATGTCCGAGGCCCCGGTCGACCCGAGCTTTAGCTGGAGACCGGAGACCTGCCGGGCCTGCAAGCTGTTTCCGCCCGTCAAATGCACCTCCGCCAGCGCGGAGCTGGAGAGAATGATCGTGATATCCCGCGTCGGCCGCAGACTTTCTTTCGAGTCGACCTGCAGCGTCCCGTCGATGACGTCCGTGCGGATGAGGGGCAGAAGATTTTCATCGGCGGAAATCGTGAGCGACGGTTTGCCGCCGGACCATTCGATCCGGTAGCCGCCGGTGACCTTGAGACCGGAAAAATCGGCCATGGGCCGGGATTCAGTCTTGATGTTTCCATCGCCTTCGACGCCCCGCCAGTGGCATCCGGCGACCACGATAAGGACGGCGACAAGGGCGATCGCGGGTTTGCCGGCGTGACGCATGGAAAACAAAGCCAGCTAGGACGAACCCCAAAAAACTGCAATCAACTTCGCGATCCCGTTCCGCCGCGCTTGCCAGGGCCGCCCGGCGGCGGCAGGCTGGCCCCGCCTTCGGTCCGGCAAAACCATGCAGACCTCGCGCGCCATCCTTCTCGCCTGCGCCAGCCTGGCGTTTGCTGGTTGCGCACATTGGACGGTAAAGCACGACAGCTATGAAACGACGGATGTGGACCGCGACACCGGCCGCGCCGGACCCGTCGAACATTATGAGGCCTCCGCCACCATTGGCGGCACGGGCCCGAGGGAAATCGATCCGGCGGAACTCGACCGCGCCAAGGCCAACGCCAAGCCGGCCTCTCCGCCTTCGCCATAAATTTTCGTGTAATCTTCCCCGCCCGCAGCGCTTTTCGTCAAAGCAACAGGAACTTCTTCATGCCCGCGGCAAATCCAGTTTGTCCCCATTGCGGCGGCGCGACGGTTTTTGAGGAAAAGCATACCTTCACCGGCCGGGAAGTGCGCGCCTATCGCTGCACCGTCTGCGGGCATTCGGTGACCGAAGATTGCGGCGTCGCGCTCTGGCAAGTGCTGCACGACGCCAATGAAGCCGCGGTGGCCCGGCCGCAACCGCCATCGCCTCCCCCGAAAAAATCCTGGTGGAAATTCTGGAAGAGATAGCGCCTCGCCGGCCGCATTGATCTTGCCCCGCGCGCCAGCCGGAGCTGTAGGATGACGCCGATGAGCAACACGCAAGATCCCCCCATCGCGGCGGCCTTCGAAAAAATGGGGCTCGAGTCGGCGCGGCGCCACGCCTTCCTCTGCGTCGGTCCGGATTGCTGCGCCACCGACGACGGACTCGCCACGTGGAATTGCCTCAAGACGCGCCTGCACGAGCTGGGCCTGCCCGTCCTGCGGACCAAGGCCGCCTGTTTCCGCATCTGCCGCGGCGGGCCGTGGCTGCTTGTCCAGCCCGACGGCATCTGGTACGGCGGCGTCACGCCGGAGCGGTGTGAACGGATCGTGGCGGAACATCTCGCCGGCGGCCGCCCCGTGGCGGAATGGATCGTGAAGATCCACCCGCTCGACTGTTCCCCGGGCAGACTTTAGTCCGCGGCGCTTTTTATCTCCTCATTGCGAGTTGGGATGAGGATCATCGCTATAATAATGGGCCGTGTCGTCGGGCAGGCCTTGTTCGGGAATCCGCTCGCTGCCCGAAAGGCGTCCGCTTTCCCGGACCGTCAGGGAGACATGGTTGCCCGCGCGGTCTTCCAGCCACACCACGAGATCGCCTCCGGAAATCTGTCCCTTCACAAAATACTCCTGGCCGCTCTGCAAATTTACGGGGATGGTTCCCTCCACGCGGGGCATGCCAAAGATGCGGCCCACGATATCGTAGGTGCCGTAATCGGTGCCTTCGAGCGTGAGCAAGCACCGCTGGGCGGGAACTGCATGCGACGGCCTGACGCCCGCGGCTCTGGCGGAGGTCGGGACGGTGTTTTCGCTCGCACCCGCCGGAACGACACGGCCGTCGACCTGCGCCAGCCGGCAAAAAATCGTTTCGGACGGGGAAATTGGCGTGGCCGTGTCGATGACCCTGGCCTGCGGTCCCTGCGGCCCGCGGTAAACTTCCGAAGCCGGCTTGGGCGTGGAGGCGCACCCGGCGAGAAGAACAATCAATGGAAGCGGAAAGGAGGATTTCATGGTGGGCCTGACCCATGGGCCTGACGGACCGACGGATCAAAAGTTCCGCCCTGGACCGCCAGGCACCTTCCCGCCCGGCTCGGGGCGCCGCGATGCCCGGCCGTAGGTGTTGGCAAAAATGGTTTTGTGCCTATTTTGGCGCGGTATGAACGTCAGCCGAGGCCGGATCATCGCCCGCGGGCTCGCCAACCACTGCCCCAATTGCGGCGCGCCCACTCTGTTCGAGCCCGGCGCGATCCTGAAAGTCAACGAACAGTGCTCGAACTGCGGGCTGAAATTCGACCGCGGCGACGGCTTCTTCCTCGGACCGTTCGTCGTCAATTACGGCGTGACGGCGTTCGGCTTCATCGTCCCCGTCGTCCTCTGTTACTTTTTCGGCAAGCTCGGCGGCGCGGCCACGCTCGCGCTGGCGGGCACCGGCGCGGTGCTCATTCCCGCCTTGCTCTACCGCTGCTCCTGGAGCTGGTGGCTCATGGTCTACTTCTATTTTCTGCCGCAAAAGCTGCCCAACAACCGCGACGAACTGCACGAGGACGAGGAGGAGTGAAGCGCAGAGCGATGACCCGTTGTGTCATCGCCCGCCAGCCGGCCCTCATTGATTTTGAATTGAGCGAGGATAATGGGGCCGGACAACCCAGTCTTGAATTGGCGGGAAACGCTCCGGGGGATCGGGTGGAGCTCTGATGAATCTTTGCACCTCCGCGGACACACGGCGGTGCGTGTCATCCTCCAGCCACACCGCCAGGGTCAGGCCCGAACCCGATTCTGACAGGCGGCCTCTCACATAATATTCTCTGCCGCTCTCCAGGGTTACGACCACCTGCCCATCCACATGTTGCATCCCCAGGATATAACCCAGAATGTCGAAAGCATCATGATCGATTCCTTCGATGGATAACAGGCATCGCTGGGCCGGAACATCCTGATCTGCATCCGCGGCCACACGGCGGCCATCGACATCTGTCAGCCGGCAGAAGTAAACCTCGGTCGATGAAATCCGCGTGGACGTATCGTGAATTTTTGCCAGCGGGCCCTTGTAACCCTCCGGCAGCGGAGCGGAGGTGCAGCCTGCGAGCAGGGCCACCGGCAGAAGCGGGATGATTTTCACGGGATTTCGGCGGGATCGCAAAGCCTGACGAATCAAGGGGGCGGAAAGTTACGGCCCTTGGACAATCAAGACCCTATCACCGAGCCAAAATCGTGGGCTCCGGCCGCAACACTCCCACCGACCCAATGCAAGGCCGTTGCCGGCGCGCCCTGCTCAATAGCACAAGGGAGGAATGAACGAGAGAATGCCGCCGAGGATGGAAAGATATCGGAAACGCTCCTTCTTGATGAACGAGGCCACGCAAAATCCCAGCCCGCCGGCGCAGCAGACAAACGACACAAAAAATTGCCCTGCATAAAGCCATTCGGCGAGCGGCTTGATCCATGGCTGCACGACGGCGATGATGCCCAGCGCCAGGGACAATTTCCACCAATGCTCTTGGATCTTTGGGGCCACGGTTGGCACGACCGGTGTCGCCGGCCATGAGGTCCGGCCTGGCTCCTTGCAGCGCCGGATGTTTTGTCGCACTTTCTCTACAAACACCTCAAATTCTTCTGCGTATTCCTTTTCTTTAATCATAACGAACAAGGTCTCGCCCAATGTGCTCTTAAATCCAATTCCTTCGAGGGGAAAAATGCTTCGAATACCCGCTCTTAAAAAAGCAATCGACCATAGCCCAACCGCAATCAGCAACGGAATGGCAAAATCTTTAGGGATCAAATCCAGGAGATAGAGCTTAAGCGGAACAACAAATAGCAAAATCCCAATTCCGCAGAGAAGTATTACCGGCTGATAAAAGCGCTGACTTTGCCGCACAACGTTTAATGAAACGTCTGAGAGAGGCACCTTCATGGCAAATTTGGTTAAAAGACGCTTGCCGGAGATTGCGAGATGATCAGCGCTCAACTCATAAATAACCCTGCCGAGACGGGATTCTTCGATGAAAATTTCCATGGCAGGGAAAGCCCTCAGCCGCCGCCGGGCGCCTTCAGCTGCGGCGGCGCGAACGAAAACGGCATCTCGGCCGCAATCTCCGCCGGCTGGCCGTGACGGATCATTGGCAGGAACCGCCACAGCTTGACCGCCTCGAGCGCCGCCGCGCCAAACGCCGGATCCGACGCCTTCACAACCTCCGGGTTTTGCACCCGGCCGTGCGTGTCGATGTGGATGCGCACCACCGCGTCGCCCGTCACCCTCGCCGCGAGCAGGGACTCGGGATAGGCCGGCGCCGGATCCACGAACAGCTGGGGCGGCCCGTCCGCGGCGCCCTCGATCCGCCGGGCCACCATCTGGTCGAGGATCTTTTCGCGCACCTCCGGCGGCATCAGCGAGCACAACACTTCGCGGCCTTTGACGAAAAGATGAAAGTTGTAACGCTGCAGCCCCAGGCTGGCGTCCACCGGCAGGTCGGTCGAAACGACCTTCGGCTCGTGCCGCGCCAGCGAGCCGATTTCCCGGAGATAAATCATCTTGTCTCCTTTTTTCGTGATCAGCTCGAGCGCCATGAACACATGGTCCAGTGGATAGGAGGATTCGAACTCAGCGCTGAACATGAACTCATGGTTCATCTCCCGCGGTTCATTCACGATGGTGATCTGGTAATTACTGACCTTGAAGTCGCGCACCGAAATGAAGATCGGCTCATATTCGGACAGGGGCATCAGCGCGTAGCGGCGGGTGGACGCCTCCACCAGCTTGCCGGCCTTTTCGATCAGGGGCGCGGTGTAAGTCAGCGTCGTATTCCGGGCGTCTTGCACCAGGGCCATCGACTGGCCATCCTGGACATAGAGCGCCACCTGGCCGTGCAACGCCGCGGCCATTCCGATAAACAGCAAAAAACCGGATTTATTCATCGGGCCGACGCTAGGGACGCCCCGGACGAAAAACAACGTTAACGCGCACAGCTATAAAACCTCCCTGGCGCTCGCAAAAGCTGCCGAGGTTGTTTTTCGAGGGACTGGGAAGAACAACTTCGCTGGCCGCACGGTGCCCTCACAACGACGGTGGAATCGGCGTGAGCAGAAAAGCATGCGTATTCCCGGCCGTGGTCGTGCCGGTCCCGACAATGTAACCGGTATTGCTGATGGCCACGGCATTCGACAGATGGGTGAAGTCGCTGCCCGAAAGATCGACCAGCGCGTTGAGGTCGTACCGCACGCCGCCCGAATACAAAAATCCATACTGTGGGCCGCCGGACAGCGATTGATAACTTCCCACCACCTGTCCCGCGTCATTTATTCCCCTGGCGAGGAGAGATTCACTGATGCCGCTCCCCAGATACCCGGTCGTTCCTCCGGAATAGATGAAGCTGGCAAACCCGATTTCCCCATAGCTTATGGTATAAGTGCCCGCGATCTGGCCGGAATTGCTTATGCTAATCGGAAAGACGTACAAGTCGCCCGGGCCGCCCAAAGTCGCGAGGTTCTGCATGCGGCCGTTCAAAAATATGAATCCATAATCATCGCCGTTGTCGGGATTCGGAGGATTGGTGCTGCCTGAAGTTCCGACGATCACATTGTTGTCGTTGATGGCGGTGGCGGTGGAATAATCGCCCCCCAGCGTGCCCAGGTCATACATCACGCCGTTGGCGAAGAGGAAGGCCCGCTGCACACCGTAGGAAATCGTGGAGGTGCCCACGATCCGGCCGTTGTTGTTGATCGCACTGGCGGAAGACGAATTGCCGCCGAGCGTGCCCAGGTCGGTCATCACGCCGTTGGCAAAAAGAAAGGCGTGGGATGCGCCGGACGAAGTCGTCGCGGTTCCCACCACCTGGCCGTGATCATTGATGGCGCTCGCCGAGGAATAATCACCGCCAAGGGTGCCGAGGTCGTACATCACGCCGGCCGAATAGCCGAAAGCGCGGGAAACACCGTAAACGGTCGTCGCGGTTCCCACCACCTGGCCGTAGTCGTTGACGCCGCTGGCCGAGGAGTTACTTCCGCCCAGGGTGCCGAGGTCGGTGATGGTGTAGCTGAAAGCGGCGTGCAAAGCGGATGGAAGGACGGCTGGCAGCGCCAGCGCGAGGGAAAAGGCAAGGACGGGGCATGACCTCATGGGTTGAAAGCCGGACAGCGCAGCAGGACGGATGCCGATCGCAACGGATTTTTTCATGGGGCCGGAAACAAAAAATGAAAGCCCGATCCGCTGCCGGAGGAATTTTGTCGCCGGATTGTCATGCAGGCTCCCCAGAACAGATCGCAAAAAAAATCGCGTTTCCCCCGGCGCCGTCCGCCTGGGGTGTCAGGCGTTAGGATTTTTCAGCGCAAAGACGCCAAGGCGCGGAGCGCGACCGGCGGCATGAAGAAAATGGCGGGCGGGATGTCCTCGCCGATCTCCTGTTTAATCTGTTGCGAACGTGGAAGCGGCGCGTAGCATCACATGGTCAAGGCACATCAACGTTCTCAAAAAAGAAAGTCCGAACCATGCCTGCAAAAAAATCCACCAAGGTGAAGCGGCCGAAAGCCAAATCCGCCCGCAAGAAGAAAAAGTAAGCCGGCTGGGCCCGGGGCAAACGCATTGGTTTGCCCCCGGGCTCCCTGGACAGATCCAGCGCGCATTCAAGATCCGAGCGCCTGGATGAGCGACGGACGACTGGTGATGGCCGATGCGATCACGTTGTCCGCGTAACCGAATTTTATCCGGCAGTAATGCCGGGCGTTGTTGAGCTGATCGGGCGTGGCCTGCCGGAGGGCTCGCGTGCCGATCAGGGTGCTGTCCGTGTCGTGGTTGATCGCGGCTTCGACCAGGACGCTGAGCGCGCCGTTGACTGCTTGTTGAGTTATCATGTCGCAGTCTACCCGCAAGGACAGGCAGGCGCGAGCTATTGTTTGTCCGCCACAGCCGCTCAAGCCGCGGTCATTTCGCGGTCCGGAGTTTTGCGCCGCGATGGCTTTGCCGCCGCCCATGAGGTAAGCGGCAAAGCATGATCCCTTTGCACCCCGGGACAACTGCCTGAACGCGGGTATGGATGGCTGTCTGGCCCAAGGACATTCCATGCAGCCGAACTTATAAAGATGCCCGATACCTTGACGGGGGCCATGCCCTCCCCCAGCATGGCCTAGCCGCGGGCCGATTAAATTGGCACTGCTGCAAGAAAGGCCTTCTTGCCCAATTTTGCCCCACAACCCAAAAGCCAGGCTGGTAGCGGGCCCGCAACCATATCGTGTTCGCTCCGTCAGTCCGCTAACTAGACAATATGCCTTTTACCCGGAGCGCTTGGTCCGCTTTTTCCCGGAAAAAACGGCTTATCATCCTGGGGCTGGCTGTGTTTTTTGCGTGCCTGGGCGGAATCTGGACGCTGGTCCGAAGCCGCGCCGCCCCCCAATACGCCACCCAGCCGTTTCGCATGGGCTTCGAGGATTCGCGTCCCATGCAGTATCGCGGAAAAGGCGGCGGCCCTGAAGGCCCGGCCGTTGAAATCATTTCCGAAGCCGCCCGGCGCCGGCATATCCCCTTGGAATGGGTTTATTCTCCCGGGCCGGACGCAGCGCTGACGAGCGGGACAGTCGATCTGTGGCCCCAGCTCATGAAACTGCCCGAACGGCGCGATTTTTTTTATATTTCGGAACCCTGGATCAGCAATGTCTACTGGATGGTTTCGCTGGCCTCGAAAGGGATCGCCACGCCCGGGGACACCAAAGGCCGCATCGTCTGGTATCGCGCAGACCGGATGACCGATCATCTCCTCCCCGCGGAATTTCCCGACGCACGAACCGTCGCCCAGCCGGACAACACGGCCGTTTTTGAAGGCGTGTGTTCGGGCCGGGCGGATGCCGGCATCATCTCGGGCAGCGAAGCCCACGCCGCGAGTTTTCAGCAGATATCAAAGGCCCGCAACGCCCAGCTGACTTTCTTTGCCCTGCCGGGCGGCAATATCGGCCTGGGCGTGGCGGCTTCTTTCAAGCGGCCCGGCGCGATCGCCGCAGCCGACGAAATCCGTGATGAAATCGTCAGGATGTCGCAGGATGGAACCCTCTCGGCCATCTACCTCCACTGGTTTTCAGACCCGAACAACGAGACCACCTCCATCTTCTACCTGAACAAGCTGGAGCAGCGAAACGTTTACATGATCGCCGCCATCGCCGTTCTCGGAATGGTGCTTGCGCTGCTGGGACTGCAGAGCCGGCGGCTGCGGGAGGCGCGGCAGGCGGCCGATGCCGCCAACGCGGCCAAGAGCGAATTCCTAGCCAACATGAGCCACGAAATCCGCACGCCCCTGAACGGCGTCATCGGCATGACCTCGCTGACCCTCGAAACCGAGCTGACGCCGCAGCAGAAGGACTTCCTCACCACCGCCTCCCAGTCCGCCGAAACCCTCCTCACCGTCGTCAACGACATCCTTGATTTCTCCAAGATCGAGGCCGGCAAGCTCCAGTTGGAAAACATCGGCCTCGACCTGCGCGAGCTGGTCGAAAGCTGCGCCAAGGCCTTCGCCCTGCGCGCCCACCAGAAAAAACTCGATCTCGGCGTCGAGCTCTCACCCGCCTGCCCGCCCTTCATCCAGGGCGATCCCACCCGGCTGCGCCAGGTGCTGTTCAACCTCCTGGGCAACGCCCTCAAGTTCACCCTCACCGGCGAAGTCGTCCTGCTCGTCGCCCCCCTCGACACTGAGGCCGGCTCATTCCTGCAATTCTCGGTCCGGGACACGGGCATCGGCATCTCCGCGGAAAAACAGGCCCGGCTTTTTTCGGCCTTCGCCCAGGCCGACGCCTCCACTACGCGCAAATTCGGCGGCACCGGCCTGGGGCTGGCGATCTCCAAACGCCTCGTCGAACTGATGGGCGGCCGGATCTGGCTCGAGAGCCAGCCCGACGTCGGCACCACCTTCTTCTTCACCATTCCCCTCGTCGCCGCCGACTCCCTCCCCCCGGCCGCGGCTTCGCCGGATTTCAGCAACCTTCGACAAGCCAGGATCCTCATTGTCGACGACAACGACACCAACAAACGCATCCTCCAGGAAATCTGCGAACGGCAGCACATCCGGACGTCCAGCGTGTCCGACGGAAAAAGCGCGCTCCAGGAGCTCCTCAAGGCAAAAAACGAAGGCGACCCCTACCGGCTGGTGCTGGTCGACTACAATATGCCTGAAATGGACGGCCTGGAGCTGGCGGGCCAGATCGGCGCCGACCGCGCGCTTTCCGACAGCGTGATTATGATGCTCACCTCCGATGACTGCAACGTGACCAGTGCGCGCTGCCAGCAGGTCGGAATAAATTCCTACCTGATCAAACCCATCCGGCAGCATGAGCTTCTCTCCACGATCAAAAACCTGCTGAGCGGGAACGTCGTCGAGTCAGCGGCAAAAAAACCCGCCGCGACGGGAACGCAGGCCCCGGCCCAATCCCCGGCCCGCAAACTGCGCATCCTCCTGGCCGAGGATAATGTCGTTAACCAGAAAGTGACGCGGCAACTGCTCCAAAAGGGCGGCCATCAGATCACGGTCGCTGAAAATGGAAAACAAACCGTGGAGCAGTTCCGCGCCGGGACTTTCGACCTCATCCTGATGGACGTGCAAATGCCGGAGATGGACGGCCTCGAGGCCACCACCCTCATCCGGAAGGAGGAGGCCGCAACCGGCTCACATGTTCCGATCATCGCCCTCACCGCCTTCGCCATGGCCGAGGATTACCGGCAGTGTATCGACGCCGGCATGGACGGCTATCTGGCGAAACCCATCAAGCCGGCGGAGCTGGAAAAAATCATCCGCTCCGTGGGCGCCAACGGCTCCGCCGCCGAATCGGAAAGCGGAAATCACGCGCCCGCCCGCCGCGCGCTCCGTCTGCACGCGCGATGGCTCTGGCCCGCGCTCGGAGCCGCGGGCGTCTGTGTTGTCGCCGGCTGGTGGTTGAGAAATTTCCTGACCGATCCCTCACGCGCCTCGCGTCCTTTCCGGATCGGTTTCCAGCAGTCGCCGCCTTATCAGATGGTGGGCAAGGACGGCCAGCCGGAGGGCCCGGCCGTCGATATGATCAAGCAAGCCGCGCAACGCCGGCACATTCCCCTGGAATGGGTCCACATCACGCAGGGCCCGGAGCCCAGCCTGAAAAGCGGCGTGGTCGATCTCTGGCCCCTGCTCGGCGACATCCCCGAACGAAGGAAAGTCCTGCACATCTCCGCCCCCTGGGTCACGATCAGCTTTTGGATGGCGACCTTGAAGTCGAGCGACATCAACACGCCCCGGGACACGGTGGGACGGACCGTCGGATATCCCAACTCATTCAGCATCGCCCAGAAGATGGCTGAGGCGGGGTTTCCCGGGGCCAGGCTGGTTCCCGAGCCCAGTGTGGTCGCCGCCATGGAAGCCGCTGATGACGGCAAAACGGATGCTGCGATGATCACCGCCAGCAAGGCCGACGCCTCGGTCTTTCGCGAGCTGCCCCCGGAAATCATGGCCGGGCTGAAATATCGCCTGCTGCCCAACGGCAATCTCGGCTATGGCATCGGCGCCTCCTGGAAAACGCCGGGCAGCAGCCGGGCGGCCGATGCCATCCGCGACGAAATCAACCAAATGGCCCGGGAAGGCATTGTCTCGTCGATTTATTTCCACTGGTTTCTGTCTCCCGACAACGAGACCACCGCGTTCTCCTACCTGGCGGAAGTGGAGCAGCGCAATCGATGGCTGGCCACGGCCACGCTGTCCCTCGGACTGATGCTGGGGCTGTTGGGCTGGCAGAGCCGGCGGCTGCACGAAGCGCGGCATGCGGCCGACGCCGCCAACCTGGCCAAGAGCGAATTCCTGGCCAACATGAGCCACGAAATCCGCACCCCCTTGAACGGCGTCATCGGCATGACCTCGCTGGCCATGGAAACCGACCTGACGCCCCAGCAGAAGGACTTCCTCACCACCGCCTCCCAGTCCGCCGAAACCCTCCTCACCGTCGTCAACGACATCCTCGATTTCTCCAAGATCGAGGCCGGCAAGCTCCAGCTGGAAAACATCGGCCTCGACCTGCGCGAGCTGGTCGAAAGCTGCGCCAAGACCTTCGCTCCGCGCGCCCAGCAGAAAAAACTGGCTCTCGGCGTCGAGCTCTCGCCCGCCTGCCCGCCCTTCATCCAGGGCGATCCCACCCGGCTGCGCCAGGTGCTGTTCAACCTCCTGG
>DATJYF010000317.1:0-5427 GCA_035499715.1 Opitutaceae bacterium | reverse complement strand
GCGCGCCGAGGATCAGATATTTCAGCCCCGCCTCCAGCGAAAGCGGATTGGCACGGAAATAACTCACCAAAATGTAGAATCCAATCGTCACCGTCTCGAGCGCGACAAACAGCAGCACGAAATGGTTGGCTTGCACGAGCAGCATCAGCGCGGCCGTGACGACGAGCACGATGTGGAAAAACTCCACGCGCGGCATGGCCTGCTTCGCCAGGCTTACGGTCGCGAGCAGACTCACAAAAATCGAGGACCCGAGGAAAAACATCCTCATGAACTGGCCCGTCTCGCTGTGCCGCAGCAACCCGCCGAATGAGACCTGCAGCTGCGGACTGAGAAACGCAGTGCTGAAATTGAACGCGAGGCCGAGGGCGATGGCCAGCTGGCCGAAGATGGCGAAGGCCGGAATCAGGTCGTGATCCTTTTTCGGCAGCAGGATTTCCAGGATGAGCAGCATGAGCGCGAGACCCGCCAGCATCAACTCGGGGAAAATTGCGGCCCACTGGTTCGACGCAGCGGCTTGCTGGAGAAATTCGTTGGTCATGGCGGGCTACTTGCAGGCGAGCGCGTGCGGCCAGGCATTGTGCATGGCCTGCAATGCGCCGTTGATCGGTTCGGAAAGCGACCTGGGCCAGAAGCCGACGAACATCAGCATCGCCAGCAGCAGCAGCGCCGGGAGGCGCTCGCTCCAGCGCAGGTCGGCGGCGGGTGGAGCCTCCATGCCGGCCGGTGCCGGTCCGAAAAACACCCGCGCGGCCGCCCGCAGCCCGTAAATCGCGGAGATGATCACGCCGGTCACGGCCGCGGCCGTGATCCAGTGCGAGAAGTTCCACAACGCCACGAAAATCGCCAGCTCGCCCCAGAAGTTGGCGAAGCCCGGCAGGCCGATGCTGGCAAAGGTGGCCGCGACGAAAAACGCCGCCAGGACCGGCGCCTTTTGCGCCAGGCCCCCCATCTCGGCGAGGTCGAAGGTCTGCGTCCGGTGATAGATGCTGGTCGAGAGCAGGAAGAGCAGCGCCACCGACAGGCCGTGCGCCACCATCAGCAACACCACGCCGCCGGCGCCCGGCGTCGACAGGCAGGCGATGCCGAGGAAGGCGTAGCCCATGTGCATGACCGAGCTGTAGCCGACCAGTTGTTTGAGGTCGCGCTGCGCCATCGTGATCAGGCCGACGACCACGACGTTGCCCAGCGCCAGCCACGCGAGCACGTGCGACCACTCGCGCGCCCCGCCCGGCAGCAGCGGCAGGGCGATCTGGAGCAGGCCGTAAAGGCCGAATTTTTTCAGCACGCCGGCGTGCAGCATCGCCGCCGAGCTGGGCGCGGCGCCGTAGCCGAGCGGCGCCCAGGTGTGCAGCGGCCAGAGCGAGACAAGGATGCCGAAGCCGAAAAGGAGCAGGCCGAAAATCTCCCGCTGGGTCGAAAGCCGCATCGGCTCCTGCGCGATGATCTCGCGCAGCGTGACAAGATCGAAGTTCTCCGCCCCGCTTTTCCAGTAAAGCGCGATCAGGCCGAGCAGCGAGAGCATCGCGCCGGCGGTGAGGTAAATTGTCATCTTCATCGCCGCATACGAACGGTCGCGGCCGCCCCAGATGCCGACCATGATGAACGTCGGGATGAGCGCGAGCTCATGGAAAAAGTAGAAAAAGAAAACGTCCACGCTCGCGAACACGCCCATCAACCCGCCCTGCATGATGAGCAGAAGCATGAGGTAGATTTTCAGCCGCTCCGCGGTCGACTGGATGGCATAGAGTCCGGCCGCCAGGCCGACCACGCCGGCGAGGACGAAGAGCGGCAGCGAAATGCCGTTGAGCCCGAGCGTGAGATTGATGCCGAGCGATTTCAGCCCGGTGTCGTAGGTCGAATAAAATGCATAACCGTGCAGCGTCGGCGCGCCGTTAAACTGAGTCCACAGCCAGAGCGCGATGGCCGCCGGCACGCCAAAGCCGACATAGGCCAGCAGGACCGACCAGCGCTTGGGCAGGCCGAGCGCAATGGCCAGCGCCACGACCAGCGGGGCCGCAATGGCAAGAAGCAGTGGGTCGGTGGAATTCATGGAAAATCAGAAAGCCCAGCCGGCGGCGAATCCCCAGAGCAGGACGACGCCGATGAGGAACCAGTAAACGTAGGCGCTGAGCCGTCCGGTATGCAGCGCGCGCGCGCCCAGCCCGAAGAGCCCGACCAGGCCGGCGAGCCCGCGGATGATGATTCCCGCAAGGACGATCTGCTCGAGAAAATTGAGCAGCATGGCAAAGCGCTGCTGGATCTTGGCGACGTAGTAATTGTAGGCCTCGTCGATGAAGAGCTTCGAGGCGAGCAGGGCAAAAAGGCCGGGAGATTTTTGTTCGAGCGTGTCGGTCGCCGCCGGCTGGTAAAACGCGAAAGCCGCGCCCGCGCCGATGATGAAGATCACCAGGCTTTGGACCATCGCCTTGGAGAGCTCGACGGACGGGACCAGCTTGAGGACACCGGCGAAACTATGGCCGTAGATCACAGTGAACCCGCCCACGACCGAAAGCGTGGCCAGAATGGCCAATGGCAGACCCATCGCCACGCCAACCTCGTGCGCATGCTCAGCGGATTCGCTGCGCGGTGTGCCCAAAAACACCAGCTTCCACAGCCGGATCATATAGAACGCGGTGAGCACGGCGGTAACCGCGAGAATGCCAAAAACGAGGTGGTTTTTCTCCAGGGCCAGACCGAGAATCGCATCCTTGGACCAAAATCCAGCGAAAGGCGGAAGGCCCGAAATGGCCAGCACGGCGATGGTGAACGTCACGAACGTGAGCGGCAGTTTTTTGCGCAGGCCGCCCATGGCGAAAATATCCTGCTCGTGATGGCAGGCGTGAATGACCGCGCCGGAGCCGAGAAAAAGCAGCGCCTTGAAAAAGGCGTGCGTGGTGAGGTGAAACATCGCCGCGCCAACGCCGGAGACAAAATGGATATTACTGAGCATCTCTGGAGTAACGATAAGGGGCAAGGGGCCCTTACCAGGAAAAATAAGCTGCGATCCCAGCCCGAACGCCGCGACCATGTAGCCGAGTTGGGAGAGCGTGGAGTAAGCCAGGACTTTCTTGATGTCGCGCTGCGCAACGGCGCAGAACGCGGCGTAGACCGCGGTGATGACGCCGATCCACATCACGACATTAAGCGCGACCGGCGGAGCCGCGGCGAAAAGCGGCTCGATCCGGCAGAGCATATAGATGCCGGCCGCGACCATCGTCGCCGCGTGGATCAGCGCGGAGACCGGCGTGGGGCCTTCCATCGCGTCCGGCAACCAGACATGCAGTGGCATCTGCGCCGACTTGCCGACCGCGCCGCAGAAAAGCAGCAGCGGAATGGCCGCGGCGACGGTTGCGCCGCCGTGAAGCTTATCCGCGATTTCCGTGAGGTTGACCGTGCCGAGCGCCCAGTAGCATGCGATAATGCCGAGCAGGAAGCCGAAATCGCCGACGCGGTTGACGATGAAGGCTTTTTTGGCGGCGTCCGATGGCGCCTGGCGTTCGTGCCAGTGGTTGATGAGCAGCCAGGAACTGAAGCCGACCAGCTCCCAGAAGATAAACATCATGAAGAGATTGTCCGCGAGGACGATGCCGGTCATCGAAAACATGAAGACCGAGAGACCGGCGAAATAACGGGCCCGCGCCGGGTCGTCGCGCATGTAGCCGAGCGAGAAGACGTGGACGCACCAGCCGACGAGCGCGACGATGAAAAGCATGAGCGCGGCAAGATCGTCGAACTTGAAACCGAGCGAGACGGCGAAGTCGCCGAAGCGCAGCCATTCGGTCGAGGCGGGAAAGTCGCGTAGGCCGCGGAAAATGAGATGTCCGGCGATGAGGGCGAGACCGGTGGCGGCCGCGACGGAAATCCACGCGGCCAGCGCGCCGCGCCGGCGCAGGAAAAGTGCGATCAGCACCGCCGAGGCAAGCGGCAGCAAAAGCATGAGCGTGGCGAGTTGGGCGGGCGTCATGGCTCAGTTTTTCAGCGAATTGAGTTCATCCACCTGCACGGTCTGGCGACGGCGGTAGAGCGCGACGATGATGGCGAGGCCGACCGCGACCTCGGCGGCGGCGACGGTGAGGATGAAGAAGACAAAAATGTCGCCGTCGAGAATGCCGTTGAAGCGCGAGAAGGCGACGAGGGCGAGGGTTGCGGCCACGAGCATCAGCTCGAGGCACATGTAGATGACAAGGGTGTTCTTGCGCAGCAGGACGCCGAAGAAGCCGATGGCGAAGAGCAGCGCGCTCAGGCCGATGTACTCGTTCAAGCCGATCATTTCACGTCCTCCAGGCCCTCGAATTTTTTGCAAAGCACGATGACGCCGAGCATGGCGATGAGAAGAAGGAAGCCGATGATCTCAACCGGCAGGAGATAGGTGGTGAAGAGAAGCTCGGCGTAGCTTTTCAGCACCGAGCCGACCGGCGCGGCGGCCGCCGGCGCCGGCGAAGCAGTCAGCTGGCCGCGCCTCAGGATCATGGCGATGCCGCCCACCATCAGCGCCAGGCCGGCCACGCTGGCGATGAGCGAGACGAGCTTGAACGGCCGTTTCTGGTCGGCGCGGACGTCGAGCAGCATGATGATGAAAAGAAAGAGCGCGACGACCGCGCCGGCGTAAACCAGCACGAGCAGGACGGCGAGGAGGTAGGCGTTGAGCAGGGCGAAGAGCACGGCCACGCCGACGAGGCTGAGGAGCAGGCAGAGCGCGGCATTGACGGCGTTGCGGTTGAACACGACGCCGAGCGCACAAAAAACGGTGAAGGCAGCGGTGATGTAGAAAAGAAGGTCGGCCATCAGCGAAAGGTTAGGAGTTGGACGAGCGGGTCCGGGCTGACAATGCTCTAGTGGTGGGCGTGAGCGGCCGCCTCCTCCGCGGCCTTTTTCTTGTCCCATTTGAAATGCCGGTCGGGCAACGTGCCGCCGATCTCGTAGAGCCGGTCCTTGTGGTTGACCATTTCCTCGCGGCTGTAACCGGACATTGAATACTGGTTCTGGAGGAAAATCGCCTCCTCCGGGCAGACTTCCTCGCAGAGGCCGCAATAAATGCAGCGGAGCATGTCGATGTCGAAGGCCTGCGGGCCCTTTTCCACGTGTTCGCGCCCGCTGCCCTCCGGCAGCTCGCCCGGCGTGATGCGGATGGCCTTGGGGGGACAGACGAATTCGCAGAGCTGGCAGGAAACGCATTTTTCGCGGCCGTTCGGATCCTTGACCAGGGTGGGCGCGCCGCGGTAGTGGGGCGGAATGGCCGGGCGCTGCTCGGGGTATTCGAGCGTGTCTTTCGGCGCGACGAGGTGCTTGAAGGTGATTTTCAGGCCGCCGAGGATCTGCGGCAGATAGGTGCGCTCGGCGAAGGTGAGCGGCTTGCGTTCGACTTGGATGACGGCCATGGCGGAAATCAGTTTAATTGAATCACGGAGGCACGGAGCGCATGGAGGC
>DATJYF010000316.1:0-6570 GCA_035499715.1 Opitutaceae bacterium | reverse complement strand
GCTAAAAAAATGCGGCCGGGAAATATTTCCCGGCCGCATTTTTTTAGCCTGGTTTTTCGCCGCGGCCCACGCGCCAACGGTGGTTGGGTCCAGGTTCGCTGATTTTTCCGTCACGGATGAAGGCTTCTCCTCCGCGCGCTGAGCGTGGCTACCCGTTTGGGTAGTACCTTTTCCCGCGTCTGCATGTTACGCTGCACCTTCTTGCAGCCGACCCCTGCGAGACGTCGAACCGGCTCTCCTTCCGGTTCCAATAACTAACCCCGCTCGCCATGAACCCCTCCAACCGTAGAAGTTCCTTCTCGGGCTGTGTCCAGACCTCGATCCTCACGGCCTTGTTCCTGACCATTCTGCTCCTGCCCTCGCAGACGCAGGCCCAAGTGACAGCGCAGAATTCGCCGCCGGCGTCGCCGGCCATCGCCGCCCCGCCAAGTGCCACAGAAAAGGAATCGGTGCTGAAAATGGACCCTTTCGAAGTCGTGACCTCGAAAGACACCAGCTACGGCGCGCTGAATTCCAATTCGATCACCCGCTTCAACACCGAGCTCTACAAGACTCCCGTGGTAGCGGACGTCTTCACCCAACAATTCATGGAGGACACGCAGGTACAGTCGGTGGAGGAACTCTTCACCCAATATGGCACCGGGGCCGGCATGGTTCTGGCCACGCCCGACAGCGATGCCAACGCCACCCAGCCCGGCGATCGGGTTTTCGGCCAACAACTGGGCCTGCGCGGCGTTTCCGCCGGCAAGGCTCACCGCGATGGATTCGACTTCGCTCCCACCAACACCAACGCCACCAGCACTTTCGATGTCGAACGCGTCGATGTCCTTCATGGCGCCCAAGGCCTGCTTTACGGCGCCACCGGTGCGGGCGGCGTGGCCAACATCACCTCAAAGCAGGCCAACTTCAACCAGCAACGCGGCAGCCTGGCCACCCGCGTGGATCAATACGGATCGAAGTCGGGCACCGGCGATTACAACTGGGGCAACGACTGGGTGGCGGCCCGGTTCGTCGGCATCCAGCAAAACAACAATTACCGCCGCCTCTACATCGGCGACAACACCAACGGCTACTACAGCCAGCTGGCCTTCAAATTGCCCATCGGCCAGACCAGCTCCACCTTGCGCCTTGGCGCGGAACAAACCCACAACGACCGCATCGTTCCGAACAACATCTCGGTCAATTTCGGCGGGACGGGAAATGATCCGCGCAGCGGCGACAAATTGAGCTACCTTTTCGTCACCCATCAGGTCGGCGCCATCAATCCCATCACGGGCCAGCCTTTCCCGGGCGGGTCCATCGACAACGGCAACATCACCAGCGAAACCTATGATTCCTTCGCCGGCTGGCGCACGGAAGAGGACTTCGACAACCGGATCTACGAAGCCTTTCTCGACACGAACTGGACCAAGTGGCTCTCCACTTCCTTCGGCGTTCTCTGGGACACGGACCACCAGCTCAAAGGCACCAACATCGGCAGCCTCTCCGCGCCGTTGGTGAACGGCAATCCGTTCAACAGCTGGGCGATCAGCTCTACCTTGGCGAGCAGCATGATTTCGGAACGCCGGCAGAGCTATCGCGCCGCGGCGCTCACCACCTTCGATCTTTTTGACGGCCGCGCCCACACCCAGACGGCGGTCGGGTTCGACCGCGAATATTCCGACAGCGACGGCAATATCAGCCTCGGCTATTTTGCCACCGATGCCAACGGCAATGTCTTCTCCGATGTCACCAAAAACAATCTCGGCCGCGTTCAGGTTCCCACCGTCTGGTGGCCGGTGGGCGGCGGGCCCATTCAGTACGCGTACCAAAAAGTCGGAGCCAAATATATTGCGGTCAACGGCCAGCAATACGCCCTGCAGCCGCTCAATCCCACGAGCCAGGCCTGGGTCGGGCCCAACAATCCGCTGGGGTTCGCCGACATCTACGAATTCAATCTCAATCAAGCAGCCGGTAATAAGCTGGGCCTGAATGGCGTGAACACCAACTCGGGCGGGGCTTATAACCAGCAACGTCGCGATGAAGGCTGGTACCTCGCCAATTACACCAGCTGGTATGGCGACCGTTTCGATACGCTGTTCGGCTTGCGGGAAAGCGATTCATTCACCCGCAACGCCAATACGAGCACGGCCGACCTCCGGGCCTGGCGGGAAACCCGCACGGGCAACCTGCCGAGTTACAACGCCGGCATCGATGTCCGGCTCCTAAAATGGCTGCGCGGTTATTACAATTATTCGCGCACCTTCAACTTTTCCGTCGGCTCGCTTGATCCGCTGGGCAATGCGCCCAAAAATCCCACCGGCTGGGCCCATGAAGGCGGTTTCAAGTTCAGCAATGAAAGCGGCAGCATTTCCGGCTCGCTCTCGGCCTATTGGACGGAATCGCTCAATGACAATTACAACGCCGGAACGGACTTCCGGGACACCGTCAACTCCAGCGGCCTGAACGGCTCCTTCCAGGGTCCGGATGGAGACAAGAATCAATGGGCGCAGTTCGACAAACAGTCCCGCGGCATCGAGCTGATCCTCACCGCCGCGCCGACGCCCAACTGGCGCGCGCGCGTCTCGGCCAGCGTCGCTGACGGCATAGTCCTGAAAGACAGCGCCTATCCGCTGTTGTATAACGATCAGTTCTACACCGATGGCAAAGGCAACGTTATGTATGCCAATGGCCAACCCTTCCTTGTGCCGGCGGAATCGCTGCTTCCGCCCGTCCCGTCGGGAGGCAAACCAACCGCCTTCGAGACCACGCTGCAGAAGCAAACCACCCCGGTCGATCCCGCCACTTATGGTGTGGCCCTGGTGCCGCTCACCCTGGCGATGATGAACAACCCCTCCAGCCCTTACTACGCCTTTGGCCGAGGAACCCTGCCGCAAAACCAGCCGCTCAACGGTTCGATCGGCGGTCCGATCAAGCTCAGCAATGCCGACTTTGTTTACGTGAAAACCGCGCTGGGACAGTTCCGCAATGGCGGCATCAACGGTCCCTCTGCCCTGACCGGCGCCACCGGCCTGCCCATCTCGGCCATCCAGTACAACTGGGCCGATCCGGGCAACTACCAAGGGCAGTACTTGGTGCAGAAGAAAGGCAACTACACCGTCGGCTATCCGGTTTATGCCACCAATGTCGAAACGGACTACACGTTTTCGGAAGGACCGGCAAAAGGCTTTGGCGTCGGCGGCACCCTCGCCCTCGCCTGGTACTATCGGTCATTCTATTTTTCGACATCCGACCGGGTGCGGCACCTTTACGCCCAGCCGATCATGAATCCGCAGGTCAACGTGATACTCTCTTACGAGCACAAGTTCCGATGGTTCACCTTCCACACCCAAGTGAACATCGACAATATCTTCAACCGATACATCATCAGCATCAGCCCGAACAATGGCACCGGCTATGCCAGCGCAGCCAATGTCAACGGCGTGATGTACGGCCAGCCGCGCAATTACGTCTGGAGCACCAGATTCGACTTCTAGCCGGCGCGCCGGTTTGATTGCATCGCGGGGTGCCTCGGCAACCCACCACCACGGCCGCGGCCGGGAAGCCTTTTGCCCTCCCGGCCGCCTGGGCCGCCCTCCTGCTCGCGGCGGCCACCTTGCTGGCCTACCTGCCCGCGCTGCACGGCGGGTTCATTTTCGACGACAATGTTTTCCTCACCGCGAATCCGCTGATTCAGGCCCCCGACGGGCTGCTCCGGCTCTGGTTCGGCCACGAAGCCGCCGACTACTGGCCGGTAACGTCCTCCACCCTCTGGTTGGAATGGCGGCTGTGGGGCCTGAACGCGGCGGGCTATCACGCCACCAACCTGATCCTGCATGTCGCCGAGGTGCTCCTCTTTTGGGCGCTGCTGCGGCGGTTGCAGATCCCGGGGGCGTTTTTCGCCGCGCTGCTCTTCGGCCTCCATCCGGTGAACGCCGAAACCGTGGCCTGGATCACCGAGCGGAAGAACCTCATGGCCATGCTTTTTTTTCTGCTCTCGATCTTCTGGTTCGCCGGCGGGCGCCGGTCCGGATACTGGCTGAGCCTGGCGGCTTTCGCGCTGGCCATGCTCAGCAAGGGCTCCGTTGTCGTGCTTCCGCTGATACTCCTTGGCCTGCTGGCGTGGCGCCGCCGCCTGACCGCACCGGGGCTGGCCCGGCTGGCGCCGTTTTTTTTGGTGGCAGGCGCGCTCGCTTTCTACGAGGCGCAGTTTTCCACCGTGCTGACGCCTGACAAGATGCAATCGCTGAATTTTCTTGGGCGTGTTCTCCGCGCCGGAGCCGCCGTCTGGTTTTATCTCGGCAAGACGGTTTGGCCCGCGAATCTTTGCTTCGACTATGGACAGTGGAGCGTGCAGTCGGCCGATTTTCGCTGGTGGCTGCCTCTGGCTGCGACGCTGGTCGCGACCGCCGTGCTCTGGCACTGGCGGCGGAGCTGGGGACGCGCGCCTCTCTTCGGCTGGGGCTATTTCTGCGTCGCGCTGGCGCCTGCGCTGGGCCTCATCGAAGTCGGCTTCATGCAATACTCGCCGGTCTCGAACGTCTACGCCCATCTCGCCTTGCTGGGTGTGACTGCGCTGGCCGGAGCGGGTTGGGCCCGGCTGGACGCCGCGCTGAGCCCCGGCGCGGTCAGCGGCGTCCGTTATTTTCTGAACGGCGCCGCCGCGGCGGTGGCCGGCGGGCTCGCCGTCCTCACTTGGCAGCAGGCCGGGGTTTATTCCGATGCCACGGCCCTCTATCGTGACACCGTTGCCCGCAACCCGTCTTCGTGGGCTGCTCACACCAACCTCGGCGTCATGCTTTACGAATCCGACCAGGTCGCGCCGGCGATCATGCATCTGGAGAAAGCCGTCCGGCTCAAACCCGATTTTCCCGAAGCGCGCAACGACCTCGGCAACGCCTACTTCAAGGCGCGCCGCCCCGCCGACGCCATGCTCCAGTACGAGGAAGCCTTGCGCCTCTGGCCCGGCTACTGTGAAGCGCACAACAATCTGGGCGCGGTCCTCGCCGCGTCGGGCCGGCTTTCCGAAGCGATCGCGCAGTTCAAGGCGGCGCTGCAGATCGACCCCGACAACCCCGACGCCCGGCAAAACCTTGACCATGCCCTGGCGATCGAGCGCGATGGTCCTCCCCTCCGCTGACCATGGCCGCCGCCTCCCTTCCGCAACGTTTCAGCAGCAAGACCCGCACGCTCCAGTGGATCGATCACCGGCTTGGCGCGCCGGCCTGCGCCGGGCTGACGCTGGTGCGCCGCATCGGCGGAATTTTCCGCGGCGGGCCGCGGCCCCCGCCCCCGCGCCGCATTCTGTTTGTGAAACTCGTCGAGCAGGGCTCGACCGTGCTCGCGCACGACGTCATCCGGCAGGCGGCCGCGCGCGTCGGCCGCGAACAGGTTTACTTCCTCGTGTTCGAGGAGAACCGGTTCATTCTGGATGCGCTCGGGCTGGTGCCGCCGGAAAACGTCTTCGCCATCCACACCGCTTCCGCGTGGACGATGGCAGCCAGCGCCTTCGCGCAACTGCGGGCGATCCGCCGGCACCGCATCGACGCGTGCATCGATTTGGAATTTTTCGCGCGCTCCTCCGCGGCGCTCGCTTATCTCAGCGGGGCACGCCTCCGCGCCGGTTTCCACGCGAGCTTTGGCGCCGGTCCGTACCGCGGCGATCTCCTGACCCACCGCGTGAACTACAATCCGCACCTGCACACCAGCGCCGCGTTTGTCAGCCTGTTGCGGGCGCTCGAGGGCGAGGCGTCCGCGCTCCCGACGCTACCTTTCCCGCCGGTCCCGCCCGCGCCGCCGCCGCCGCAGTTTGCCGCCGACGAAGGCGAAGCGCAGCGCGTGCGCCGGTTGCTGACGGATCTGGCCGTGCCCGCCAGCCGCCGGCTGATTTTGCTCAACGCCAATGCCGGCGACCTGCTGCCGCAGCGCAAGTGGGACGGCGCGAACTACGTTCTCCTGGCGCGCCGGCTGCTGGCCGAATTTTCCGACGCCGCCGTCGTGTTCACCGGCTCGCCGGAGGAGGCCCCGGCCCTCGCGCCGCTGGTGCGCGACGTCGGCTCGCCGCTCTGCGTGTCCGCCGCCGGGCGCACCACCCTGCGCGAATTGCTCGTCCTCTACACGCTTTCCGAAGTGCTCGTGACCAACGACAGCGGGCCGGCCCATTTTGCCGCGCTGACACCGATCGACGTCGTGGCGCTTTTCGGACCCGAGAGCCCGCTGCTCTTTGCGGCGCCCGGCCTGCGCAGTCATCCGTTGTGGGCCGGTCTCGCCTGCAGTCCGTGCGTCAACGCCTACAACAACCGCCGGACCTCCTGCCGCGACAATCAGTGCATGAAGTCGCACACGGTCGACCAGGTCTTCGAGGTCGTCAGCGGCATCTACCGCCGGCGCGCCCGCGGCGAAACGGCCGGGTAAACTCCGTTGCAAATGAGAGGCCACACCAACTGGTGCTTGAAGCGATGGCGTTTTTGTGTCTCTTGGTCATGCACCCCTGATCGTTCCGTGAGCGCAGGGTCCGCTTCGCTTTCCGACTCATGAATTCCCCGCCAGCCGATCAATCCCGGTGGTTTGAAGACGAGGTGCGTCCTCATG
>DATJYF010000315.1:0-6902 GCA_035499715.1 Opitutaceae bacterium | reverse complement strand
CGCCGCTGAGATTGCCAATTTGTTCGAGTTTGCCGCGCAGTTCGCGGTTTTCCAATTCAAGCGCCTCGATGCGACGGGCCTGGTCCTCCGCGGTTTTTTTGAGTTCCTGGTTTTCCTGTTCCAACTGCCGGATGGCTTGATCACGCTCCTGAATCGTCTGTTCGAGCTTGTTCCGCATTTCGTCGGGCGGCGAATCGGCGCAGAAAATGCGCGGCTGCATGAATCCGGCCAGCCCGATGACAATGACGAAAAGATATTTTGTTTTCATGGTGGTTGATGGTGGAAATGGATCCTCGAAATAGAGCATTCACGCCCGCGGGTGCGCCTTGTCGTAAACCTCCTTCAGCCGCGCCACGCTCGTGTGGGTGTAGATCTGCGTGGTGTTGAGGCTGGCGTGGCCGAGCAGCTCCTGCACGAGGCGCAGGTCGGCGCCGGCGTTGAGCAGGTGCGTGGCGTAGCTGTGGCGTAGCTTGTGCGGCGAAAGGTCCATCGGCAGATCGGCCAGCGCGAGATATTTTTTCACGATCAACTGCACCGCGCGGGCGTTGAGGCGCTCGTGGCGGGCGTTGACGACGACCGGCGCGGCCGGATCGGTGCGACGGGCGTATTCGGTTTTCCATTTCACCAGCACGGCCATGGCCACCCGGCCGAGCGGACAAAGCCGCTCCTTGCGGCCCTTGCCCAGTACGCGGGCCACGCCGCGTTCGAACTCGATCTGCCCATAATCGAGTCCGACCAGCTCGCTCACGCGCAGCCCGCCGCCGTAAAGCAGCTCGAGCACCAGCCGGTCGCGCCAGGCGCTGAAGGCGTCGAGGCTTTCGTTCTGGAGCAGGCGCAGCGGCCCGGCGAGGAGGTCCGTCACCTGCTTTTCGGTCAGGAACTTGGGCAGCGCCTTTTCCAGCTTGGGCAGGGCGACGCCGGTGAAGGGATTCGTGGCGAGCCGTCCGCGCTTGATCCAGAATTTGAAAAACGCGCGGAGGCCCGAGACATGGTTGTGCAGCGTGCGGCGGCCGAAACGGCGCTGGGCCTCGATGACAAAGTCGCGCACGTCGCGCGGGCCGAGCCGGCCGAATCCCGGCGCCCACAATCCGGCGGCGTCGAGCCAGCGCCAGAAATCCTCAAAGGCCTGCCGGTAGTTGCGCAGCGTATAGGCCGAGTAGCGCCGCTCCTTTTCGAGAAACTCCAGAAACGGCGCCAGCCAGTCGGCGGCGATCCGGTCCGGAAGGGGTTTGAGTGTCTCGGTGGTCATCGCACCGCGCGGCTGTTCGCCGGCTCAGGTTTGGGCCGCCGCTGCCCCGGCCTCGGCCGCGACTTCGTGCATCACGCGCGCGGCTTCGAGCCGCAGCGCATTTTCCGGATCGATCCCGTTGACCCGGCAGGCGGCGGCGAGCTCGAACAGGCGCCGGCCGGCCTCGGCCTCGGTCAGCCCGCGGCCCAATTCCTGGATCCGCGCCGCATCCGCCGCGCCGCCGGCGGGCAGCTTGTTTTTTTGCATCTGCTTCCACACCGCCTCGGCGAACATGAGCGCTGGCAGCCGCGGCGGCAGCTCCTTGAAAATTTTCGGCTCCGCCGCCTTGTCGGCGGATTTTTTCTCGGCGGCCTTGATCTGCTCCCATTGCACGAGGACCTGGTCGGACGTCTCAAGCCTGCCATCGCCGAAGACGTGCGGATGCCGCCGGATCAGCTTGTCGTTGATTTCGCGCGCCACGGCCTCGAAGTCGAAATCGCCGCGCTCGGCCGCGAGCTGGGCGTGAAATACCACCTGCACGAGCACGTCGCCCAGCTCCTCGCGCATGTGCGGCAGGTCCATGCGGTCGATCGTGTCGAGCAATTCGCTGCATTCGTCGATCAGGCAGCGCGTCAATGTCTGGTGCGTCTGCTCGCGGTCCCACGGGCAGCCGTCGGGCGCGCGCAGCCGGGCGACGGTATGACAAAGGTCCTCAATGGCGCTCATGCCATCACGCAATACAGGAATCCGCCGAAAGACAGGAGAAAATTCATCTTTGTCTTCGGCGACTTCACCCGTTTTCGTGGCGGGAAATGTCCGACAAGCTTACCGAGATCATGGCCCACAAACGCCGCGAGATCGCCCCGCTCCTGCGGCCGGTGCCCGAGAGCGAGCTCGCGCGGCTGGACCAGACCCTGCCGAAGCCGCCGTCGTTCGCCGCCGCGCTGCGCCGGGCCGACGGCCGGCTTGCCGTCATCGCCGAGATCAAACGCCGCTCGCCCTCGGCCGGCGCCATCCGGCAGAATGCCGACGCCCTGGCTCAGGCCCGTACTTATCGCGCCGCGGATGCCGACGCGCTTTCGGTCCTGACGGACGAAAAATATTTCGGCGGCTCGCTGGCGGATCTGCGCGACGTGACGGAGAACTTTCGCGCCGCGCCGCCCGCCCGGCCCTGCCTGCGCAAGGATTTTTTCGTTCACCCCCTGCAGGTTTTGCAGGCACGCGAAGCCGGCGCCAGCGCCATCCTCATCATCGTGCGGGCGCTGGCCGACGACGAAATCAAAAGCCTGCACGCCGCCGCGGCCGCCGCCGGCCTCGACGCCCTGTTTGAAGTGCATGACGAGGCCGAGCTGGCCCGGGCCGTCGCCCACCAGGCAAAGATCATCGGGGTGAACAACCGCGATCTGGCCGTGTTCAAGACCGATCTGGCGTTGAGCGAACGGCTCATTCCGCAGTTTCCCCGCGGAGTCATCGCCGTGAGCGAAAGCGGCATCTTCACCGGCGCGGATGCCGCCCGCGCCCGCCGGGCCGGCGCCCAGGCCGTGCTCGTGGGCGAGGCGCTGATGAAAGCCGTTGATCCGGCGCGGCTGGTCGCGGATTTCCGCGGCGCCTGACATGCCGCTCACACCCACCGCCACCCGCGAGCTGCTGGCCCGTCTCGGCCATATGCCGAAACGCTCGCTCGGACAGAATTTCCTCGTCGACGGCAACATCGTCCGCAAGTCGCTCGAACTCGCGCAAGTTGCCGCGGGCGACGCGGTGGTCGAAATCGGCCCCGGACTGGGCACGCTCACGTCGGCACTGCTCGAGACCGAGGCGGAGGTCTGGGCCGTCGAGCGGGACACGACGCTGGCAGACCATCTGCGCGCGACGCTCGCCGCGCAATATCCTCAGACTTTCCATCTTCTCGAAGGCGACGCCATGGAGCAGCCGCTGGCGGCGCTGCCGCCGGAACGCGCCGCGGCGGGCGCGTTCAAGATCGTGGCCAACCTCCCCTACGCCATTTCCACGCCGTGGATGGACGCCGTGCTCGGCGGCCCGCTGCCGGCGCGGATGGTGCTGATGCTGCAGCAGGAGGCGGCGCAACGCTACACCGCGCCGCCCGGCTCAAAGCAATTCGGCGCGATTTCGATCTTCCTGCAGGCGGCCTTTGCCATCGCGCCGGGCCACCGCGTCTCGGCGGCGTGCTTTTTTCCGCGGCCCGAGGTCGGTTCGCAATTGCTGCACCTGGTGCGCAAACCCGATCCGTTTGTGTTTTCGACTGCGCTGAAGGCGCTTATCCGCATGCTCTTCCAGCAACGGCGCAAGCAGATCGGCGCCCTGCTGCGCGACCGGCTGCCCGATGGCGGCGCGGCCTGGCTGGCGCGGCTGGCGGCGCACGGCCTCACCCCGCGGTCGCGGCCGGAGGAGGTTCCAGTCGCCGCCTGGATGGAACTGTCAGCATTGACGTGCGTCATACCCATGAGTTGAACTAGCCCGCCTGCGATTATTTGCATTATTAATAATGAGTTTGCGCATTTTTGCCTTCACCGTCCTCTGTTTTTCCTCCCTGGCCGTCGTTTTCGCCCAATCCGACGACCAGCCAGACGAGCCGGATGCGGCCCCGCCACCCTTGCGTGGCAAAATCGACGGCCGCACCTACATTTCGCCCACCGGCGCGTTTAGCATGACGATTCCCGTGCTGTCCGAGCTGGGCGGCAGCATCAGCGACACGGAAAACGTCGTGACCTTCGAGGACAACTTCAGCACCCATGTGAGCGTGGCGGCGTTTCAGGAAGACGCGACCCAGCGTTTCGAGGACGAGCGGCGCGGCCGGAAAGACTATCTGATTTATTTTTTCAGCAATTTCGTGATGCCGGATTTTCAAAAACGTTCGCCCGGCGCCAAGATCGAGGATGCCGTGTTCCGGCCCGGCACGGCGGACGGCGCGCTCATCGTCTACACCCTGCTGCCCGGCGGATCCATGTTTGCCGAGCGCGCGTCTCTCACCGACGATGCCGCCTCGTCACTTGTGGCGAAACGCGGCAACCTGCTCTTTGTGAAGAACGGCTACATTTTCGTCATCAGCACCGAACTGGCCGAGCGCGTGCTCGAGCACAGCACGTACCACAAATCGAAGGATGAGGAGGATGAGATTCTTCACACCCGCCTGCTCGATTTGATGGGGAGCATGCAGTTCAACGCGCCCGCGGACAAAAAGTAAGCGCGCATTGATGCGGTGCGATTTGATCTGAAGCCGGCCCGCTGAAAATTCCACTCGCACCGCCGCTTTCACCCCTTCATGTCATGGCCATGTCATTCCAGGGTCTGCTCCTGTTCCTGCTCATCGGCCTGCTCGCCGGCTGGATCGGCGGGCTGATCACCAAAGGCTCCGGCTTCGGCCTGACCGGCAACATGATTGTCGGGATCGTCGGCTCCTTTCTCGGCGGATTTTTGTTCCGTCTGCTCGGCATCGTCGCCTACGGGCTGTTTGGGCAGGTGGTTTTCGCGGTCATCGGCGCACTGGTTTTTCTTTATCTGCTGCGCTTCATTGAAAAATGAACGGCCGGCCGGCGTTGCTGCGAAACCTTCGGCGTCTCAGCCCGCTGCTCTTCGCCTGCCTGCTGCTGGGCGGCTGTGTCTACCTGCGCCTGCTCGAACTGCGGGACCAGCTCGCCGATTTCGACCGCTTTTTCAGCATTCGTTCCGCGCCGGGACTGACGCTCATCTGCCAGCAGCCCGTGCTGCTGGTGGAGGATATGGGTTTTTTTGGCCTCGCACCGGAATGGCAGACTCGTCTGGGCGTCGCCCTGCGCTGGCATTTGCGCTGGATCAAGGACTACGCCGCGCCCGGTGAGCAGCCCGAAGATTACGAGGTCACGGCGGATTTCATGTTTGTGGACGGCAAGCTCAAGAGCGTCCATCTGCCCGAGCGGGTCTTCACCTTCGTGCCGAAGTCGCTGGTGCTCGCGGCGCTTCGCTCGCTCGGCCATGCCAGCGTGGACAAATCCCGGCAAAGCGCCCGCGCGGCCATTGCCATGGCCAAAAATTCGCCGCTCACGCGTTCCGACCTGCTGCGCTTCCTCGGTACACCGCTCGAGGCGCGCCACACCGGCGATATCCTTCGCCTGCATTACCGCTACACCATGGTCGCCGACGTGCCGTCGCCCGGCAAAATCGATCTCACTTTCACACTCGATGCCACCACGGAAAGCGTCGCGCACGTGGAGGTGCGGATGCCTCACGCCGTGATCGAACTCGACTGGCCCAAACCGGCCGCCGCCGGCACGGCCCCGGCGCCATGAACCTGCGCGACGCCGCCGAGGCCGACCTGCCGGCCATCGTGGAGATTTACAACGCCACCATTCCCGGTCGCATGGTCACGGCCGACACCGAGCCGGTGAGCGTCGAGAGCCGGTTGCCATGGTTTCGCGCCCACAACCCCCGCACGCGGCCGATCTGGGTGATGGACGATCCCGCCGGTGGCGGCGTGTGCGCCTGGCTCAGCTTTTCGTCCTTTTACGGCCGGCCCGCGTACCAGCCCACGGCCGAAATCAGCCTCTACGTGGCCGAGCCGCACCGCCGTCGCGGCCTGGGCAAATATCTCCTCGGCGCGGCGATCACCCGCGCCCCCGTCTGCGACGTGCGCACGTTGCTCGGCTTCATCTGGGCCCACAACGAACCGAGCCTGCGGCTGTTTGAAAAATCCGGCTTCGACCGCTGGGCCCATCTGCCGCGCGTCGCCGTGCTCGACGGCGTGGAACGCGATCTGGTCATCGTCGGCCGCCGCGTCGCGCCCTGAGCGCTCCGGTCTTGCCCGGCGCGGCGGAACCGGTCAGACCTTGACCTTTTGCATGCACTGGCTCGCCGCCACCCTGGTCTCCGCGCTGTTCCTGGGAGGCTATGAACTCTTCACCAAGCACGCCGTCCGTGACAACGCCGTGTTGCCCGTGCTGTTTTTCAGCAACGTCTGCAGCGCCGCGGTCTGGACGCTGCTCATGGCCGCGCATGCGCTTCATCCCGCGTTGCTGCCGGCCGGCCTCACCGTCGCGCCGCTGACGCCGGCACGGCACGGCCTGCTCCTGCTCAAGTCGGCGCTGGTCGCGGCTTCCTGGGTGGCCACCTATTTTGCGGTCAAGTACCTGCCCGTCTCGATTTCCTCGCCCATCCGCGCGACCGGCCCGATCTGGACGCTGCTCGGTGCGCTGGCGGTGCTGGCCGAGCGCCCGACCGGCTTGGAATTGCTCGGCATCGCCACGACCCTGCTTTCCTTCGTCGGCCTTTCCATCGCCGGCCGGCGCGAAGGCATTCATTTTCATCGTGACAAATGGATCGGCTGGCTCATCGCCGGCACGGCGCTCAACGGCATCAGCGCGCTCTACGACAAATACCTGCTCGGCCGGGCCGGCTTCACGGCCGCGACCGTGCAGGCGTGGTTTTCCATCTATCTCGTCGTGGTGTTTCTGCCACTGGCCGTCGGATGGAAGCTGCGCTGGTGGCCGCGCCACGAGTTTCACTGGCGCTGGAGCGTCCTCTTCATCTCCTTTTCGCTGCTGGTGGCCGACTTCATTTATTTCCAGGCGCTGCGCGATCCGGCGGCGCTGATCTCGGTCGTGGCCAGCCTGCGGCGGTCCAGCATGCTCGTGGCCTTTGCCGGCGGGTTGCTCTTTTTCGGCGAACGAAACGGCCGGCAAAA
>DATJYF010000314.1:0-7085 GCA_035499715.1 Opitutaceae bacterium | reverse complement strand
CCAGAGCTCGAGGGCCTCGACCCTCTGGCCGGTGATTTTGCCCTCCTCGGCGAGCTTTTCGTAGGCGAGATATTTTTCCTCGAAGGCGCGGCCGTAGAGGTGGTGGAGGTCTTTGGCCTCGTTGGAGCGGAAGAGCGTCCAGTGCGAGCGGTTTTCCATGCGCTTCATGAACAGGTCGGGGATCCAGTTGGCCGTGTTCATGTCGTGGGTGCGGCGGCGGTCGTCGCCGGTGTTGCGGCGGAGCTCGAGGAACTCGAAGATGTCGTTGTGCCAGGTCTCGAGGTAGGCGCAGCCGGAGCCGCGGCGCTTGCCGCCCTGGTTGACGGCGACGAGCTGGTCGTTGTGAAGCTTGAGGAAGGGGATGACGCCCTGGGACTCGCCGTTGGTGCCGGCGATGTGGGCGCCGGTGCCGCGCACACTGGTCCAGGAGCCGCCGAGGCCGCCGGCCCACTTGGAGAGGAAGGCGTTTTCGGCGATGCCGCGCATCATGATGCTCTCGATCGTGTCGTCGACGTAGTAGAGGTAGCAGGACGAAAGCTGGGAGTGGAGCGTGCCGGAGTTGAAGAGCGTGGGCGTGCTGCTGCAGAAGCGGCGGCTCTTGTAGAGGCCGTAGAGGGCGGAGGCGCGGTCCTCGCGGGCGGTGGCTTCGTCGAGGAAGAGGCCCATGGCGACGCGCATCCAGAAGAACTGCGGGGTCTCGATGCGGCGGGCGGGCTTGGCGGTCTTGTCGACGATGAGGTAGCGGTCGTAGAGCGTCTGGATGCCGAGGAAGTCGAACTCGAGGTCGGCGGAGGGGTCGAGCACGGCGCCGAGCTTGGTGAGGTCGTAGTCGAGCAAGCGCGGATTGAGGCGCTTGATGTCGGCGCCGTGCTCAAGGTATTTTTTGAAGGCGCGCTGGTGGAATTCGCGGAGCTTGCCGATGCCGTCGCGGACGATGTCCCAGCCGAGGACCTCCTCGTAGATGTAGGTGAGCTGGATGCGGCCGGCAAACTTGGCGAAATCGGCGTCCTTTTCGATCAGGGTCTTGGAGTTGAGGATGATGGTGGCGTCGAGGTCCTTTTGGGCGATGTGATCGAAGACGGAGCGGCGCAGCTCGTGCTCGATTTCCTCGTTGGAAAGGCAGAGGTCGAGGCCGATGCGGGCGAACTCGATGCGCTTCTTCAGGTCGACGCCGTCCCAGAGGATGGTTTCGCCGTCGGCTCGCTTGACCACGACCATCGAGACCTGCTGCGGCGCGGGGGCGGCGGGCTGCTCGGCGGCGGGGGCGGCTTCGGCGCGGGCGGTGGCGCGGCGGTCGCGATAGATGATGTATTGCTCGGCGACCTTGAAGTGGCCGGCGCGCATGATCTCTTCCTGAACCATGTCCTGCACCTCCTCGATGTGGACGAAGGCCTGTTTGGAGGAGAGGACGCGGGCGGTCACGGCCTTGGCAATGGCGACGGCGGGAGCGGAGTCGCGCTGGAGGGAGAGGAAGGCCTTGCGCACGGCGATCTCGATCTTCTGCTCGCTCCAAGGGACGACCTGGTTGTTGCGGCGGATGATGCGGAGGGGCGTGGCGGCGGCCGCGCGGTCGATGGAAATCTTGCGGCTGCGGTTGACGAGGAGACTCTTGGCGACGTCGTAGGCGTTGTTGTCGACGAGGGTCTTCTCGATCAGCTCGTAAAGGGCGTTGAGCGAGAGGCGGAAGGGCTTCTGCTGGCTGGTGAGGGTGAAGAGGTTGGCCGCGACCTCGCGGGCGATGCGCGCGACCCAGGCGCGGTTGGCGTCGGTGAAGATGTCGGACTCGCCGCGCGCGAGGTGGACGTGCGTGAGGGCCTTGCCGAGCGTGTCGGCGACCTCGGCGAGGTCGAAGGGCTCCTCGCCCTGCGGGCAGAGAACGATGACGTCGTTCGCGAGGGCGTTGTTCTCGCCGGCGACGACGTCGCGCCAGGCGAAGTGGGGCTTTTGTTCGAGCGGGGTGTGGACGGTGCGCTTGAGCGCGAGATCTTGTTCGAGTGAAGGATTCATCGGGTTGATGGCAGACGAGAGTTGCGGAAAAAAATCAGGGCGCGGAACGCCGCGCGGCGGCGGAAAAGCCAGGGAAGCCAAGGCGCGGAGGGGTGTGCGCCGGAGAACAGGGAAACAGGGAGGCGGGTGGAAGCGGCGTGAGCCGGGAACTCCGGGCGCAGGGGCGCTCAGAGTTCGTCGTCGCTGGCAACGTGCAGAGCGGAGGATTTTTGGTATTCGGTGACGCGACCTTCGAAAAAGTTCTGCTCCTTCTTGATGTCCATCATTTCGGCCAGCCAGGGGAGCGGATTCTTGATGCCGCCCGTGAGCGGGGCCAGGCCGCAGCCTTCGAGGCGGCGGTCCGCGATGTAATCGATGTAGGCGACGAACTCGTCGGCGGCGAGGCCGACGGCGTTGACCGGGAGGCAGTCGCGGATGAACTCTTTTTCGAGTTCGACCGCCTCGCGCATGAGGCCGCGGAGCTCCTCCTTGAATTCGGTGGTCCAGATCTCGCGGTTCTCCTCGACGAGGTCCATGAAGAGGTTGCGGAAAACCTCGATGTGGTTGGACTCGTCGCGGAGGGTGTAGCGGAACATCTGGCCGATGCCGGGGAACTTGTTCTGGCGGTAAAGCGAAAGGACCATGCCGAAGAGGCCGTAGAATTGCGTCCCCTCCATGCACTGGCCAAAGACGAAGATGTTGCGGGCGAGGAGCTTTTTGTTTTCCGGCTGGGTCAGGTCGAGGTCGCGGCGGAGGGCGCGGGAGACCTTGGTGACGAACTCGTTTTTCTTCACGATCGTCTCGACGTCCTCGAACATGGCCTCGCACTCGTGCGGGTTGATGCCGAGCGAGGCGATCATGTAGAGGAGCGAGTCGGCGTGGATGTTCTCCTCGTGGGCGTGGCGGCCGAGGACGAGCTTGAGCTCCGGCGCGGTGACGAGTTCGCGGACGACGTGCTGGATGTTGTCGCCGACGATGCCCTCGGCGGCGGAAAAATAGCCGATGCCCATGCGGATGATCCAGCGCTCGACGTCGCTGACGACCTTGGTGTCGCGCCACTGCTCGATGTCCTTGCCCATCGGGATGTCCTCCGGCTCCCAGTGGTTGGCCTTCATCTTGCGGTAAAGGTCGTAAGCCCACTGGTATTTCAGCGGCAGGAGGTTGAAGGTCATGGTTTCGCGGCCGTTGATGACTTTTTTGGCCGCGAAGGCGGCCTCGGCCTTGGCTTGGTCGAGGACGAAGGTCTTGTTACCGACGGAGAAGGTTTTTTGCATGGCGAACGGGCAAAAGGATGGAAAATTTGGGCAAAGCGCGGGGGGGGGTCTTTTAACAAACCGAGCGTTTTGGCCACCAAAAGTTGTTAAAACTTGTTGACGGGTTGTTGACCACAACCGGATGTGGTTTCCACCCGCCGCGACCACAACGGATGGTATTTCACTCACCATCCGTCAACACAAATGTCGCAATTTTTGTGTTAAAATTTTTGGCATCCCAGGCCCAAAAGCCGCTTTCGCAAGGGCGGCCGGCGACTTTTCCCTGCCTTTTGTCCCCCGCCCTGCCCGGCCCAAATTGTGATGGAAAATTTGATACCGCCGGCGCGAAAAAACAGGCCGCCGCGGCCGCGGCCGGCGGATTTGTATCCGATCGCTTAAGACACGGGCGCTTCGTATCCGGACAGCGGATTCAAAATTTCAGCCGTGCGCCCATCTGGATCTGCCAGCGCGAAAGGTCGGTGAAGGTGCCGAAATCGTCGAGCGTGTTGCCGTTGAAACGATAGACATACTGGCCCTGTCCGCCGTTGGCGGTCTTGTCGAAGGTGGTCGAGACGACGGCGCGGGTGTAGGAATAATCGATGCCGTCGACCGTGCCCCAATGTTTGTTGAGCAGGTTGGCGAAATTCAGGATGTCGGCGAAAACCTCGCACTTGAGCTGGCGGTAGAGGCGGACTTCCTGCGCGAAATGCAGGTCGATGGTGTTGATCCAGGGATTGGCCTCGCTGTTGCGCGGTACGACGCGGCCGGCGTAGCGGGCGAGACCGGAGCCCTTGATGTAATCGAAAAACGCCGCCTCCTCGGCGGCGCTGGCCCAGCGGACGCGCGGATCGTCCGGGCCGGCGGGCACGTAGAATAGATCGTTGAAAGTGACGCCGTCGCCGTTGGCGTCGCCGTAATAGACCCAGCTGTAGGGATGGCCGGTCTGGCCGCGCCAGACGAGGCTGAGGGTCGTCATGGTGCGCTTGAAAAAAGCGAACTCGCAGGTGACGCGGAGGACGACCTTGTTGGCGACGTTGTAATTCGAAACAGAGGCGGTGTCTTCGTTGGGATTATAGACGGCGCGCGTGTTCCAGTTGCTGAGGGCGCGCGAGGAGGTCATGGGCGAGACCTCGGTGGCGTGGTTGTGCGTATAGGCGAGCGAGACCGACCAGTGGTTCTTCAGCGGGCGGCGGAGCTGCAGGGTGAAATCCTCCGCTTCGCCTTTGTGCGTATCGGTGAGGTAGATCACGTCGGCGAACGCGGGATGCGCATAGACCGTGGTGTTGCTGGACGACGCGGTGATGGGCGCGGCGTAACGAATGCGGCCGTCGGGCAAGGTGGCCGGGCCGCCGTCGGCCGCCGGCTTGAGGTTGAGGTTCACCGCACAGGGGGCCTCTTCCATTTTCAGAAGATCGGCCTCGGCCGTGAAGATGAGCCCGAAAAACGGCAGCGCCTGATCGAAGGCGAGGTTGCTTTTCCAGGCGAGCGGCTGGCGGAAATGCGGATCGGTGACATCGATCTCCGGCGCCGGCAGCGTGCCGGGTGGTGTGGGCTGGCTGAAAGGATCGGGATCGAAGGCGAAGCCTTTCGGCAGCTGGGAGGTTTTGGCCTGGATGGAGCCGAGCGCGCCGGCGTTTTGATAGGGATCGACCAGCCAGACGGCGGGATTGCGTCCCTGGAAAAGGCCGAGGCCACCGCGCAGCTGGCTCGTGCGCTGGTCGGTCAGCACATAGTTGAAGCCGAGGCGCGGCGAGAGCGTGTAATTGCCGCTGCTGGTGGTGTCGTTGCGCAAACCAAAGGTGTTATAAAACGCGCGGTTGAACAGCGGCTTCGTGCCGGTGTAGGGGTAATCGAACCGCAGGCCGGCAAGCAACGTGAGGCGGCTGGCCGGCCGCCAGGTATCCTGGGCGAGCAGGCCGTAGATCGTGTTGGAGGCGCGGGCAAAGGAGTCGGAAAGGCTGAAACCGGCGGCCGGCACGGCGGATTGAAAGGTATAAACCGGCGTGCCCGCCTGCCAGGCGGCGGGCGTGGAAAAAACATAGCTGCCGAAGGCGTAAGGCGCGTAGCGGTCGTCGACCGCGGTTTTCTCCGCGTCGCCGCCGAACATCAGCGTGTGGTTGCCGAGCGCGTAATCACCGGTGAGGCTGCCGTTGGTCGTCGTGGTGCTGAGCGAATTGATCTGGCGGAAACGCTCGGTGCCGAGGAAAACGTCGCCCTTGGCGGTGTGGGCGGCGTTGTCCACGCCGTTCACATCGACTTCGGGAAAGGCGGGGCCGTTGTTGGCCGGAGAGCCGGTGTATTTGGTCCAGGCGACCGTCGCCTCGGTGTGGAACGCGGAGGTCCAGTGGCTGAAAAGCTGCGCGGTGTAGCTGTCGGTGAGGCGCTGCTGCTCGAACCAGTGGTTGCTGAACGAAACTTTCCGGCTCGAGGTGGAAAAATCGGTGAACTCCGGCGTCATTCCGTCATTGCGGCGCCAGGTGACGGCGAGGCGGTGGTCCGGGGAAATATTCCAATCGAGTTTCGCCAGATAGGTTTTCTGGACGGAGAGGTTTGAGGACGTGAGGAGCGATCCGACATTGTAACCGTAGGACTTCGCCTTGGCGGCGATGGCTGCGAGCTCGGCCGGATCGGGCGTGAAGACCGACGTGGGCGGAAGCTCCGTGCGGCGGTATTCGTCGTAGGTGAGAAAAAAGAAAAGCTTGTTGCGGAGAATCGGGCCGCCAAGGGTCGCGCCATAGGTGCGGTTTTGAAATGGCGTGCGCACGCCGGTGACGGGATTCTTCGCCAGCATTTTCTGGTTGGCGTAATGATAATAGAGCGAGCCGTGAAAGGTGTTGGTGCCGCTCCTGGTGATGGCATTGAGCAGCGCGCCGGTGAACGCGGCGCGGCGCACGTCGTAGGGCGAAAGCTTGACCTCGAGCGCGGCGATCGCGTCGGGCGGGACGGGGCCGCGGAGCGAGGAAAAGCCGTTGCCGTTCAGGCCGAAGGGATCGTTGGCCTGCACGCCGTCGACCAGCGTGGAGTTGTAGCGGTAATTCTGCCCCTGGGCGGTGAGCTGAAATTCGCCGGTCGTGGTGTTCTCGTCCAGCCCGAGGCGCGGGTCGAGGTTGGCCACGTCCTGGATGTCGCGGCGGACGGAGGGCGTGCCGGCGATCTCCTCGCCGGTGTAATCGTCGCCCGTGGTCATCCGGCCGGACTCGAAGGTGGTGTCGCGCGCGGCCTCAACCTTGAGCGGATCCAGGCGCTGAGTCTGGAGCGAAAGCGTCAAATTGATTTCGCCGGTTTCCTCGAGTGAAAGATAAATCTCGCGGCGCGTTTCCGGCGGAAACCCGGCCGCGGCGGCGGTGACGGTGTAAGGCCCGCCCACGCGCAGTCCGTCGAAAGTGAACCGGCCGTTGGCGCCGGTGACGGCGACCGTGCGTGTGCCCGAAGGTTCATGGACCGCGGTGACGACGGCGGCGGCAACGGGCCGGCCGGTGTCGTCGGCGACGAGGCCGTTCATCGCGGACGTGGTGATACCCTGGCCGAGGGCGGTGGCGGCGGAAAAAGCGAATGCCAAAGCAAGCGGCGGAAGCCGGAGAAGAATCCGCATGAAGTTGAGGGGCTGGAAAGCGCATTTCGCAACTCATTGGCAGACGATTGCAACCAAAAAAAGTATGCCTACATTTCTTGTTAAGATACCTGCAAAATTCTGCCTAATCCCCATGGCCATTCGACCCTGGTGCCAGCCCCTCTTGTTTTTGTGACCTTAACGTAACTGAACCCCGACACCCACAATTAATGTGAACGTCACAATGGAGGTCTTCTCGAATGCGGGCGGCTAGGTTAATCTCCTATCTCCTGTCG
>DATJYF010000313.1:0-24955 GCA_035499715.1 Opitutaceae bacterium | reverse complement strand
GTCGAGACGGTCTCGGGATTGGAGTTGACCATCACGGTCTCGAAGCCGATTTCGCGCAGGGCGAAGCTGGCGTGGACGCAGCAGTAATCGAACTCGATGCCCTGGCCGATGCGGTTGGGGCCGCCGCCGAGGATCATGATTTTTTTCTTCCGCGACGGGATGATCTCGTTCTCGTCGCCGTAACTGGAATAATAATACGGCGTGAAGGCCTCGAATTCCGCGGCGCAGGTGTCGACCAGGCGGTAGGTGGTGCCGAGGCCGCGTTTTTTCCGCTCGGCGCGGACGGCGGCGAGGTCGCTCTTGAGCAGGTGCGCCAGCTGGGCATCGGAGAAGCCGAACTGCTTGGCCCGCCGGAAATCATCCGTCGGGAGCGAGGCCAGCGCGTGTTTTTTCAGTTCCTGCTCCATCTCGAAGATCTCGCGGAGCTGGTGGAGGAACCACGGGTCGATCTTGGTCAGCTCGAAGATTTCCTCGAGGTTCAGACCGGCCAGAAAGGCGTAGCGGATGTAGAAGATGCGCTCGGCATTGGGCGTGGCCAGGCGGGCGGTGATGGTCTGGCGGTCGGGCACCTCGTCGCCGCCGTGCCGACCGCCGCCGCCGAAGCCGCGGGCGCCAATCTCGAGCGAACGCAGCGCCTTCTGGATCGATTCCTTGAAGGTGCGGCCGATGGCCATGGCTTCGCCGACCGATTTCATCGAGGAGGTGAGCGTGGGGTCGGCGTCGGGAAATTTCTCGAAGGTGAAGCGCGGGACCTTGGTGACGATGTAGTCGATGGTGGGCTCGAATGAGGCGGGCGTGAGGCGTGTGATGTCGTTTTTGAGCTCGTCGAGCGCATAGCCGACGGCGAGCTTGGCCGCGATTTTCGCGATGGGAAAGCCGGTGGCCTTCGAGGCGAGTGCGGAGCTGCGGCTGACGCGCGGGTTCATCTCGATCACGACCATGCGGCCGGTCTGGGGATCGACCGCGAACTGGATGTTGGAACCGCCGGTCTCGACGCCGACCTCGCGGATGACGGCGAAGGAGGCATCGCGCATCACCTGATATTCCTTGTCGGTGAGCGTCATGGCCGGGGCGACGGTGATGGAATCGCCGGTGTGCACGCCCATGGGGTCGAAGTTCTCGATCGAGCAGATGACGACGCACTGGTCCTTGTGGTCGCGCATGACCTCCATCTCGAATTCCTTCCAGCCGAGGAGGCATTCCTCGACCAGCACCTCGTGGACGGGCGAGAGGTCGAGGCCGTTGGCGGCGATGCGTTCGAACTCCTCGCGGTTGTAGGCGATGCCGCCGCCCTGGCCGCCGAGCGTGAACGACGGGCGGATGATGAGGGGAAAGGCGCCGATCTCGTCGGCCGCCGCGCGCGCCTGTTCGAGGGTGTGCACGGTGCGCGACTTGGGCACGTCCAGGCCGATCCGGATCATGGCCTGCTTGAAGAGCTCGCGGTCCTCGCCCTTGGCGATGGCGGCGGGCTTCGCGCCGATCATCTCCACGCCGTATTTTTCGAGGACGCCCTTCTTGTGCAGCTCCATCGAAAGGTTGAGCGCGGTCTGGCCGCCGAGGGTGGGCAGGAGGGCGGAGGGGCGCTCGACTTCGATGATCTTCTCCAGAAATTCAGCGGTGAGCGGCTCGATGTAGGTCACGTCGGCAAACTCGGGATCGGTCATGATCGTGGCCGGATTGGAGTTCACCAGGATGACGCGAAAGCCTTCTTCGCGGAGGGCCTTGCAGGCTTGCGTGCCGGAATAGTCGAACTCACAGGCCTGGCCGATGACGATGGGGCCGGCGCCGATGATGAGGATGGAGCTGAGATCGGTGCGTTTGGGCATGGACGTGAGCGCTCGTCAGGGTTGCGAGCGCACCGGGGCGGCGCAAGCGGGAAACGCCCGCCGGGCCGGCGGCATCAGCCGAGCTCGCTGGCGTCGATGCCGAGGACCTTGGCCGCCTGCGCCTTGTCGTCGTGGCAGGCGTGCAGCACCATGTCGGTGTATTGCTTGCGCTGGCCGACGAGATATTCCTCCAGGCTGGGCCAGCTCTTCAGCTCGCGCAGGCGCATCGGCAGTTGTTGCGAGGTGACGACGCGGGCTTCGGTGGTGGCGGCGATCTTGGAGACGACCTGGTTGAGTTCGGTGAGGTTGCCCGGCCAGTGATAGGCCGTGAGGGTGGCCATCGCGTCATCGGAAAACTCGATGAGGTTGGTATCGAAAAAGGGATTGGTCGCCTTGGTGATGAAATGTTTGACGAGGAGCGGAACATCCTTGGTGCGCTCACGGAGCGGCGGCAGGTGAACGGGCAGCGAAGCCACGCGATAAAACAGTTCGTCGTGGAACTTGCCTTCGTCAGTCAGCTTTTCCAGATCCTCACTGGTGGTGCAGACCAGGCGGAAGCCCTGTCCGGCGTTGCGCAGCACGCTGACCAGCTCGCGTTGCAGCTCCAACGAGAGGCACTGCGGATGCTGGAGCAAAAGGGTGCCGCCCTTGGCCTGCTGCACCCAGGTGCCGCCGGCGCCGTTCTGGCCGACCAGGCCCTCGCGGAAGCTGTCCTCGGTGCTGAGGGCGCAGTCGATGCGCACGAAGGGCACGTCGCCGCCGGCGCCGCCGGCGGCGTGCAGGAGCTCGGCCACCGTTTTTTTGCCCGTGCCCGACTCGCCCGCGAGCAGCACCGGCGTGCGCACGGTGGCGAGCTTCTTGATCTGCTGGATGAGTTTTTTGATCGGCTGGCTCTGGCCGATGAGGCGCGACTCAACATCGACGGAATAGGTCGCGGGCAGCCCCGATTCGGCGTTGGCACGCTCGGCCTGGAACTGCTTGAATTCCATCCCGCGTTTCAGCGTGGCGATCAGTTCGTCGACCCGAAACGGCTTTTGCAGGTAATCGAAGGCGCCGTACTTCAGCGCCTGCACCGCGCTGTCGGTGCTGGCGTAGGCGGTCATGATGATGATGATGGCCTTCGGATCGTAGAGTTTGAGCTGTTTGAGCAGGGTGATGCCGTCCATCGGCTTCATGTCGATGTCGGCCAGGACGAGATCGAACCGTTCCGCCTTGTAACGAACCAGTCCCTTTTCGCCGTCCGTGGCAAAGGCGGTGGCGAAGCCCGTGGGCTGGATGACAGCCTCGAGCATTTCGTGGATGGACAGCAGATCGTCGACGATGAGGACGGAAGGCATGGCGGGTATATTCCGCGACAATTACCGATGCTAACACAAGGCGGATTTTTCCGCTATTTTTGCAAACCGCCGGCCACCGCGGCCATTTGGAAGATCGGCAAAAACATGGCCATGACGATGCCGCCGACGACCACGCCCAGAAAAACGATGAGCAGCGGCTCGATCAGCGAGGTCAGCGCACCGACAATGGCGTCGCACTCCGTGTCGTAGAAGTCGGCGATCTTGCCCATCATGCCGTCGACGTTGCCGGTGGTCTCGCCGGCCTTGACCATGTGTTTCATCATCGGCGGAAAAAAGGTATTTGTGCCGAGGACTTCCGACACCTGGCCGCCCTGGCTGACATGTTTGGCAATTTCCACACACGCGTCCTCGATCTGCACCTTGTTGCTGGCCGAGGAGACGATTTCCAGTGTGCGCAGAATGGGAACGCCGGAGCGGATGAGCGTGGCATAGGTGCGGCAAAAACGCGAAAGCGCGATCTTGTGGATGAGATTGCCGAAAATCGGCGCACGGACGAGAAGATGGTCCTTTTGCCGGCGGCCGACCGGGGTTTCGCAGTATTTTCCTATTCCATACCCGATGCCGACCAACACCACCAGCAGCACGGCGCCCCGCCAGCTTCCCAGAAAATGGCTCAGATCGATCAGCATCTGCGTCGGCGCCGGGAGCTTGGCGCCGAAATCCTTGAACATGTCGGCAAAGACCGGGATCACAAAAATCAGCAGCACGTTCACCAGGACAATCGCCAGGGCGATGACCGCGATCGGATAGGTCATGGCCGATTTGACTTTTTTCGAGAGCTTCACGCTCGCTTCGAAATAGGACGCGACCTTGTTCAAAATTTCCGCGAGCGCGCCGCTGGCCTCGCCCGCCTCGACCATCGAAACAAAGAGGGTCGGAAAGCTTTTTGGGAATTTTTTCACCGACGCCGAAAAGGAGTTGCCGGCGGAAATTTCTTGCTTCACTTCGCGGATCACGACGCGAAAGACCTGGTCCTCAGTCTGGTCCTGCAAGGCCTCAAGCGACTGCACGAGCGGCAGTCCGGCGTTGAGCAGCGACGCGAGCTGCTGGGTGAAAATGGCCAGTTCCTCCAGCGGAAGTTTGTATTTTTTGGCCCTCTTTTCGAGAGCCTTCTGTTTCGCGATCGATTGCGTCGCCTTGAGACTGAGGCGGCTTTGCGGCTGTGCCTCGGTGCGTAAGGTGCTACTTTGTCCGGATTGAGCCGAGGAAATAAAGGGCATGGTGCCGTGGATGAAAACGTTCCGGCTGCGAGGCCGCAATCCCATTTACGATTGGCACCGTAAAAAATCAGCAAGGATTTTTACGACTCGAAAAATCCGGCCGACCCCGGCGCCAGCCGAAGCTTGACCGCGCCGCCTTCGCCACGAAGCTTGGTGGCGCCTCGCGGCTGTAGTTTAGTGGTAAAACCTCTGCCTTCCAAGCAGGTGTCGTCGGTTCGATTCCGTCCAGCCGCACCAGCCGTGTTTTCGTTGGAAGCAAAAGCCGTGAGGCGCGAGCCTCGGCGCGAAAAATTTCCCCGACTCGCATTGCAAGTCTCAGTTGTCGTGAATCTTATCCTCTTTGAGCTGCACGAAACCACGGCGCCGCTGCGCCGCTCGGACCCCCGAGCCCGCCATCTGCTCGACGTGCTGCGGCGATCCGAAGGCGGCCTGTTCGATGCCGGACTGATCAACGGTCCGCGCGGCCGGGGCCGGATTGAAAAAATCTCCGCGGAAGCGCTCACGCTGTCGTTCGTCTGGGGCGAACCGCCGCCGCCGGCCGATCCCATCCTGCTTCTTGTCGGCCTGCCCCGTCCGCAGACAGCGCGCAAGTTATTGTCGGAAACCACCGCGCTCGGCGTCGCGGCCCTGCACTTTTTTGCCGCCGAAAAAACCGGGCCCGGCTATGCGCGCAGCACGCTCTGGACGAGCGGGGAATGGCGCCGCCATCTCCTGGCCGGCGCCGAGCAGGCCTTCGTCACGCGCCTCCCGGACGTCACCCATGGCGGAACACTCGCCGCCGTGGTCGCCTCCCTTCCGCCATCCGCCACGCGCCTCGCCCTGGATAATTATGAGGCGCCGCAGCCGTTGAGCCGGTGCCGGCCGGCGGCGGGCGCGCCGGTCGGGCTGGCGTTCGGCCCCGAGCGCGGATGGGCGGCGGCCGAGCGCGATTTTTTGCGCGCGCACGGTTTTTCGCTGGCGCATCTGGGACCGCGCGTGCTGCGACTGGAAACGGCGGCGGTGGTGGCGTTGACGCTGGTCAAGGCCCAGCTGGGGCTTTTTTGAAAATCGCCGCGCCCGGCTGCCGCGCGCCCCGGCCACCCAGCCGTTTGAGGCAAATCCAGCCCGGCGGCGCGAGTTCCATCCCGCCCGGCATTTCAAAAATTACCAGCGCTCCGGGTCTTGCCGCCAGCCGCGCGAACAACGGCGGCGCCAGATCCGCGATGAGCTCATACGGCGGGTCGATGAACACCAAATCCGCCCGTGCCGCCTGCTCCGTCCGCGCCACCCAGGCGAGCGCATCGGCCTGCGCAATTTCGGCGGCCGCCGGTTCGCCGCCGATGCTTTTGTCCACGGCGGCGAGATTCGCGCGAATGCACGCCGCCGCCCGCGCGTTTTTCTCCACAAAAATTCCCCCGGCCGCGCCGCGGCTCAACGCCTCGAGCCCGTAGGCGCCGCTGCCGGCGAACAAATCCCAGAAAAAAGCGCCGGTGACGCGCGGGCCCAGACTCGAGAAGACTGCCTGCCGCAGCCCGTCTGTGGCCGGCCGCACGGCATCGCCGTCCGGCACGCGCAAAGGGATGCCGCGCGCCAGGCCTCCGCTGATTCTCATGGCTGCTCCTCAAGAAAAATCCCCGACATGCTCCCACGCTCCGCCGTTTCGCGCCCCGGTGTCAACGCCGCCATTTTCTCCCGCGGCCGGCTCAGGCCGCCTCCGGTCGGATCATCTGGCGGTTGCACGCCGCCAGCCGCGATGCTAGGCGATGACCATGATCAATCTGGCCATCATCGTCGGCCTGCTGCTCGGCTCCGATCTGGTCGCGCGGGCCGGCGGAGCGAGCCCGGCGCTGGCCGGACGAATCGCCCTCGGTGCCGTTTTTCTTTTCACCGCTCTGGGCCACTTCCTCAAGACGGCCGAGATGGCGGAAATGCTCCCGTCTTCGGTTCCGCAACGGCGGCTGATCATCCGGCTCAGCGGCGTCCTCGAACTGGCCATGGCGGCGGCGGTCATTCCCGCCCCGTTCTCGCGGGCCGCCGGGCTGGCCATCTGCGCGTTTCTGCTCCTGGCGACGCCGGCGAATGTTTTTGCCGCGTGGCGCCGGATTCCGTTCGGAGGCCATGCCCGCGGCCCGGCCTATCTGGCCCTTCGCCTCCCGCTGCAAGCCTTGCTTTTTGGCTGGGCCTATTGGTTCACCTTGCGTTGAAACCGGGTGCGGCATCGATAGGCGGACGGGATTGGACAAAAATGGAACCTGGAGCGAAATCTAGGGTAACACCTTCATTCACTTAGAAATTGCGCTGCAGCCCTCTTCCGATAGGTGCCTGACTGTTGCCACCTTCGGTGGTTGACTGTCGTTCCCCGTGGAGCGAGAGGTTTTTCCCATCACACGCACATGCGCTTGACTCACGTCCTTGTCGCCGCCCTCGCGATCGGCGGGGTGGGGGCCTGTGCTCACGCCGCGGAACACAACCTCTGGCCTTTCTGGGTGGAGGAAAAAGACGCGTCCGACCGCGTGACGGAATGGCAGGCCGCGGGTCCGCTCGGTTTTCAAAAATCAACCGGCGATGGAACGGCGGGCGGTTTCCGGCCGTTGTATGTTTGGAAGAAAAATGCCGCCGGCGAGACGACGCAGACCGCCGTGCTCTACCCGCTTTTCATTTACCGGGCCGGCCCGGCCGGCGTCTCCTGGAGCGTCTTCTCCCTGATCAACAACATGAGCCCGCGCCCCGGCTCGGACGATCGGTATCATGCCTTCGATCTCTGGCCGTTTTATTTTTCGCGGCAGACCGGCGACCCGGCGACGTCCTACCGCGCGCTCTTTCCCGTCGCCGGCACGATGAAAAACCGCTTCGGGCAGGACGAATGGAAATTCTATCTGTTCCCGCTCTACGGCCGGTTTGAAAAAAATCACGTGGTCACCACCACCGCGCCGTGGCCGTTCGTCAAGATCATGCAGGGCGAGGGCAACAAGGGCTTCGAGCTCTGGCCGCTTTTCGGCCGGCGCGCCAAGGCCGGCGCCTATCGCGAGCAATATTATCTCTGGCCGTTCATCTATAAAAACGAACACGCGCTGTGGAAGCCGCAGCCCGAGGTGAAACTCGGCGTGCTGCCGTTCTACACCCGCGAACAGGATGCGGACTCGGTCAGCGAAGATTATCTGTGGCCCTTTTTCGGCTACACCGACCGCACCGCGCCATACCGTTATCGCGAGACGCGCTACTTCTGGCCGCTGTTCGTGCAGGGCCGCGGCGACGGCCACTACCTGGACCGCTGGGGGCCGTTCTACACGCATTCGATCATCGCGGACCGCGACAAAACCTGGCTGCTCTGGCCGGTCTGGCGGCAAATCCGCTGGAACGAGGCCGGCCTCGTCCAGACCAAGACGACCGTGCTGTATTTCCTCTACTGGTCGGTCGAGCAGCGCAGCCCGGCCCACCCGGAGCTGGCCCCGGCGCGGCGCACCAGCCTGTGGCCGCTCTTCACGGTGTGGAACAGCGCCGGCCGCCGCCAGGTGGAGGTGCTCAGCCCCTTCGAGTCGTTTTTCTCCAGCAACGAAACCGTGCGTCTGGCCTACAGTCCGCTCTTCGCGATCTATCGCTACGACCGGCGCGGGCCGGATACGGTGCGGCAGGATTTCCTTTTCAACTTCGTCACCTGGCGGCGCTCCCCCGGCCGCACCGAGTTCCATTTCGGGCCGTTTTTCAAAACCGAAACGACCCCCGGCGGCTCGCGCACCGCGTTGCTCGGCGGGCTGCTCGGCTGGCGCCGGAGCGCGGCCGGCGGCTGGCGCCCGTTCGCATTCGATTTTTCTCCGAAAACAGCTAACTCTCATCTGACGTCGCGCTGACATGAAACAATTGACCGTCTTTCTCGAAGGGCTCGGCAATGCCGTCCTGCTGGCGGTGCGGGCCTTTGTCACGCTGCCCGCCGCGCCCCGCATCATTAAACGCACGGTCGAACACGCCTTCATCGGCGGCTACGCCTCGCTGCCCATCGTCTCCATCCTCAGCTTTTTCATCGGCAGCGTCCTCGCCCTGCAGGCCGGCATCAGCATGGAGGACTACGGCACCAAGCAGTTCATCGGCACGCTGGTGGGCGAGTCGCTCGTGCGCGAACTCGGCCCGGTTATGATCGCCATCATCCTGGCCGGCCGGGTGGGCTCCGCCGTCACCGCCGAGCTGGCCTCGATGAAGGTTTACAACGAAGTCGACGCGCTCGTGACCATGAACATCCCGCCGGAACGCTTCCTCGTGCTGCCGCGTCTGCTCGCCGTGCTGTTTTTCATGCCGGTCCTGACCATGATCGGAATCGTGGTCGGCTGGATGGGCGGCGCGGTGGTCTGCAAGTACGTCAGCTTCATCGGCATCGAGCCGGAGCAGTATTTCGAAAGCCTGCGCCAGTACCTCACCGTGACCAAGATGTTCGACGGCCTGCTCAAGGCGGAAATCTTCGGCTTCTGCGTCATCCTCATCGCCTGCAACATCGGCCTGCGCCCCCGCGGCGGCCCGCGCGAAATCGGCTACTCGGTCACGCGCTCGGTCGTCACTTCGCTCATCACCATTCTCGTCCTCGATTACTTCATCACCAAAGCCCTCGCCTGATGAAAACCTCCCCGCCCGCCCGCAATGGCCGTGATCACAGCCCCGTGACCGTGGATGTCGCCGCCCTCGGCAAAGCCTACGGCGCGCAGACTGTGCTGACCGATATTTCGTTTTCCGTCCAGCCGGGCGAGATCTTTGTCATCATGGGTCCGAGCGGCTCGGGCAAAAGCGTGCTCCTGCGCCAGATTGCCGGCCTCGAGGAGCCCACCACCGGCAGCGTGCGCATCAACGGCCTCGACCCCGTCGAACCGGAGACGCGCGACCGCTTCGCCGTCGCCCTCGTCTTCCAGTCCGGCGCGCTCTTCAACTCCCTCAGCGTTTACGAAAATCTCGCGCTCTATCCCCTCGAACACCGCCTCTGCTCCAAGCGCGAGATCAAGGACCGCGTCATGCGCGCGCTGCAGATCCTCTCGCTCGAGGGCGCGGCGCAGAAATTTCCCTCCGAGCTGTCCGGCGGCATGAAAAAACGCGTGGCCATCGCCCGCGCCCTCGTCATGGAGCCGCAGCTCCTTCTCTACGACGAGCCCACCAGCGAGCTCGACCCCGTCATGTCGGCGACCATCGGCGAAATCATCGCCACGCTGAAGCAGGAATTCCAGGTCACCAGCATCGTCGTCTCCCACGACCGCGACCTCACCATGACCATCTCCGACCGCGTCGCCATCCTCATGCAGGGCCGGCTCCGCACCGTCAACACGCCGGCCGCACTGCGCAGTCTCAAGGATCCGCTCATCGTCGACTTTCTCAATCCGCAGATCGATTTGAAAAATCCCCGTTATAAGCAACTGGAGGTCTCAACATGAACAACGCACAAATGATGGCCCGGGTGGGCCTCTTCTTCCTCGTGGGCCTCGCGCTCATCTGGATCACCTTCGAGGCCCTGCATAGCGGCGGCTTCCACCGCCACAACGGCTACATCCTCACCGCCGGATTCGACGACATCAAGCAGCTCAAGGTCGGCGACGAAGTGCGAATGGGCGGCGTGAAAATCGGCAGCGTCGAGGTCGCCCGCCTCGACGGCCATCGCGCGCTGGTCGAGCTGCGCATCGAACCCAACATCAAAATCGCCCGCGACGCCGTGGCCACCGTGGCCAGCGCCGGCCTCCTCGGCACCAACTACATCTCGCTTAACATCGGTTTGTCCGCCGACGTCTACGCCGCCGGCGACGAAGTCCAGACGAAGTCCACCGTCGATCTCAACAGCGTCATGACGCAAATCGGCGATCTCAGCCACAAGCTCGAAAGCACCTTCGACTCCATCAGCAGCATCACCCAGGGCCAGAACGGCCAGCCCGGCCTCTTCCAGCGCCTCGACAAGCTCGTGGCCGACAACGGCGACAAGATCACCGTCACCATGACCAACCTCCAGGACATCACGACCAAGATCAACCAGGGCCAGGGCACCATCGGCCGCCTCGTCAACGACCCCAAACTGCACGACGAGCTCATCTCCGCCGTCGACGAATTCAAGTCCGCCTCCGCCCAGGCCAAGGATTTCGTCAGTGATGCGCAAAGCGTCATCGGCCAGGTGAAATCCGGCAAGGGCGCGCTCGGCACGCTCATCTACGACGAGCAGGCCGGCGACAACCTCAAGCACGTGGCGCAAAACCTCCGCGAGCTGTCCGACAAGCTCAACAGCGGCCAGGGCACGCTCGGCAAGCTCATCAACGACGACAGCCTCTACACCCAGGCCCAGGGCGTGATCAAAAAGGCCGACCAGGCCATGGACAGCCTCGGCGATTCCAGCGCGATCAGCGCCGTCGGCGTCGCCGCCAACGCGCTGTTCTGAAAAACAAAAGGCGCGCGGATATTTTCGCGCGCCTTGCTTCGAAACAGGCGGTTTTTCAGATCTTCCCCGGCTCCATGCCGAAGAAATTCGCGGCGTTGTTGTAGCAGATGTTCTCGACCATGCTGCCGATCAGCTTGCGGTCGGCCGGGATGAGCCCGGCCTCGATGTCGGCGCCGAGCATGGCGCAGAGCACACGGCGGAAATATTCGTGGCGCACATAGCTGAGGAAGCTGCGTGAGTCGGTGATCATGCCGAGGAAGCGGCTGAGCAGGCCGAGGTTGGAGAGCGCGTTGATCTGCCACTCCATGCCTTCCTTCTGGTCGAGGAACCACCAGGCGGTGCCGAACTGCAGCTTGCCCGCCAGGGTGCCGTCCTGGAAATTGCCGATCATCGTGCCGAAGACGTAGTTGTCGGCCGGATTCACGTTGTAGAGGATGGTCTTGGGCAGCTTCTCCTCGGATTCGAGTTGATTGAGATAGCGGGAGAGCCCGCGGGCCTGCGGGAAATCGCCGATCGAATCCACGCCGGCGTCGGCGCCGAGGCGCTTGAGCAGGCGGCTGTTGTTGTTGCGCAGCGCGCCGAGATGCAGCTGCTTGGTCCAGCCGCGTTCGGCGTCGAGATGGCCGAAGAAAAGCATCATGAACCAGGCAAACTTCGCCGCCTGCTCCGGCGTGGCGGCGGTGCCGCCGCGGGTCCGGGCGAAGATCTCCGCCGCCTCGCGCTGGGTGCAGTCGGTGTCGGGGATGCATTCCATGCCGTGGTCGGAAAGCCGTCCGCCCATCGAGTGGAAGAAGTCGTGGCGTTTTTTCAGCGCCTCGAGGAAGGAGGCGAAATCACGGATGTCGACGTTGGCCCGGGCGGCAAGCTGGTCGCACCAGGGATTGAACGCCGCCGGACCCGCCACGCCGAGCGCCTTGTCGGGCCGGAACGCCGGATAAACCTTCGTCGCCAGCTTGCTCTTTTTGAGCGCGGCATGGTGCGCGAGGTCGTCCACCGGATCGTCGGTCGTGCAAACGACGGTGACCTTGAATTTTTTCAGGATGCCGTGGACGGAAAGGTCGGGCTTGGCCAGCCGGGCGTTGGCCAGCTTCCAGATTTTCGGCGCATTGGCCTCATTGATCATGAGGTCGATGCCGAAATACCGGCGCAGCTCGAGGTGCGACCAGTGGTTGAGCGGATTGCGCTGCGTGTGCGGAACGGCGCGGGCGTAGGCGAGAAACTTGTCGTAATCGCTCGTCTCTTTCCCCGTGATCAAATCCTCCGACACGCCATTGGAGCGCATCGCGCGCCACTTGTAATGGTCGCCAGCCAGCCAGATCTGATAGAGATTCTCGAACCGCTGGTTCGCGGCGATCTGGTCGGGCGGCAGGTGGCAGTGGTAGTCGAAAATCGGCTGGTCAACCGCGTGATCGAAATAGAGCGTGCGGGCCCATTTGGTCGTAAGCAGGAAATCCTCGGGGAGAAACGTTTTGGCGGCGGGCATGGATAAGAAAAATTAATCAGGCCGGCGGCCGGCGCGAGTCTAAATTATGGCGGACAAAGGGCAAAATACATGCGGCGCCGCACAGTCGCGCAGCCTTCTGCTACTGCCTTCTTAAGAAAAAAATCTGAAGCCCTGTTCCGAGAAGCTTGTTGGAAACCGTTTTCAAAAATCGATCCGAACTCGGCAATTGATTGCGGCGTTCAGTCCAGCTCAAAATACGCTTTGAACTTCTTCCAATGAAAATTCCTGAAGCTTAGGAGAGGATGGCCCTTGTTTGAATACCAATTCCGCTCCCCTCTGCTCGCACTGATAAAAAGCTTCGTCAAAGGCGTGGATCCCCAGCGCCTGCAAATACCGATCTAACATATCGGGTGTAAAACGATCTTTGATTGGTCTGGCTGAATACCGTTCAGTTTCCTCAAAGGGCTGTTTTAGCCCGTAGGCGTCGAATACCCATTTGCCGCCGTCGTTTGCGGCATAGATCGAGCGAATTGAAGCGGAACTTGTTTCAGGACCAAAGAGCGAGAATATCGTCGCACCCCAGCGACCTCTAGCACCCTGTTCATCCCGGCTCATAGTATGCAAAACAGCCGTGGCTCTCACCGCCCGACATTTCAGCAGTGTGGCAATATACGTTGACGGATCTGTCCCCCGATGCCCGTTGGCAAAAAATGCCGTCCAGCTATTTCTTGTCGGAATAAAAAGAAAACGCCTCTCCTCGACATTGGTCAGGGGCAGCAGCTTTCGAAGCACGCTCTCCAGGTCGCCTTGGACGCGGCTCCGCACTAGCGAGACACCACGTTTGAGCTGGATAGGTGTCTGCCAGGAAGTAAAAGCAGCCGCTGCCTCGACAAAATCGGCTTCAAAAAAAATGACGGTCGACGTGATAGGGGCCAGTCGATCGTCCAGCAGTTGCACGTTTATTGCCCGATCAAGCCTGGCTCAGACTTTCGGTCCGCCCTGGGCCAGGTTGCGGGCGCGCAGCCGCAGGCCGTTCAGGCGGATGAAGCCGGTCGCGTCGCTCTGGTTGTACCAGCTCTTCACGCCTTCCATCGAGGCGACCTTGAAGTCGTAGAGCGAATGCTTCGACTTGCGGCCGCAGGTGATGACGTTGCCCTTGTAGAGCTTGAGGCGGACGGTGCCGGAGACGTATTTCTGGCTTTCGTCCACCAGCGCCTGCAGGGCCTCGCGCTCGGGCGCGAACCAGAATCCGTAATACACCAGCTCGGCGTATTTCGGGATGAGCGAATCGCGCAGGTGCTGGACCTCGCGATCGAGGGTGAGCGACTCGATCTGCTTGTGCGCGTGCATGAGGATGGTGCCGCCGGGCGTCTCGTAGACGCCGCGCGATTTCATGCCGACGAAGCGGTTTTCGACCAGGTCGACCCGGCCGATGCCGTGTTTGCCGCCGAGCTGGTTGAGCGTCTTCAGCACGCCGGCCGGCGAGAGTTTTTTGCCGTTCACCGCCACGCAGTCGCCCTTTTGGAAATCAAGCTCGACATATTCGGCGCGGTTCGGCGCGTCCTCGGGCGCAACGGAGAGCTTGAACATGCCTTTGTTCGCCTTCGTGGTCGGATCGAACCACGGATCCTCGAGAATGCCGGCCTCGTAGGAGATGTGCAGGAGGTTCCGGTCCATCGAATAGGGCTTCTTCAGCGAGGCGGCGACCGGAATGCGGTGCTCCTTGCAGTAGGCGATCATCTCGGCCCGGCCGGGGAATTTTTCGCGGAACGCGTCGATCTTCCACGGCGCAATGATGGCGAGCCGCGGCGCGAGCGCCATGTAGGTGAGCTCGAAACGGCACTGGTCGTTGCCCTTGCCGGTCGCGCCGTGCGCGACGGTGTCGGCCTTTTCCTTTTTCGCGATGTCAATCTGGGCCTTGGCGATGAGCGGCCGCGCGATCGAGGTGCCGAGGTGATATTGCCCCTCATAAACCGCGTTGGCGCGGATCATCGGATAGATGAAATCGCGGGCGAACTCCTCGACCAGATCGAGCGTGTAGTGCTTCGATGCGCCGGTCTTGCGCGCCTTCTGCGGCAGGCCGCGCAGCTCCTCCTCCTGGCCGATGTCGGCGGCAAAGGTGATGATTTCCGCGTCATAGGTTTCGCGGAGCCATTTGACGATGACGGAGGTGTCCAGGCCACCGGAGTAAGCGAGCACGATTTTCATGGAAGGAGCATACAAAACCGCGAATGGACGCGAATCAACGCGAATGATCGGCGCCAATCACTTCCGCGCGGCCTCGGCGAGGGCGCAGAGGATGGCCTTCTGCACATGCAGGCGGTTTTCCGCCTGGTCGAAGATGATCGAGCGCGGGCTGTCCAGCACCTCCTGCGCAACCTCCTCGCCGGGATGGGCCGGCAGGCAGTGCATGAACAGCGCGTCGGGCCTGGCCGCGGCGAAAAGTTTTCCCGTCACCGCGTAGGGCCGCATCTGCGTGTGGCGGCGCGCGGCCTCGCCCTCGTGGCCCATGCTCGCCCAGACATCGGTGTAGACGACGTCGGCGTCCCGCACCGCCTCGAACGGATCGGTGGTGAAATGGTAGGCGTGGGCAAATCCCCGCGCCTGGAGCAGCGCGTTGATTTTTGCGCCCGGCTCATGCCCCTTCGGGCCGGCCAGCGAGATCCTCATGCCGAAGTGCGCCGCGCCGAGGATCCAGGAATTGGCCATGTTGAACGACGTGTCGCCGACGAAGGCGATCTTGCGGCCGCGCAGCGCGGCGAAGAGATCGCCGCCCGGCGCCGCCCAGCGCTCGGCCGCGGTGAACGCATCCGTGTAAATCTGGCAGGGGTGCAGGAAATCGGTCAGGGCGTTGATCACCGGCACGCTGCCGTGCTGCGCCAGATCGACCACCTCGGCGTGGTCGAAGGTGCGCACGATCAGCCCGTGGACAAAGCGCGAGAGCACGCGCGCCGTGTCGGCCACCGACTCGCTGCGGCCGAGCTGGATGTCGCTTTTGTTGAGAAACAGCGGATAGGCGCCGAGCTCGTTCAGGCCGACCTCGAATGAGACGCGGGTACGCGTGCTCGATTTGGAGAAAATCATCGCCCAGGTCTGCCCGGCGAGCGCAGACGGCGCCGGCCGGCCGCGTTGCTGCTTGAAGCTGCGTGCGCGCGCAAAAATCTCCGCGACCTCGTGTGGCGGGAAGTCGGTTTCCTGGAGAAAATGCTTCATGGAAAACGGTCAATATAAACCGTTTCGCTGGCCGCGCACGAGTGAAAAAATGCGCCAAAATGCTACGCTTTGGCCGCCAGCACGGCCTGGAAAATCTCGACGGAACGCGTCAGTTCATCGGCCGTGGCCGTGAGCGGTGGAAGCAGCCGGATGACGTTGTTGCCCGAGGCAACCGCGAGCAGCCCTTTTTCGCGCAGTGCGGCAAGGTAAGGCGCGATTTCGCCCGCCAGCTGCACGCCGACGAGAAAACCCCGCCCGCGCACGGCCTTGACCTGCGCGGGAAAGTCCGCCGCGAGTTTTTCCAGCGCCGCGATCCACGGTCCGCTCGCCCGCGCGACATGCTCGAGCAGTTTTTCCCGCTCGATCACGTCGAGCACGGCCAGCGCCGCCGCACAAGCCAGCGGCGTGCCGCCAAAGGTCGTGCCGTGGGAGCCGGGATGGAACAGCTCGGCGGCGTTTTCGCGGATCCAGACCGCGCCGATGGGAAATCCGCCGCCGAGGCCCTTGGCCATGCCGATGGCGTCGGGCAGGATGCCGGCGTGTTCGAAGGCAAAAAATTTTCCCGTGCGGCCGAGGCCGCATTGCACTTCGTCGATCAGAAGCAGCAGCTTGTGCCGGTCGCACAAGGCGCGCAGGCCGAGCAGAAATTCCGCCGTGCAGGGGTTGATGCCGCTCTCGCCCTGGATGGTTTCAACAAAAATCGCGGCGGTCTCGCCGTCGATCAGGTCGGCGAAGCTCTGCAGGTTGTTCAGCTCGCCGAAGGCAAAGCCGGGCACGAGCGGGCGGAAGCCATGCTGGATCTTTTCCTGCGGCGTGGCGCTCATGCCGCCGAAGGTCCGGCCGTGGAAGGCGTTTTTGGCGCAGATGATCTTGTAGCACTTGCCTTCCACGCCGCCGGCCTTTTGCAGGCCGTGCAGCCGCGCGAGTTTGATCAGGCCCTCGTTGGCCTCGGCGCCACTGTTGCAAAAAAACACCCGGCCCGGCCCGGCCCGCTGCACGAGGCGCCGCGCGAGTTCGGCCTGGTTGGGATTGCGGAAGAGATTGCTGACATGGATCAGCTCGCCCGCCTGCCGCTGCACGGTCGCGACCCAGTGCGGATGGCAGTGGCCGAGCGCACTCACCGCGATGCCCGAGGTGAAATCGAGATAGGCGTTGCCCTGGTCGTCCCACACCTGCGTGCCGCGGCCGCGCACGAGCGTGAGGCTGGCCCGGGCGTAGTTCTTCAGCACGAATGCGTCGTAAAGATCGGCGGTGCTGGTGCGGATGATGGTGGGATTGCTCATGGCGAAATTCTAAAGCGGAGGCGGATTTGGAACCGAAATTTCCCAATCCGCAACCGTCAATCGACCCACTCAGCCCTGGACGATTTCGGTCCCGATGCCCTTGTCGGTGAAAATCTCCAGCAGCAGGCTGTGCGGCAGGCGGCCGTCGATGAAGTGCACGCGCTGCACGCCTTCCGCCAACGCGCGGATGGCGCTCGCCACCTTCGGGCGCATGCCCTTGTCGATGATGCCCTTTTTCTTCAGGTCGTCGACCTGGCTGATCTTGAGCGTGGAAATGAGCGACGCCGGATCGGCGGGGTTGGCGAGGAGGCCGGGCACGTCGCTCATGTAAACCAGCCGCCGCGCGCGCAGGGCGCTGGCCACCCGGCCGGCGACCAGATCGGCGTTCACGTTGTAGGATTTGCCGTCGTAGCCCTCCGCCACCGGCGAGATCACCGGCACAAATCCGTCGGCGATTTCCTTCTTGATCAATTTGACCTTCACCTCGGTGACTTCGCCGACGTAGCCGAGGTCGACGGTGTTGCCGTCGTCGTCAGTCGTGAGCTTCTGGCAGACGAGCACGGTGTCGCCGGGCAGGCCCTTGGGTTTGGCCTTGGCCGTGGCAATGGCTTCGCATACGTCCTTGTTCACGACTTCGTCGAGGGTTTTCTTCACCAGCGCGATCGTGGCCTCGTCGGTCACGCGCAGGCCGTTGACGAAATTCGCCTTCAGGCCGGACGACTCCATTGCCCGGGTAATGGCCTTGCCGCCGCCGTGAACGACGACGACGTTGATGCCGACGGCGGCAAAAAATGCGATGTCGTAGGCGACCCGTGCCCGGGTGGCCGGATCGGGATCGTCCATGAAGCTCCCCCCGTATTTCACGACGAAGGTCGAGCCGTGAAAATCCTGAATGTAAGGCAGGGCCTCGAGCAGCACCTTCGTCTTCGCGGTGACATCAGCGACGTCCATGGTCTGTCAGGAAGCGCGGCTCGCGGCCGCGGAAAGAAAGCAAGACTGGGAGAAAAGGCTCACGTGGAATAGGCGAACAAAACTTTTAACGCACTTGTCGCAACTTTTTCCACAAAAATTTTTTGCCGGCGCGGCGCGTCACGATTGCGTCACACAAAAATCGGCTTCACTCCGCGCGCCATCGCCACCACTTCTCGTGCGTGTCCCGGACCCAACTTACCTTTTCCTCGCGCGCGGAGCATCGCGCCTGGCTCGCCGGCCAGGCGGCGCTGCCCGCCGGCTTCCGCGTCGGCACGGCGCGCTTCGATTTCACGCCGCGCGAGGCGCCGAAACCGGCGAAAATGGCGCTCACGCTCATTGCGCTCGACCGGCCGACGGCGGATTTTGCCGCCGTCTTCACCCGCAACGCCTTTCCCGGCGCGCCGGTCCTCGTCGGCCGCCGCCGGCTGGCGGAGCCGGCGCTCGGCGCGATCATCGTCAACAATAAGATTTCCAACGTCTGCGCGCCCGGCGGCGTGGAGGCGGCCGAACGCGTCTGCGCCGAGACCGCGCGGCTGCTTGGTTTCGCCCCGGCGGCCATCCTGCCCAGCTCGACCGGCGTGATCGGCTGGTGCCTTCCGGTCGAGGCCATGCTCGCCGCGCTTCCGCAGGCCGCGGCCGCGCTCGCGCCCGGCTCCGTGCTGCCGGCGGCCGAGGGCATCGTCACCACCGACCTTTATCCCAAAATCCGCCGCGCCGAAGTTGGCGGCGGCAGCATTGTCGGCATCGCCAAGGGCGCAGGCATGATCGAGCCCAATCTCGCCACCATGCTGGTCTACCTGCTGACCGATCTCGCCGTGCCGCGCGCCGAATTGCGCGCCATGCTCGCGCGCGCGGTCGAGACAAGCTTCAACACCATCAGCATCGACAGCGACACCAGCACCTCCGACACCGTCGCCCTGCTTTCATCGGGCAAAGTGCCGTGCGCGGACCGCGCCGCCTTTGAGCAGGCGCTTACCGCGGTCTGCCGTGACCTGGCCGGGGACGTCGTACGTAACGGCGAAGGCGTGCGGCATGTCATCCGCGTCAACGTGCACCGCGCGCCGGACTCCGCCGCAGCCCGTGCGCTGGGCAAGGCGATCGTCAACGCACCGCTCTTCAAATGCGCCGTCGCCGGCAACGACCCCAACGTCGGCCGGCTCGTCCAGGCCATCGGCAAATTCGTCGGCGCGCAGACGCCGGCGCTGGACCTGTCCGGGCTGCGCCTGCAGATGGGCGGCGTCGAGATCTTTGCGGACGGCGTTTTTCAGCTGAATCCGGAAAAAGAAAAAACGCTCACCGCGCATTTGCGCGCGGCCGAACTCTACGCCAGCGCGCCGCCGAAGAACGGCGTATTCACGCCGCCGCTCGATTTTCCGCCGCACGAGCGCTGCGTGGAGATCGAGGTCGACCTCGCGCTCGGCGCTGCCGAAGCCACCGTCCTCGGCGGCGACCTCACCCACGAATACGTGAGCGAAAACGCGGACTACCGGAGCTGAACGGACAACGCAGATTTCTTGCCAGAAAAAAATCAGCGGTTTTGCGGCACCACGCAGTCGAACGCCTTTGTGGTGGGTATTGCTGTCAGCCTTTCTTGGCCGCTACTTTGTATATTCCCCAGCAAGCCAAACAACTCCAAATAATAAGCGCTTTTAACAGCTACTGGTTCGGCCACCGGGAACTCATCAGTTGCTCGGGCTAGGAGCCCAGGCAGTTGATTGAACAATCGCGCGCAGATCATCGACCGACATTTGAAACCTTGGAACACTACCGTTGACCACGGGAACCCCCTGCCGGCTGATCCTGGAATGCAGGCGCGGATTGAATATGAACACGATGATTTCCGACTCTTTGATAATCGGTCCATCGAATTCCGATCCCACGGCCGGCGCTGCCCCTACTTTAGGGTCGTGTCTCCAAACGGCTTCGATGTAAAAATGCGTCTCGCCGGCGACCTCCCGCGATTGAAGGAGATATACTTCTGAGGCGTAAAGTATCGACTCCTCGTTGGCCAGAGGTTGGGCGGCAGGTGGAGCAGCGCGGAGGAAAACCGCGAGGAACAGAGTGACCAGACCGGATGCGATGTATTTGATGAAGCGGTTCATAAGATGGATTTTACTGAGCATTGTTAGGATAAGTCATGTTATTGCTGCCGGTCGCCACCAAAACCGAACATTTTCCGCGGCCCTCGACCAGTTCAAGGCGAAGATGCCGCCGAGCCTCAGGCCGAAGGCGAACAGCGAGCTCTACGAGGCCATGGGCTATGTGCGGAAGAGCGAACGGGCGAGCGGACTCAGCCGGCCGAAGAAGCCCGAACCGGGCACAAGCTGAGTTTGGGAGAGGCAGCTTTCATGCCGCCGGGCTTGCTTGCGCGAGCCCGGCTTTTTTGCCCAATTTATTCAAGGTTCTTCGGTTTTTGCCACATACACCGATTCTTTCGGATTGTTTTCGCTTCGATCCAAGTTGCGCGCAATATCCACGAAAAGGTCGTATGACCTAATCTCTGTGTTACCGGTGTATCGGTACTGATTCAACTTACGTCGAGCTTCGCTTGAAATCTTGCTTCGCCTGCCGATCACAATCTCGTAATGAAATTTGATGAAAATCTCGGGATCCTTCAGCTTGTCCCCCGTGTAATTTGAGGGCTCGAATTTCGAATGGGTAAACTTCAGTAAGTCTTTTTTTCGGCACCACGTCGCAAGATCGCGGTGAATCGGCCCACGATTCCTGTCCACGTAATCCCGCCAATCTCTTTCACGCACTCTTTGCTGGAGCACAAGATCGCCGGCGATCCATCCCGGCGCATGCTGCTTCCATCCAGCCATTGCCATACGAATTTCCGCGTCTGACTTCGACGCGCATTCGTGCATCCAGTGTTCAACCTGCTTTGCATCTTCAGAAGACATCTTTTTCCCAAACAGGAACGGTCAAAGTCCATTTTCCCTACTCGCCGCTTCATGCGGCTGGCCTCACCGGTTCACGTGGATAACCTTGGCAGGGGGGAAACCGTTGAAGTACGTCGCGGAGGCGTGGCTGTAGGCGCCGATGTTGACGCTGTAGACAAAGTCGTCGCGCTCCAGGTCGGGCAGGTTTTCCGCCATGGAAACGACATCGAGCGCGTCGCAGGTCGGACCGAAAACCGAGCTGATCTGCGCCGGGCCTTTTTTGAACGCCTTGATCGGATACTTGCAGTGGTCGAAAATGACGCCGGAATAGGTGTGATAAACGCCGTCGTTGATGTAATAGCTGGTCTTGCCGTCGCGCACGGCCTTGCCGATGACTTTCGACACGGCGATGCCGGCGGAAGCGACGAGAAAGCGGCCCGGCTCGGCCAGGATCTGGACGTTCTTGGGAAACAGGCGGTCCAGCTCGGTGTTGATGACCCTGGCCAGTTCGCGGAACGGCTTGACCGACGAATCGTAAGGCGCAGGGAAGCCGCCGCCAATGTCGAGCAGGTTCATCTTGGTGTAGCCGCGGTCGCGCGCCTCCTTGTAAACGGAGGCGGAGAGGGCGATCGCCTGGACGTAATTCTCAAAATTGGTCGTCTGGCTGCCGACGTGGAAGCTGATGCCCTCGACGGTCAGGCCGGCCTTGTCGGCGGCGAGGATGAGGTCGACCGCCTCGCCCGGCGAAGCGCCAAACTTGGAGGAGAGCTCAACCATCGCGCCGGTGTTGGGCACCTTGAGGCGGAGAACGAGGCCGGCGTTGGGCGCGTGTTTCTTGATCTTCTGGATTTCCTCGAAATTGTCGAAGGTGACGAGCGGCTTGTACTGGTTCAGTTCCTCCAGCGTCTCGGTCGGCTTGGTCGGATTGGCGTAGATGATCTTGTCCCAGATCCAATCCTGGCGCTCCTTGGCCGGCATCTTCTCGATGTTTTCGTGGACGATCATGAACTCCGGCATGGAGGCGACGTCGAAACTGGCGCCTTCCTGGAAAAGCGTCCGGACGATGGCGGGATCGGGATTGGCCTTGACCGCGTAATAAACCTGGATGCGCGGCAGGTAGCGGCGGAACTGGCGGTAGTTTTTGCGCAGTTCGTCGTGGTCGATGATGAACAGCGGCGTGCCGTTTTCCTTCGCCAGTTTTTTCAGTTGAGCCAGCGGAATCATGGAAGGTGCGGGGAAGGAAATTTCGGCGGGGCGAAGCGGCGTCGGCTTCAGCAGCCGCCTTCCTTGACGAGGAAGTTCTTGAACTGCCATGGATCCTTCAGGTCAAGGTCGGGCTTGTTGTAGCCCTTGAAGGTGGTGGGATAATCCTTCAGCGGCGTCCAGTCGGAGGATTTGGAAATCCAGCGGCCGAGGTAGGGCTTGGAAATATCGAGGACGTAATCGTGCGGCAGCTCATCGGGCACGAGGACGCCCTGCTCGGGATTTTCGATCATCCACATGGTGGCGGCGATGACGGAGATGGCGACCTGCATGGTGGTGGCGTTCTGGTGCGGGACGAGGCGGCGCGATTCCTCGATGCTGAGGTCGCTGCCGATCCACCAGGAGTTGTAGGCGTGGCCCATGAGCAGCGCGCCGAGGATGTCGGCGCCGCTGGTGATCTCGTCATTCATGATGCGCAGCTTCGGCTGGAGTTCGTAATTGCGGCCGCGCAGCTCGTGCAGCGAGATGATGGCGTTGTCGCACGGGCAATAGGCGTAATGCATCGTGGGGCGATAAACCGCCTTGCCGTTTTTCCAGACGGTGAGCTTGTCGGAAATAGTGAACGACTCGCCGTGGCGCACGACCATGCCGTGGATGGTGTAGTCCGGCACCCAGGAACGGACCCAGGTGTTGATGCCCATGCGGGCGAGGCAGATCTGGTTCTTCGGGCCTTCGGTGTGGCGGTAGGCGAACGCCGGCAGGGTTTTTTCGTGGGTGCCCCAGCCCATCTCGGCCGTGGTGGTGCCCTCCTCGCGGAAGCCCTCGATCGACCAGGTGTTGACGAACTCGTCGATTTCCTTCGGGACGTTGGAAATCTGGGTGTCGCGCTCGCTGCAATGGATAACCTTCACACCGAGCTTCTGGGCGAGGACGTTGAACGTGCGGTCATGGATAAGCTGGTCGATTTCCTCGGCCTTGCGGCCCTTGACCTTTTTGTCCGCGATCAGGCTCTGGCCGATGTCGATCAGGCCCTGCTTGGTGAAATGGGAAAGCAGGCCGGGATTGGCGCCGTGCTCGATGACGGCGGTGGCGCCCTTGGTTTTCCACTTCGCCAGCATCCGGCGCAGGTTCATGTGGCGCCAGTAAAGCGTCTTCGTCGTCGGCTTGTTGTCCGGCAGGCCGTGGTAGGGATCCCACACCTCAGTCGAGGTGTTGATGTAGAGCACGCCGTGGTCGTGGCACCATTGGAGGATGACGAGCGCGTCGATGTTCCAGGCGAGATCGATCAGGACGTCGCCGGCGGAAAGATATTTGCCCAAAATCGAGGCGAGATTCTTCTTCTCCACCCGATCCTGGACGAAGCGCACGCCCTGGGCGGTCCAGGGTGCGAGCTTGGCGGCACGATCCTCAAAATCCATGACCGTGACGTTCTTCGGCGGCACGTTGATGTGCTTGAAAAGAATCGGGAGCGTGCATTCGGCCACGGCGCCGTAGCCGACGAAGAGGATTTTTTTGGTGAATTCGAGCATGGTTCTGGGCGTTGCGAGACGCTGAGAGATTGAGGCACGAGCTGTGCGGGAAAGGCCCGTGACTGACAAGCAGTTTTGCGGCCCGTCGCGTAAAATTTTCCGAACGTCGGCCGGGCTGGCCTCACCCTAAGTCGGCCACCCTGCACCGCTAGAGGGTGACTTTGCCTTGCGCCAAAGTGGGATATTTCAACATAGGCAAAAGCTCGCGGCGCATCCTCTCCGTATTGCCGTAGTATGACACCCGGCCGATATCGATGAAATCCCGCGTCAGCGGTGCCTTTGTTCGGAAAATCAAGGAAATGGTTTCAAACACGCCAGCCGCGCCATAAATCATCCAGAGCGGCATGCGCCATGGACGAGCATAGCCCCACTGCCGGCAAGCTTCATCCAAAAATTCCTGCAAGGTGATTTTGCCTTCGTCACCCAGATGGTAAATGCCGCTGGCGTTAGGTGTGAAGAGCGTGGCGCTTGTGGCTGCACAAAAATCCTCCCGAGAAATTAGATGGATTTGCGTGGGGCGCCTCCACACTCCCAGCAGACGCCGGCGAGCAAACCAGCGGGCCGCATCCACCATTAATATTCCCCGGCCGTAAACCATGCCGACGCGCAGCGAGACCGGCTGCGGCACGCGCGCCATCAGATATTTCTCCTCCTCCAAACGCGTCTGCGCATGTACAGAAATCGGTTCGCGATCGAGACGTCCCATAGCCGGCTGATCGGGAGTCGTTTCCCCTTCAACATGGGGAAAGCTGATGAGAACAATTTTCTGCATTCCTTCGTGGAGTGCCGCGTCCACCAGATTCTTGAAATAGACGATGTTCGTGGTTGGCAGGAATTTTTCCGGGCGCGCCATGAACAGCACGCCGGCAAAGTGCACCACGACGTCCACACCGGAAAATTGGCCGGTAAGCGTGGCGGCCTTTTTAAGATCCGCGCGAAACCATTCGACCCGCGGATGATTGGTTAGGTCGGCGGGCAATGGCTTGCGATGAATCATCAGGCGCAATCGCGCGTCTGTCGTCGCAAGAAGATGACGGGCGAGCAAGCCGCCAAGATTACCCGCCGCTCCTGTAATCAAAACCGTGGCCATAACCGGCCCGGCTTCAGACCAGGCCGGCGGTCTCGGGGAAACCGCACCAGAGATTCATGATCTGCACCGCCTGGCCGCTGGCGCCCTTCACGAGGTTGTCCTCGGCCGAGGTGAGGATGAAATTTTTCGTCCGCGGATCGAAGACCGCGGACATGTCGACACGGTTGGTGCCGGTGACGTGCGCGGTGTCGGGCGTTTCGCCGCTGGCCAGCAGTTGGACGAACGGCCGGCCGGAATAGGCGGCCCGCCAGGCGGCGTAGACCGCGTCGATGGTCGCGCCGGCGGCAGCGGGCACGGTGATGGTGGTGGCGATGCCGCGCCGCATGGGCGCGAGGTGCGGATTGAACTGGATGAGGGTGGGCGCGCCGGTCAGGCGGGCGAGTTGCTCCTCGATTTCGGCCAGGTGCCGGTGCTTGACCAGCCCGTAGGCCTTGGCGCTTTCCGCGCGCTCGACGAAAAGAAAGTCCTCGGCGGCCTTGCGGCCCGCGCCGCTCACACCGCTGAAGGAATTGGCCACGATGTGCTCGCGCGAAACCAGGCCGGCCTTGAGCAACGGCGCCAGCGG
>DATJYF010000312.1:0-6941 GCA_035499715.1 Opitutaceae bacterium | reverse complement strand
GATTCATTTGGATTTGCCTTCAAAATGTTCTTCAATCTCTTCGAGCGTCTTGCCTTTGGTTTCCGGGAGGAAGAAGGCGGCGGTGATGAAATAAATCACGGTGCAGCCGGCGAAGGCGAAGAACATCGAGGCGTAGCCGTGCTTGCCGACGGTGGGCAGAAAGATGGCCGCGATCGTCGTCGAAACGGCCTGGTTGATGAGCAAGGCGATGCTCATGCCGTTGGAGCGGATGCGTGTGGGCATCAATTCGGAGAGTGCCAGCCACACGCACACGCCGGGACCGACGGCGAAGAAGGCCATGAAGAGATAAAGGGTGATGGCCACCAGCCAGCCGTTTTGCTGGCTGGGCACGGGCGTGATCAGCGCGTTCTCGATTTTGAGCGGAGCGGTCTGGGCGGCGGCGAGATCGGCGGAAGGGTTTTGGAAGAACGCCTCCACCTTGCTGCCGGGAAGATCGCGCTTGATCTGGAGCGGCTGGGCGCCGGCGTCAGCCGAGCGGACCACGCGTGTGGCCGACCGAAAATCTCCGTAGGAATAAATGACCACGAGCGACACCGGCTGGCCGCGGATGGCGTCGCCCGGCGCGCCCGTGGCCGTGAGCAGCGTGTTGGCGGCGTGCTGATCGAAGGACATCGTCAGCGTCTGGTCGGGGGCGACCAGGGCTTGCACGGCGTCCCGCGCATCGACCTGCAATTTTTCCGTCCGGTGAAAAAGAAGGCCGGTGCCAAGGAGCGAAACGATGATGCCGGCGCTGCCGAGGGTGAGCAGGAATTTCCGGCCCTTGCGGTCGACGAGCATGACCGCGACCATGGTCATGAGGAAATTCACGACGCTGAAAACAAGATTGCCGATGTGGGCCTGAACGTCGGACAGGCCACCCTGCAGAAGAATGGTGGTGTTGTATTGAATGATGGAATTTATTCCGGTGAGCTGGTTGCAGGCGAGGATGACGCAGGCGAGGACGAACGGAATCACATACTTCCGGCGGAGCAGCGACTCCTTGATTTGCGCGCCGGTCGAAGTTCGCGCTTTTTCCGCCGCCGCGGTGTCCTCCATTTCCTTCAATTCGGTGCGGGCCTGATCCTCCGTGCGGGAACGGAGCAACGCGGCGTGGGCCGCCTCCTTCTGGCCGCGGCGGAAGAGCCAGCGAGGCGATTCGGCCACAATGAAGCTGCCGATCACAAACAGAAGGCCCGGCGGCAGCGAAACCCAGAAAGTATTGCGCCAGGCGTGATCCTTGAACGTGAAAATCTGGTTGGCGTCGCCGAGCTTCGTGATCTGGCCGAGGCGATAACTGAAATACATCGTAATGCTGCCGGCCACGACAAAGCCGAAGGTCAGCATCCATTGGAAAATCCCGGTGCCCTTGCCGCGGCTCGATGCGCCCAGGCATTCAGCCAGATATAACGGCACCACTACACCGATCAGGCCGGCACTGGTGCCCTGCAGCAAACGGCCAAATACCAGCATTCCATAACTGGAAGATAGCGCGATCATCGGAACACTGATCACAAACATTGCGCCGCTCAGGGCCATTAACCACTTGCGGCCCATCCAGTCGGCCAGCAAGCCGGCAAAAAGAGTCGAAATCACGCTGCCAAGCAGAACGGCAGCTACGATAAACGAAAGCTGGCTGGCATTTAGGCCGGCATGGTTGCCACTATTCAGACCGAACGTGTCCTGCAGATATGGCAAAGCGCCGGCGATGATGCCGACATCAATACCGTAGAGCAGGCCGCCAAGTCCGGCGACGACGAGAAGCAAACGGTTGTAGCCGGCCTGCGAGGTTCGAGGAGCCGTGCCGCCATTATTGGTCACATTGTTCATGGGTTGCCTCTATTCATCGGAGTTTTGGGTGGGGTAAAAATTATCCGAGCACCACGCGAAATTTTTCGGGGCGGCTCAAGGCTGGGATGACGCGGCATTGATGAGGAGGGAAATCGGCGCGAGCATGACCAGTTCGGTGGCGGAAGGATTGGGCTCCGTGGCGCGGGCCAGGATGGCGAGCCGAGCCGTCTGCCAGTCCTTGGATTTGGGCTGGCCGGAACGCAATGCCGCCAGCGCCTCCAGGCCGGCCCGGCTCGAGTCCTCCAGAGCCTTGCCGAGCGGCGCGACTTCCCTCAAGCGCGGTGCCGGGTCGGGCAGGACGACCGCGACACAATGTCCAGCCGCGGCCCAGGTCTCGAGTTTGTGCTGGAGCGCATCGGCCAGGTTCGGATCGATATGAGATGGCGTGGAAAGCAACCGGTCGATTTCGTTCGCAAAAACGCGCGCCTCCGTGCTTTCCGGCCGGGCACAGTCAGCCAGACCGGTGAGCGGAGTGGATTGGATCGAATCGGGCTGCAGTTTTCCACGATTATAATTTTTCACCGGTTCGATGAGGCTCGCGAAGATTTTCAATGCGTGCAATCCGGCTGGATCAACGTTGTCGCCGGCCAGCCGGCGGAGCATCGGGTCGCGGTTGCGCTCGTGCAGCAGGCCGGCCTCGTCGAGCCGTGCACTGATGAGCGCCAGCCGCCGGTACATGTCGGCCACGTCGTTTACCGCCGCCGGCGACCACAGCCGCTCGGCGATGGCCGCCGTGCGCGGCCAGATGCGTGAATCGATGGTTTCGGGCGTGACCCACTCGGACCACATGGTGGCTTCGCCGCCGAGGATGAGCTTCTGCTCCGCGGGCGTGAGTGTGGTGCCGGCCGGGATCGGATCGTTCAGGTAATGTTCCGACGCCGGATGGATCTGGTCGATGTAGTAGCCGTTCGACAGAATGCCGCAATAACCCTGGCGCGCGGCGGCCGCGAGCGAATCGACGCCCCGCCAGGATTGGATGACGCTGTCTTTGGGCAGGCCGGGCTGGAAAATTTCGTCCCAGCCGATCATGCGCTTTCCGTGTTTGGCCAGGATGGCGGAGACGCGCTGGTTGAAATAGGTCTGCAAGCCGGCGTTGTCGCCCAGGTGGTGGTCGCGGATGAAGGCCTGGATGTGCGGATTGGCGCTCCATTGCACGCCGTTGTTCTCGTCGCCGCCGATGTGGATGTAGGCGTCGGGAAAGAGCGCGGCCATTTCGCCGAGAAAGTCGTCGAGCAGCGCGTAGGTTTTTTCGTTGGTCGGATCCAGCACTGGGTCGAAGACGCCCCAATGGCGCTCGATCTGATACGGGCCGGGCTGGCTGGCCAGCTCGGGGTGGGAGACGACCCAGCTCGTGGTGTGGCCGGGCAGGTCGAACTCGGGCACCACGCGGATGCCGCGCGCCGCCGCGTAGGCGATGAGGGCGCGCATCTGCTCCTGCGTGAAATAATACCCGTCCGAACCCTTCTCTGTCAGCTCCGGATGGGTTTTGCTCTCGATGCGGAAGCCCTGGTCGTCGGTGAGATGCAGATGGAGCACGTCGAGCTTGACCAGCGCCATGCCGTCGAGATTGCGCTTGATCACGTCCACCGGCTGCCAGTGCCGGCAGACATCGATGAGCAAGCCGCGCCAGGGAAACCGTGGCTGGTCGCGGACGCTGACCGCGGGAAGAAAATAGCCGTTTGCGTCGGCTTGGAGCAGTTGCAACATCGTTTCCAGGCCGCGCAGCGTGCCGACCACCGTCGGGGCGCGCAAAGTCGCCCGGTTCGGAGTGACGTCGAGCGTGTAGGATTCGTCCTGATCGAGCGTCGGCACGGCGGGTCCGGGGCCGTCGCAGTTGACGATCAGCGTGGCGGCGGTCGCGTTGCCGGCGGGTTCGCGCGCGAAAGCAAAGCCGGTGCGGGCCTCCCAACGCTGGAGCGCGCGCGCCAGCCCGGCGCGCAGCCGGGCGTCGTCATGGCCGGTTATGGCGAAAGCGAATTTCGCGGTGACGGGCAGCCGACCTGCGGCAAATTTCAGTTCGGCCGGCGCCGGCATCACGCTGGCCGGGCCGGGCTCGGCCGCGCGCAACGGGGCCAAGATGGCCAGCGCGAGCAACGCCGCGGACCAGGCTGCGGTCAGGCGTTCACAACTGGACATGGCGGAGAAACGCCTCCGGCGTGAAGCGCCGGAAAGCTTCGATGGCCTCGTATTCAGCGAGACCGAGGGTATTGTAAGCTTCGGCTAGGCGATAGCTGCGGTCCTCGGTGCGCTGCCAGAACTCGCGGCGGTCGTCGCCTAAAAACAGCGCCTGATCCTTCTGGGTTTCATGGCGGAAAATGGCCCGGCGCCGGCGCAGCACTTCCTGCGGACTGAGTGGCACCGCCATGTCGATTTCGTCGGTTTCCCATTCCGCCCAGGCGCCACGGTAGAGCCACAATTCCATCTCCTGCAGCCACGGTTCGCCGGCGGCGCCGGCCAGAGCCTCGCCCAAGGCGCGCAGGCACAACCGGTGCGTGCCGTGGGGATCGTCGAGATCGCCGGCGGCAAAGACAAGATGCGGGCGAAGATCGCCGAGCACCCGGCGCATGATGCCAATGTCGGCTTCGGTGAGTTCGCCATGGCGGCTCGGGGTGGGGCCGGTGTGATAAAACGGCAGATCGAGGAAATGCAGCCGCTCAGGGGACACGCCGCAGACCCGGGCGGCGGCGATCGCTTCGTGCCGCCGCACGAGGCCCTTCCACCGCGCCAATTCCGGCGTCGCCGGCAGCGCGCCGCTGACGGCGAAGGTATGGCAAAGCGCACGCACGGTTTCCGCCGACGTGGTTCCGGCCAGCCCGCTGTCCGCCGCAAAAAGCAGCGTCCGCCAGAGCGCCTCGTCGGAAACCGCGTTCGATCCGGAGACCTGGTAGGCGACGTGCACTTCATGGCCGTGTTCCACCAGCCGGCAAAGCGTGCCTCCCATCGAGATCACATCGTCGTCGGGATGCGGGGAAAGCACAAGTATCCGTTTTGGAAATACGCCGGCGGAGGGGGCGCGGAGCGGCCGCGGGGGCGCATCGCCGGGCCGCACCCGGCGTGGGTCGCGTCCGCCCGGCCAGCCGGTGATCGTGTGCTGCATCTGGTAAAACCCGACGAGATTGGCCTCATAGGCGGAACCGTGAACGCGCAGCAGATCCTGCAGGCCGGATTCGTTGTAATCGTCGTCGGTCAGCTTGAGAATGGCCTTCCGCCGCTGCTGCGAGAGCCAGATGATGGCCCGGCGCGTTATCCGGTCGTCCCAGGCGAGCCCCTGGTCCTCGAGCGGCCCGACCAGCCAGGGCGTGCGGTAGCGCGTCAGCATGCTGGCGGCGGCCTGATCGAGGACAAAGTGGACATGGTCGTGCTCCTGCAGAAACGACGCCGACACCTGCGGCGTCGGCTCGCCCTCGATCGCCGCACGGATGACCCCGGCCTTGTGCTGGCCCCAGGCCATGAGCACGATGCGGCGCGCTTCCAGAATGGTGCGCACGCCCATGCTCAGGGCGTAGCGGGGCGTGTGCTCCTCCCCGCCGAAGTCGTTGCTGGCGTCGCGGCGGGTGACGGGATCGAGGGTGACGAGCCGGGTGCGCGAGCGCCGGGAACTCCCTGGCTCATTGAAGCCGATGTGGCCGGTGCGGCCGATGCCCAAAATCTGAAAATCGATGCCGCCGGCGTCGCGGATTTTTTCCTCGTAGGCCTGGCAATGGGCGTCGACCTCGGTGGATGCAATCGCGCCGTTGGGCAGGTGGATGTTTTCCGGCCGGATGTCGATGTGATTGAAAAGATGCATCCGCATGAAGCGGTGGTAGCTCTGGGCATGTTCCGGCGGGAGTGGATAGTATTCGTCCAGGTTGAAGGTGACGACATCCGCAAAGCTCAGGCCCTCTTCGCGGTGCAGCCGCACCAGTTCGGCGTAAACGCTCAGCGGCGTCGATCCCGTCGGCAATCCGAGGACGGTGGGACGGCCTTCGCGCCGGCGCGCGCGGATGAGCTCGGCGATTTCATGCGCCACCGCCAGCGAAGCCTCGCCGCTGGTGGTGAAAACCGCGACCGGCGCGCGCTCGAACCGGCTCGGCGGCACGGTGCGTCGCGCAATCGGAACCGGCGGATCGCGATGAGGGGAGGTGGCAGTCATTGATGAACGCAGGGAACCGTGGGAAAACATCCCATCATAAACACGGCGTGACGAATAATAAATGTCAGAAATGACGATGTTTTTAACAAAAATGATAAGGTTATGGGGCGAAACGCCCATGGCGTGTTACAAAATGGGAAAAGGCGGGCTTGAGTGTGGCGGCGGGCGGGACCGCAGGCAAGCCGCGGCGCAGACCAGAGGCGAAGGAAGCGATCGCGCCCGGCGCCGTGCCGGCAGCTTGACGCGTTTGCCGGCGCCAGGCGGAATCGGTTCGTGACGTCTCCTTCCACAGTCCGCCCGCCTCCGCCGGTGGGAGCCAGCCTCCGCGAGGTGATCGGGTCGGCGTTTTTTTTCCTGAGCGTGACTTTGCTGGCCTACCTGCCGGCGTGGCATGGCGGTTTTCTGTGGGACGACGACGCGCATGTGACCAAGCCGGCATTGCGTTCGCTCCACGGCCTGGCGCGGATCTGGTCCGAACCGGGGGCGACGCAGCAATACTATCCCGTCCTGCACAGCGCATTTTGGATCGAGCACCGGCTGTGGGGTGACGCGGTTCTGGGCTACCATTTGCTCAACGTCGTGCTGCACGCGGCCGCGGCCTGGCTCCTGGTCCTGATCCTGCGGAGGCTGGCGCTGCCGGGCGCCTGGCTCGCCGGCCTGCTCTTTGCGCTGCATCCGGTCTGCGTCGAGTCCGTGGCCTGGATCGCCGAGCAAAAGAACACGCTGTCGGCGGTGTTTTATCTCGGAGCTGCTCTCGCCTATCTGCAATTCGATCAAACCCGGCGCGGTCGGCCGTATTTTTTTGCCCTTGGATTTTTTCTTCTGGCGATGCTGACCAAGAGCGTGACGGCCACGCTGCCGGCGGCGCTGCTGGTGACCTTCTGGTGGCAGCGGGGGCGGATCGAGTGGAAGCGCGACGTGCTGCCGCTCGTTCCCTGGTTCGCCCTGGCAGTCCCCGCGG
>DATJYF010000311.1:0-2551 GCA_035499715.1 Opitutaceae bacterium | reverse complement strand
GCCGGAGCATAGGTCTTTCTGAAGAGCAGTTTTCCGATACACCCTGAATGGAGCGGACGAGAACTGCTCGCGAATTCATGGGTGCCGCGCCAACAGATGTCAAAGCGGAACGCCGACAAGCTCGCGCGTGCAAAAGCACGTCCTGACCCCACCCAATGGGGCGACGACGAAGTGATGACTCTTATCGAGGCCGCTGCCGTTTTTTTCCCGCACGGTCCATTGACATTGTCATCATTGCGCACGGCAGCAGCCGCCGGGACTCTTGAAATCGCCAAAGTCGCAGGCAAAGATCTGACGACGCCCCGCGCAATCCGCAAATTGGTAAAGCCATCATGCCTGGCCGTAAAGCCAAGCCGCCGCGACTCTGGTTCCGAGAAGACGAAGGATGCTGGGTCATCCTCGATCAGGCAGGCGGAAAGCGACGGCAAATCCGCACAGGCTGCGGCCGCGACGACACTGTCGGCGCTGCGAAAGCGCTCGAAAAATACATCGGCTCGCTACACACAACCAACATCGGGGCAACCGACCCTCGTTTCCTCGCGATTGCTGACGTGCTCACCTTCTATGAGGGATTGAAGCGGCCGAAATCCGAAGAACCGCGCCTGCTCGCGCAACATGACCTGCTGCTCATTCGGCTGCTCGACCTCAATTCGTTTTTCGGCAGTTCGATGGTGGCTGACATCAAGGCCCAGCTCTGCCGCGATTTCGTCGACTGGTCTACCGGTACGCCGAACGAAAACAACAAACGAAAAGGCATCGTGGCTCGGGCATGCACCGTATCCGACCAGACGGCGCGCCGCCGGCTCGAAGACTTGCGTGCCGCTATCAACGCCTACCATGCCGAATATGTCCTGTCGGTGGTGCCGAAGATTACGCTGCCGACGAAAAGCGAGGGGCGGCACCGCTGGCTCACGCGTAACGAGGCCGCACGGTTGCTTGGCGCGGCGCTGGGCTATGTTTGGGATGGAGACCCCGAACGCCGCGCATGGAAGAGGCGTGAAGACGGCACATTGTTGCGGCGCGAACGCTGGATCATCAGGCGGCGACAACCGGCGGCACGCTTCATCCTGATCGGCCTCTACAGCGCCAGGCGCGAGGAAACCATCCGCCGGACGCAGTGGGTGGCGACGACGACGCATCCGTGGATGAACCTGGACGGGATGGTCTATCTCGGCCGCGGTGCCGCGGAGGAACGCACCAAAAAGCGGCGCCCACCGGCGAAGATCGCCACACGGCTGCGGCCCCACCTTGTGCGTTGGCGCGCGCTGGACGTGAAGCGCTCGGCCGAACTGCGCAAGGCTGGGCTGATGCAGGACGGCGAGGAAATCCGCTTTATCGTCCACCGCATCCATGACGGCCAACCGCTGGCCGGCAAGATACGCTCGGCGTGGGAAGGTATCCTGGAGGATGCCGGGCTCGACGAGGATGTCGTCCGCCACACCTTGCGTCACACGGCGGCGACCTGGCTGATGCAGCAGGGCACCGACATGTGGGAAGCCGCTGGCTGGCTCGGCATGACGGTGGAGCAGCTTGAGGAAAACTACGGCCACCACCATCCCGACTTCCAGAACGAAGCCGCCCAGGCGTTTGGCGGCCGGCGCTAATCGGCGACGCCTTCGCTGAGTAGCGCCAACTTAAAAGCGCTGATCCGTTATGATGGTGAGTTCCAGGATGTCCTCGTCAACGCCTTTGCATCCCTCGCACCAAAACTTAACAGATAGACGATCCCGCCTGCTGCTCGGATTGCCGCTCGATCCGAGGAACCGCGTCGATTTTTGCCGAGCCGCCCTCGACCAGCGAGCGAATGACCAACTCGGCATCCTCGCCACGGTCATAGGAGGTTACCGCCCGATGATGAAGAGATTCGCCGTCACAACGGGGGCACAGCAAAATCGTCTCACCGCGATCGGCCGTAGGGATGCGCTTTTCGACGATCAAGGCCACCCGGGCTGCCTCATTTCGTTGCGCATTTCGTTGCGCACGAAAAACATCGAAACTATAAGTACTTGAAAGAATGGTCGGAGTGGTAGGATTCGAACCTACGACCCCTGCGTCCCGAACGCAGTGCTCTACCGGGCTGAGCCACACTCCGACTTTAGACCGCGGCTTATAGCGTCGGGTTTCGCCCACCGCAAGCAGCTGAATTCGAGGATTTTTCATCAAGATGCAGACCGCCTTGACCACCAGGATGCTGCCGGCTGACGCAGGCACCGTGCACGAAGCCGTGCGATGCCTGGCGGGCGGCGGCCTGGTCGCGTTCCCCACTGAAACCGTCTATGGGCTCGGGGCGGACGCCACCAATCCGGCCGCCATTGCCCGGCTCTATGAGGCCAAGGGTCGACCGCTGTTCAATCCGCTGATTTCGCATGTCGAGGGCTTGGCCAGCGCCCACCGGCTCGCCCGCTTCGATGCCACCGCGATCACGCTGGCGCAGGCGTTCTGGCCGGGGCCGCTGACCCTGGTCCTGCCCAGGCGCGAGGGTTGCGCGGTGGCCGATCTCGCGACCGCCGGTCTCGAGACCATCGCGATCCGCGTTCCCGCCCACCCGGTC
>DATJYF010000310.1:0-10537 GCA_035499715.1 Opitutaceae bacterium | reverse complement strand
TTGAGCGAGGTGGCGGCGAGCGCGTTGCCGAGGCGATGCCAGAGATCGATCTCGTAAGAAACGTCGAACGGCAGCACGTATTCGTTGGTGATCGAGCCGGAAGTCTTGCTCGAGGTCGAGGACGACGATCCGGCCGACGGTGCGCCGGAAGCCGGGTTCCAGGTGGCAGAGGAGCGCACCCGGCTGAAGGACGGAGCCGTGGTGATGGTCGGGAAAAGAACCGAGCGCGCGGCCCTGACCTCCGCCCGCGCCTCCCGGAAGTTCGCCGCGGCCGCGAGAATGGTCTGATTCGAAATTTCGACCTGCTGCTCGAGAGCATTGAGCTGCGGATCCTGGTAAATTTCCCACCACCGGCCCGGCGGCGCCGTGTCGCGCGGGCTGGCGGGTTTCCAGGCAACCTGCGGCGAAGCCGCCTCCTTGAAACTCGCCGGCGTGGGCGTCGACGGACGGGCATACTTCGGGGCCAGGTTGCACCCGGACAAGCCGAGAAGCGCCAGGGCGGCGGCAAGCGTTCGGAGATTAACTGGAGCCAGTGTCCTCATGCGTTTGAAGCGGCCGAGCCGGATGAGACCTTCGGCAATCCCGGTCGTTGGGGATGGGTTTTGCGGAGCGAGAACCTCATCGCCAGCCGATCGAGATAGAGATAAATCACCGGCGTGGTATAAAGGGTCAGAACCTGCGAGACGAGCAGGCCGCCGACGATGGCGATGCCCAGGGGCCGGCGCAGATCCGACCCGCTGCCATGGCTGACGGCCAGCGGCAGACCGCCGAGCAGCGCCGACATGGTCGTCATCATGATCGGCCGGAAACGCAGAAGGCAGGCTTCACGGATCGCCTCAAGCGAGCTCTTGCCTTCGTTGCGCTCGGCTTCAAGGGCGAAATCGATCATCATGATGGCGTTTTTCTTGACGATGCCGATCAGCAGGATGATGCCGATGATCGCGATGACGTTGAGGTCGTAGCCGAAGACCATGAGCATGAGCAGGGCGCCCACGCCGGCCGACGGAAGCGAGGAAAGGATGGTGATCGGATGGATGTAGCTCTCATAGAGCATGCCGAGCACGATGTAGATGACCACGATGGCGGCGAGGACGAGCAGGGGCGTCGAGGTGAGCGAATCCTTGAAGGCTTGGGCCGTGCCCTGGAAGGAACCGAGCACCGTCGCCGGGGCGCCGAGTTCCCGGCGCATCCGCTCGGTGCCGTCGACGGCCTCGCCCAGCGAGGTGCCGGGCGCGAGGTTGAACGACAGCGTCACGGCCGGAAACTGCCCCTGATGATTGACCGACAGCGATTCCACCTTGTGCGTGAAATGCGCGAAGGCGCTGAGCGGAATGCGTCTGCCGGCCGCCGCGGTGATATAGATTTGCGACAGCGCGGTTTCATCGGTCTGGAACCGCGGTTCCACCTCCAGGATGACGCGGTACTGGTTGGTGGCGGAAAAGATTGTGGCGATCTCCCGCGCGCCGAACGCGTCGTAAAGCGTGTCGTCGATCAGCTGCGGCGTGACACCCAGCCGTGAGGCCGCATCGCGGTCGACGTCGATCGCGATGTGGGGCGCGGCGACCTGCTGGTCGGAGGCGACGTCCTGCAGGCCGGGAATTTTTTTCATGGCCTGCTCGAAAATCGGCGCCCAATGATTGAGCTCGTCGAGGTTGGTGTCGGTCAGCGTGTATTGGAACTGGGTCCGGCTCAGCCGCCCGCCCACATTGATGTCCTGGCCCGCCTGCATGAAAAACTTCACGCCGGCGATTTTCGCGACGACCGGCCGCAGGCGCTGGATGACCTGATCGACCGACGCGTCGCGCTGATCGAGGGGCTTGAGCTGGACGAATGTGCGGGCAGTGTTTTCCGTGGCGTTGCCGCCCGTGGCCCCGGCGAAGGCCAGGACGCCGCTGACGGCCGGATCCTTGATGAGCTTGTCCACGACCTGCTGCGTCAAAGCCGACATGCCGGCGAACGACGTGTCCTGGCGCGCGTCGATTTCACCGAAGATGAATCCTGTGTCCTGCTGCGGAAAAAAGCCCTTCGGGATCACGATGTAGAGAACACCCGTGAGCACGATCAGGAGCAGCGTGGAAACGAGCATGGGAAACTGGTGCTTCAGCACCCAGTCCAGGCCGCGGCGGTAGAGGTTGAGCATGCCGTCGAAGAAATTTTCGGCCATGCGGTTGAGGCGGTTTCCGCCGCCGGGCACGGGCGTGTCGTGCTTGAGAAAAAGCGAACACATCACCGGCGTCAGCGTGAGCGAGACCAGGGCCGAGACCAGCACGGCCACGGTGACCGTCATGGCAAATTCGCGAAAGAGCCGGCCGATGATGCCGCTCATGAACAGGAGCGGGATGAAGACCGCGACGAGCGATGCGCTGATCGAAATGATGGTGAAGCCGATCTGGCCGGCGCCTTTCAGCGCCGCCTGCATCGGAGACTCGCCGTGTTCGATGTAGCGGACGATGTTTTCGATCATCACGATGGCGTCGTCCACGACAAAGCCGACCGCGATCGACAGCCCCATCAGCGAGAGGTTGTCCAGGCTGTAACCCAGCACGTACATGACGCCGAAGGTCCCGATGATCGAGAGCGGCACGGCGATGCCGGGGATGACGGTGGCCCAAAACTTGCGCAGGAAGGCGAAAATCACGCCCACGACGAGAAAGATGGTGAGGATAAGCGTGAACCTCACGTCGGACACGGAGGCGCGGATCGTGTCGGAGCGATCTGACACGAGCTCGATCTTCACCGCCGGCGGGACCGACTGGCGCAGCTCCGCCACCAGCGCCTTGATCCGCTCGACCGTCGCGACCGTATTGGCGCCGGTCGCCCGCTGGATGAGCAGGAGTTCCGCCCGCTTCTTGCCGTACCAGCCCGCGACGCGGTTGAACTCGACCGAATCGATGGCCCGTCCGACGTCCTTGATCCGCACCGGCGCGCCGTTGCGGTAGGCGACGATGACGCGGTTGTATTCATCGGCCTTGAAGAGCTGGTCGTTGGTGTCGAGGGTGACCGCCTGGTGGGCGTTCTCGAGGCTGCCCTTGGGCTGGTCGGTGGAGGCGCTGGTCAGGGTGGTGCGGACGTCCTCGAGCCCGATTCCACGGGCAGCGAGGGCACCGGGGTCGACCTGGACGCGCACGGCGTATTTTTGCTGGCCCGCAATGTTGACCTGCGACACACCGGGGACGGCGGAGATTTTCTGCGCGACGACGGTGTAGGCGTAATCGTCGACCTGGCTCATCGGCAGCGTGTCCGAGTAAATGGCGTAGATCAGGATGGCGCGCTCCGACGGGTTGACCTTCCGGTAAGTGGGGGGATTGGGAAGGTTTTTGGGGAGCAGGCCGCCGGCGGCGTTGATCGCGGTCTGCACGTCCTGGGCGGCGGCGTCGATGTTGCGGCTGAGGACGAATTGCAGCGTGATCGAGGTCGAGCCGAGTCCGCTGGTCGAGGTCATTTGGTCGAGGCCGGGAAGCGCGGCGAATTGCTGCTCGAGCGGTGTGGCGACCGAGGAGGCCATCGTCTCCGGGCTGGCGCCGGGGAGCTGCGCGGTGACGCTGATCGTCGGGAAATCGACCGTCGGCAGCGCGGCCACCGGCAGCAGGAAGTAGCCGACGATGCCAAAGGCCAATATCCCCATCATCAACAGGGACGTCGCGATCGGCCGTTTGATGAAAGGCTCGGAAATGCTCATTGCGAGGCGGCCGGCGGGGCGGCCTTTTGCACTTCGACCTTGGTGCCCTGTTCCAGCCGATACTGGCCGTCGACCACGACCTGCTCGCCCGTCGTCAGTCCCTTCCTGATCTCAATGACTCCGTCAGAAACCGGCCCGGTCTCAACGGTTCGCATCTCGACCGTCAGGTCCGGCTTGACCACGAACAGATAGCCGCCGTTCGGCCCGCTTTGGACGGCGCGAACGGGCACCGTCACGGCGTTTTCGTCGATGCTGGTGACGAGCCGGACATTGACGAATTCGCCCGGCCACAACGCCCCGTCCTCGTTCGCGAACGCCGCCTTGAGGCGAAACGTGCCGGTGGCCGCATCGACCTGGTTGTCGATCGCGAGCAACTGTCCCTGGGCGACCGGCGCCGTCTGCGTCCGGTCAAACGCCTCGACCTTGAGCGGCCGGCCGCTGCGGAGCGCCTTTGTCACTTCGGCCAGAAAATCCTGCGAAAGGGTGAAGACCACCGTGATCGGCTGGAGCTGCGTGATCGTGACGAGGCCGCTCGTGCCGTTGGCCTGCACGATGTTGCCCGGATCGATCATGCGCAGGCCGACGCGCCCGTCGATGGGCGAGACGATGCGGGTGTAGTCGAGGTTGACCTGGGCGGCGTCGAGATTGCCCTGATCAAGCTTGATCAGGCCCTCGTCCTGCGCCACCAGCGCCTCCTGCGTCGCCATCTGCTGCTCCGGAATGGCGTGCTCCTGGAAGGCCTGCCGATAGCGGTCGAGGTCGAGCCGCGCGTTGGCGAGCAGCGCCTGGTCGCGGGCGAGCTGGCCCTGGGCCTGAAGAACGGCCGCCTGGTAGGGCCGCGGATCGATCACGGCCAGCAGGTCGTTTTGCTTCACCATCTGTCCTTCCTGAAAATGGACCTCGGTGAGAATGCCGGTGACCCGGCTGGTGAGCGTGACCGTCGCCACCGGCGTGACGGTGCCGAGGGCATCATGGCTTATTTCAACGTCTGCGCTCCGCGCCGGCGCCGCGGTCACAGGAACCGCAGGGGCAGCCTTGGCCCGGGCGGCCGCAGCCTCGGAACAGCTGCGATACCAAAAGACGCCCGCGAGAAGAACCAACAGGCCTCCTCCGGCAATGATCCAGTTGTTGCGGGGTTTTGCATGAGTGGTCGAATCGGTCATAAAGTCATGTCATCCCGCCGGCGCCGGCCCGCGCGCAGGCCGGACCTTTTCCGCGGAAGCTCGCGCAAGCAGATGCCGGGCTGCGGCAGAAACGCATGAAGGTTCACGGCGCGGAAAGCTCATCGGAGGAAATGCAGAGGTTTAACGGTGTTGCGGAATTTGGCAACCCGCCTCGCATGACGCGCCGGATCGAGAAACGTTTCACCGCTGGGATCGAATATAACAACGGCTGCGCGCGGAACTTCTGCAGGGAAAAGAATGAAAAATACGAAACATCACGATAACCTGCGCTTCATCCGTGCCGGAAACAGAAAATTGGTTTCGTCCGCGACCCGATTTCTGCATTACTCAAGCACCGCATGTTCTCCCTTCGAAAAATCCTCGGAAAGGAGGAAAAATTCTTCGACTTGCTCGAGGCCGGTGCGGAAGAGGCCAAGACCAGCGTCAATCTTTTCAGCCGCTATCTCGAGGCGATCGCCGGCGGCCAGCCGCCCTCTTCGCTCGACGAGTTCATCCAGAGCCGGCGCAAGGAAAAGCGCATCCGCCACGAGATGGCGGAGGCGCTCAGCCGCACCTTCGTCACGCCGCTCGATCGCGAGGACATCCAGGCGCTGTCCGTTGCGCTTTACCGCATCCCGAAGCAGGTGGAAAAAATCGTCGAACGGCTCTCGATCTATCCCGGCCGCGTGCCGCACGCCGACTTCCGCCGCCAGGTCGAGCTGCTGCAACAGGCGGCCGATGCGGTGGTCTTCATGGTCAAACAACTGCGCGGCGGCGCGAAGATCGAAATCATCCGCGACGCCAACGAGCGCCTCCAGTTTGCCGAGGGCGAGGCCGACAAGCTGATGCTCGGCCTGCTCAAGGAGCTTTACCACGGGCCGGTCGAGGCCAGGGAGTTCATCATCCTCCAGGAACTTTTTGAAATGGTCGAACAGGCCGTCGACCGCTGCCGCAACGCGGGCAACATCGTCGTGCAGATCGTGCTGAAGCATTCGTAAACGCGCGCTTCCGCCCCGCCCATGACGCTTTTCCTGCTCGTTCTGCTCGCCGCGCTCGTCTTCGAATACATTAACGGCTTCCACGACACGGCCAACGCCATCGCCACCATCGTCTCGACCAAGGTGCTCACCCCGCGCCTGGCCGTGGTCTGGGCCGCAAGCTGGAACCTGGTCGGCGCGCTCGCCGGCACCGCCGTGGCCGCAACCATCGGCAAGGGCCTCGTCGACACCAGCGCGGTGACGATGCTCACCGTGCTCTGCGCGCTGCTCGGCGCGATCCTCTGGGGATTGTTCACCTGGTGGCTCGGCCTGCCCTCCAGCTCGAGCCACGCGCTCGTCGGCGGGCTGTGCGGCGCGGCGCTGGGCACCACCGACCGCTGGACCGTGCTGCAATGGTCCACCGGACTCTGGCCCAAGGTCGTGCTGCCGATGATCTCGTCGCCCCTGCTCGGCTTCGTCGGCGGCGCCGTGCTCATGGCCCTGCTCACGCTCGTGCTGATCCGCGCCACGCCGCGCTTCGTCAGCGTCTTTTTCGGCAAGGCGCAGTTGCTCAGCTCCGGCTTCATGGGTTTCAGCCACGGGTCGAACGACGCGCAAAAAACGATGGGCGTGATCACGCTCGCGCTCTTCACCGGCACGAAGTCGGGCCTCTTCCAAAACCTGCCGGCGTGGGCCGGGTTTTTGCGCGTGCCGGAATTCAAGGCCGTGCCGCTCTGGGTCATTTTGATGTGCGCGTTCATGATGGCGGCGGGCACGGCCGCGGGCGGCTGGCGCATCATCCGCACGATGGGGCACCGGATGGTGAAACTGCAGCCGATCGACGGCTTCGCCGCGGAGACGACGGCGGCGCTGATCATCCACGGCGCCTCGACGCTCGGCGTGCCGGTTTCGACCACGCACGTGATCTCGACCTCGATCATGGGCGTGGGCGCGTCGAAACGCCTCAGCGCGGTGAAATGGGGCGTGGTCGAGCGCATCGTCTGGGCGTGGGTGCTGACGCTGCCCGTGACCGGTCTGCTCGGCTGGACGCTGGTCAAGCTGCTCGGGCTGGCCGGAGCGTGAGCAGGCAGTGCGCTGTAAGCAGGCGAATGCTTGATTCAATTACGATGGCCAGGTATCACTCTCGCAAAGGCTGTAACCAATACCGTCCGGCAGAGATGATAATTTTCCATTATATTTATCAAGCCTGCATCCGTTGTCAGGTTGCATGCGGCGCCGAACGAGGAAAGTATGTGGAATTCAAGGCGGAACTGCCATTACTCGCACTCGAGGCTTGGTGGACGATGATCGCGGCAACTTTAACAGAAAAAACATGGGGATATAATTTTATTTTTGTTAATCCATTCCTTTCAATTTCGCTTACGGGAGGGATATTTCTCATAATTAATCGACTCATCCTCGGATCCAAAGAAAGACGGAAATATTACGAAAAGATGTTTCGATCTTGGTCGAAAAATAAGCGTCTGATATGGGATATCTGCACCACAGTATTCCTAATTTCGACACCGGCACTAATGCTTTACACCTTACCAGTGCACAAACAATAACCGCAGTATGAGTAATCCATCACCATTCAAAGTCCTTTGGCAGTTTTTTACCCCAGTTACTTCAAGCACCCCTCATGGCGGCTCATGAGTCCATCCGCCCCTCGTTATCAGCCGTCCACCCTTTCCGGGGCCATGCGTGGCCCCAGCGGGGCCGAGCTCGGCCCCCGTGGGGTTTTACAAGTCCCCGGCGGGAATGTGTAAAGCCCCGCCGGGGCTTTACGTGGCCCCGCTTCTTTTGCGCATGTCCCCGCCGGGGCCGCCCGCGGCCCCGGCCTTTCGGCGCTCGGCCCCAACGGGGCCGGACGTGGCCCCGTCGGGGCTTTACAGGGCCCCGGTCCTTTGCCGCGCGGCCCCGCTGGGGCCGCGTCTGGCCCCGGAGATAATTCATCCGTCCCAGCACATCATTCGTCCGGCCCCGGAGGAAGTTCGTGCGTCTCCACTGTTTTTACCGGGCGGAACCCTCGTGACGCAGAATAGATGCCTTGTCATCCTGAACGAAGTGAAGGATCCACTTGGATTGTGCTTATCGTCGCCGCGTAATCGCTGTGGATCCTTCACTTCGTTCAGGATGACAACCAAGCAGGAGATGATGCCTGGCGGCACACCGATCCTTTCCCTCAGCAGAACCGTCCCGGCGCAGCCCCCTGCCCGGCCGGGCATTAGCCAAACTGCCGGGCTCCATGAGTCCCTTCATTAACTGCGCGGACCTGTTGCGATAAGTTGCAAATTATCTGCGATTCGCCAGGAAATGGCGGCGCCATGAGAGCTTCATCTAAAGTCGTTAATGACGAAATCACCCACCTGATCACCAACTGGACGACGTTGGCCAAGGACGCGTCCCTCGGCGGCAGCACGCTGGCCGATTTTCAAGCCCTGGTGCAGCCTTCGTTCGACGCTCGGAGCAAAATCGCCGAGCTCGAGTCCGAACTGAAGGAACAGTTGCAGGAACGCGAGGCGGCCGACGACAAATCGCACGCCGAATACCTGCGCATCGTGAATGCGATTCGCTCGGACAAGAAATTCGGCCCGAACAGCGGCCTCTACAAAGCGCTCGGTTATATTCCGGACGAGAGTCGGGCCAGCGGCCTGCACCGCAAAGGCGCGCCGGCGCCCGCGCCGCAGTCTTGAAAGCGCTCCGCCCTTCCCCGCCGCGCGCGGCTCGCGGGGATTTTAGCTCGCCAGCGGTCGGTGTAAATGCCAGAGGTTACCTGCAGCAGGAAAGAGCGTTAACTGCATGCTCATGATCACCAGCAACCAACGCGGTCGGGGCCGAAGCCGCGACCACCGATCCAGTCGCTCGACCACAACTTGCCGCCTGCGGCGGCCCGTCGCGCCAGCGCCTAAGTGTGGTCAGCTCTAACGTTCGGCCACTTCGTGCACGTTGATGTCGCTATATGGAAGAACCCAATGGATGATATGACTGGAAAAACTCCAGATCCATCTCTAAATGATGTGATCCCAGCTTGGCGGGAACAGTGTGACCGCATCACTAAGTTTGCCAAATTCTTTCGGACGCGAAGGCACGTTGTCGCTGGTGAAGCACTGTGGGATATGACAAAGGCCGAACTCGGAAGAAAAAGATTGATGGAACCGTGGCCATTCAATGGCTATCAGTCTGTCTTGTCCGCATCCCCCGCATTTCTTGTTGGGGGTCTATTGGCCTTCATTTTGCCCGAACAGACGCATGCGGTCTATGTCAATGAGACAGCCAAGCGGACAGCGGAATTTATTGAAAAGATTCAGTCATTCCTACTGCCTTTGTTTGTTCCAATTGCTTTGGCCATCACTGCATACGCTGCTGCTCGTGGAAGCCTTAGTCGGCAAGACATCACCCCAGAATCTTTGGGCCGAGCGCGCCGCGGTTATCTATACTTTGACGGTGCTTTCGGTTTATGGTCGCAAATGGTTATCGCATCTACGCCAGTCTTCGCGCTTCGCGCTTTTAATGCCGAGTTAGTTTGGATCGGTGTGCCGCTGGCGTTGGCATATTTCACAGCAGCTATTTATCAGATATGGCTTACTGGCAGGGTGATTCCCATGCGGCTCTTTGAGTTGAACGGATATCCAAAGACATACCCTAAATTATTCTCCCGGAAAGACCCGAACGCAAAGCGTTGGAGCAGATATACGATTTTCTGGTTTTTGTTCGCGGGTTTTGCCGTTTGGGCAATTCTGTTTGCATTAGTGGAGATTTCTGCATTGGGCGGGATAGCGCTGGTGGTTGTCCAAGATTGGTTCCGTCATTTGTTCGGTGTGCATTGATATATGAATACGTGGCCTAACCAGTAGGAATGAGAAGGCGTCGAGTAGCGCATCGCACTTTTGAGGTGCGATGCGTCAGACTCTCCGCCTTATGAAGACAAAAAAATCTGCCCATCGGAATCGACCTCGGGGAACTTACAAGACCCAACGCGGGCCGGCCGGGTCCGCTTCGGCAGCGTTGATTCTCGCGTGGGTCAGCTCTAACGTTGAGCAAAGAAATGACCAGCAAGGACGCTCCAATTTCGCTTGTTGCGTACGACCCGACTTGGCCGCAGCGATTCGAAGAAGAGAAAGTGTCGTTGCATCAAGCGCTCGCTTGTTGGTTGGTCGGCCCGATCGTGCATATTGGCAGCACAGCGGTCCCGGGCATGTCAGCAAAGCCGGTTATCGATATTATGGCGGCAGTCGGATCACTGGCCGAGTCGAAGGATGCTGTCGCCGCACTTGCACCCCTCGGTTATCTCTATGCTCCGTATCGGCAGGACGTGATGCATTGGTTCTGCAAACCGCACTTCTCCTTCCGGACTCATCATCTACATCTCGTTCCCTTTCAAAGCGAACTTTGGACCGCACGCATTGCGTTTCGAGATCGCCTTCGCCAAGACGAAGAGGTCGCGGCAGAGTATCTGAAGCTCAAGCGGGAACTTGCTGCGGTCTTCGGGGATGACCGCGAGGCTTACACTGACGGCAAGGGTGCTTTCGTAGCGCGAATCGTAGCAGAGTCATAAATGAAGAAGGCGCCGAACCAGGCGCCAGCAACGGTGTTCAAGAAACAAGATTTAAAGCGGGATTTTTGAGGAGGCGGTTGAGGGGGACGGTGAGTTTGCGCATGATGGCGGTGAGGGTGACTTTGGCGGGCTTTCCTTTTCGCGGGGTCACTTGAGTGCG
>DATJYF010000309.1:0-8005 GCA_035499715.1 Opitutaceae bacterium | reverse complement strand
ACCTATCTTGATGCAAAAGTGCTGGCCGACCAGGGCAGGGGCCAATTCGGCAGCGCGGTGGGCAAGACGCTGCCCAACATTCCGGACTGGCGCATGACGTTTGTCGCCACCTACCGGATCGGCCGGAAATGGTCGTTCACCGCCGCCGGGCGCTACAGCGGAAAGCTTTATACCACGCTTGATAACAATGACGTGAACCCGAACACCTACCAGGGCTTTTCCGCTTTCTTCGTCGCCGATGCGCGCGTGCACTGCCAGATCGACCGCCACTGGGCCGCGTCGCTCGGCGTGGACAATATCCTCAACCGAAAATATTTCTTTTTCCATCCCTTCCCGCAGCGGACCGTGATCGCCGACCTGAAATACGATTTCTGAACCCATGAAGCATGCCATGCGCGTGGATTGGTATTAAGAAGCGCCAATTTTTTAAACCTCATGAAAATAAAACTGCTCTCGCTTTTTCCGCTTTGGTTGACGCTCGCCAGCGCGGCGTTCGCCCATGACACCTGGGTGCAGACGAACACCAGCGTCATTCGCCCAGGCGACGCGATCTACATCGACTTCATGCTCGGCAACCACGGCAACGACCACCGGGATTTCAAACTTGCCGGAAAGCCGGACCTCGAAGCCAGCACGGTCCAGATCATCGACCCGGCCGGCACGAAGATGGACTTGAAGCCATCATTCACGGACCGGGGCTATGCGCCCAAAGAAGGGTTCTGGTCGGCACGCTTCGAGCCGGCCAAACCCGGGCTCTATCTCGTTGCCCAGACTTCCGACCAAGTCGCGAGCTACGCTCCCGAACGCATTGTCCGAAGCGCCAAGGCATTTTTCCTCGTGAGCGCGAATCTCGACCGCGTTCCCGCGGACGCTCCGGGTTATGAACGTGCCCTCGGCCATGCCTTGGAGCTTGTCCCGCAGGTCAGCCCGGTTGCGCCCATGGGGCCGGGCGTTCCATTTCGGCTCCAGCTGCTGTATCATGGAAAGCCTTTGGTTGGAGAAAAAATATCGTTCGTTCCCATGGGAGAAACACTGAAAACGGGGTTTGATTCGGAATATGAAAGAAAGACGGATCCAGCCGGTTCGGTCTCATTCGAGCCGAAGGAAGCCAACTACTATCTCATCGTCGCCCATCACCTTGACCCGGACGCCAAAGGCCCGGGCTACAAATCCACGAATTACTGCGCCACGCTTACTTTGATTGTTCCGGCGGTGTGTCCCTGCTGCGGGGAGTAGACTGTCCCGCCACCAATGTTCGGGTAACTACGATCGTGCCGCTTGCACAGGCCACGTAATTTCGCGCCGTTGATCGCGGTTCAAGGCAGCCAGCGGATGATAACGTTCATCGGCGCAAATGGAGCAGCCGCGCATCAAACGCGTAGGCGCGCGGACCGTCCGTGATCCAATCGAGGGAGAACTTGGGATGAGCCGGATTCAGCAGCACATTCCATTCGCCGGTCGTGAGCACCGTCGGCACGAGCAGCGCCGGCGTGGTCCCGGCATCGAGCCAGTGATTGCCGAAGGCCCGGCTGGCGGGCAGCCGCGTCTGCCAGTGCGCGGGATAGGAGGAAGGCTTGAGAATCAGGTCGTCGGGAATTTCGGCGGCAAAAGCGTTGAACGGCCGGATGTGATGGGTCTGCTTCAAATGGGCCAGGATTTCGAGCGCGGCGAGCGAGAGCGACTCGGCGGTGTAAACCACCAGCCGGCCGGTCGTGTGCCAGCGCCCCGGGGCCAGCAGGCCGCCGCGTCCGCTGAACGCCTCCTTCCGCGTTCGCGCCACGCTGGCCGCGGCGATGCGAAACACCTTCATGCCGATCAGACGACGTGGCCGTGGGCGAGCGCGCGCAGGAGATCTTCGACCTCGCGCGCGCCCAGGTCGGTGTCGAGCAGGTCGAGCGGGGCGGAGTCGTTGAGCGCGGCGTCGGGCTGGGAAAGCCAGTTCGAAATCGCCTCGTCGGTGGTGAAAAGGGTGCGGGCGAGGTTGCGCACGCGGGCCACGCGCAGCACCTTTTCCGAGGCCTCGAGGGAGAGCGGCTCGCCGCTGCTTTGCTTGCGGGTCAGGGTGCGGCGGGCGATGCCGAGCTTTTCGGCCAGCAGTCCGGCGGAAAACCCGAGGGTCTCCGCCACCTGATTGAGCATGCTGACCGGCAACCCCCGGCGCAGTTGCGGGACGAGTTCGTGAATCGGTTTCTCGGCGAGAACGAAGGCAGATTGCATTGGAGCCAAGTTGGGCCAAATGGCTCAATTGTCAAGGCCGGATGGCCCGATTTGAATGGGTGCGGCGCCGACGGGCGCGTGACATTTCGGCAAAGGCCATCCGGCCCGCTTGACAGGCCCCGCTGGCGCGAGTAGGTCGGAGGCTTTTATGGAGGCTGTGCTCGACCAACCCGTGCTGGTGCTCAACCGCCTGTGGCAGGCGGTGAACGTCATCGGCGCGCGCCGCGCCTTCGCCCTGCTGGCGCGCGGGCACGCCAGCGTCGTGCACCACTACGATGACGATTTCCGCACGTTCTCCATGCTGGATTGGATCGACTTTTCGCAGCACAACCCGCCGTTGTCCGCGCTGGAAACGGTGCGCACACCGAGCCGGACCATCCGGCTGCCGCGCGTGATCCTGCTGACATTCTTCGACAAGCTGCCGTGCAAGGAGGTCAAGCTCACGCGCAACAATGTCTTCGAGCGAGACAAGAGCACCTGCCAGTATTGCGGCAGGCATTTTGCGCGCGAGGAGCTCAACCTCGATCACGTCATTCCGCGTCATTACGGCGGCAAGACGACTTGGGAGAACATCGTCTGCTCGTGTGTGCGCTGCAACACGAGGAAGGCCAACCGCCTGCCGCACGAAGCCAGCCTGCGGCTCATCCGCAAGCCGGTGCGGCCGAAGTGGCGGCCGGTGATCTCGCTCGTGCTCGGCACCCAGCACCGCGAGATGTGGAAGGATTTCCTCGATCTGGCCTACTGGAACGTCGAGCTCGACGAGTGAGCCGGAGCCGGCGCCCGCGTTTTGGCGCACGCCGGGATTGCCGCCGCGCGCCGCGGCCTCCAGTCTGAATCCCATGCTGACCAACCTTGTCATGACGCTCATCGGGGCGGACCAGCCTGGACTGGTGCAACTCGTCGCCGCGCGTGTGGCCGATCACGGCGGCAACTGGCTGGAGAGCCGCATGAGCCATCTCGGCGGCCAGTTTGCCGGCATCGTGCGCGTGGAAGTGCCGGCGGAAAAGGCCGACGGACTGGTCCGTGCGCTCCAGCAACTCGACTCCGCCGGCTTGCGCGTCGTCGTCCAGGCCGAGAGCGGCCCGGTGCCGAAAGCGGGCGGCACGCCGGCCACGCTCGAGCTTGTGGGTCAGGACCGGCCGGGAATTTTGCGCAGCATCTCGGCGGTGCTGGCCGCGCATCGGGTGAACGTGGAGGAGCTGGTCTCGGAATGCGTCAGCACGCCGATGGGCGGCGGGACGCTGTTTCAGGCGCGCGCCACCGTGCTCGTGCCGGAAAAAGCGAACCTGGCGGCCCTGCGCACCGATCTGGAAAAAATCGCCGCCGATCTGATGGTCGACCTCAAGCTGCATCCGGCAGCCAAAGGAGCACCGCCGCCTTAAACACGCCCTGCTTCAGTGGATTTGTAACGTAATATATTACAAACGCAGTCGATAGGCGCGGCAGGAGAAATCGGGCCAAAGCCAACCGCTTCGGCGAGCTACGAGCCGGCGACTCAGTGGGAAAACTTTCCCGAAAAGTTCCCGGCGCGACTATTTTTCTTAAATTTATCATCAGCCAGGACAAGTTTGTAATATAATACGTTACAAAAAAATTTATTTTTCCATTTTTGCGGTGAGGATGCGGCGGCTGACGCGCTCCGGACAAACAAGAAACTTTTTCGAGAACCTTTGGGCAAAATCTATGCCCGGTGATGCCAGACTCAGCGCCCCAGTGGATTTTTTCGCGCCAGCAGAAGCAGGGCGGCCGCGGCCACGACGTCGCCGAAGGCGATGAAGGCGCGCACCGGCGCGGGCAGTTTTTTCAGCACGAAGGCCGCCAGAAGCGCGCCGGCCAGAAGCAGGATGGCGAGGAGGCGGAGCATGACGCGCTGGCGTTGGCCGGGCGCAGGAAGGTTTTCGGGCGGCATGGCGGTCAGGTCTTGGCGAGCGGCAGGGTGAGGCGGAGGGTCGTGCCGGCGGGGCTGGTGGCGACGAGCGCGATGTCGCCCCCGTGGCTGAGCATGATGCGCTTGGCAATGGCGAGACCGAGGCCGGTGCCGCCGGGACGGCCGGAGAGGAACGAATCGAAAATGTGTTCGCGGATGTCCTCGGGAATGCCGCCGCCGGTGTCGGCGACGTCGATGAAAACGTGCTGGGCGTCGCCGCTGCAGCGGAGGGTGATGACGCCGCCCGCGGGCATGGCCTGGGTGGAGTTGAGCAGGAGGTTGAGCAGGACCTGCTGGAGCTGGCCCTTGTGCACGTCAACGATCAGCGGCTGCGGCGGCGGCTCGAAGACGAGATGAATCTTGCTCTGCGCAAACTTGAAGCGGATGAGCATGAGCGTGTCCGTCATGATGTCGGTCACGGACCAGCGCGAATGGAGCGACGACGGCGCCTTGGCGAAATTCAGCACGCGTGTGACGATGCCCTCGAGCTGGTCGAGCTTTTCGCGGATGAGGCGTTCGTCGGTGCGGCGGGGATCGTCCGCGGCGAACTCGAGGTCGAGCGCGCCGAAGAGGAGCTTGATCACGGTGAGCGGATTGCGGATCTCGTGGGCGATTTCCGCGGCGAGGAGGCCGAGGGTGGTGAGCTGCTCGTTTTTGCGGAGTGACTCCTCACTGCGGAAGACGCGGCTGTAGAGACGGGAGTTCTGCAGCGCGACGGCGGCCAGGCTGGCAAGGGCGGCGGTGAGGCGGCGCTCGTCGTTGTTGAAGCGGTGGACGTGGTCGGTGAAAATCGCGAGCGCGCCGAGGACATCGCCCTCGACCAGCAGGGGCGTGATCAGCACGGAGCGGAGCTGGGCGTCGCGCGGCAGGTCGACCACGTCGAAGAGGTCGGGCGACTGGATGTTGGCGAATTCGACCTGTTTGCGGGTGACAAGGGCGGCGTTGACCAGGCAGGAATCGGCCGGCAGCTCGTCGGAGGTCTTCGGTTCGCCCGGCGCAGGCGCGGCGGAGGCCGGAACGGCCAGCGCGGCGAGGCGGACCGTTTTTTTCGTGGAATCGTGGAGGTAGAACGCGCAGGCGCGAGTCTGCGTGATGTGGCGGGTTTCCTCCGCGACCGTGTCGAACAGCTCCTGTTGCTCGAGCTTGGTGACGAGCGACTGGCCGATGGTGATGAGCGTCTCGAGCTGGCGGGCCTTGCCTTTGAGCTGGTTGAGTTGCCAGAGCCGCTGGAGGACGGCGGTGGCTTCGGCGGTGAAGCGCACGAGCTGGTCGAGGTCGGCGGGGGTGAAGGAGCCCAGGCTGTCGCTGTCGAGGTTGATCACACCCAGGATCTGGCCGCTCTCCTCCTCGACCATGGGCGCGGCCATTTCGCTCCGGACCGTCGGGCGCACGCGGACGTAGCGCGGATCGGCCGACACATCGGGCACGAGCTGGGGCCGGCCGTGGAAGGCGACCCAGCCGGTGATGCCCTGGCCGGGACGAAGCGGAACTTCGTCGGAGTCGTCGGGCAGGCCCTGCTGGACTTCGATCTCGAGATAGCCGGTGTCGGGATTGAGCAGTGCGATCGAGCCGCTGGAAGCGTCGAAGAAGGCGATGATTTCGGCGAGGATCAGACGCGGGGCCGCGCCGGCGTCGACGGTTTTGCCGAGCAGGGAGCTGATGTAGTGGAGCGTTCCGATCGCGGATCGCGGATTGTAACGGGCGGAGGGCTGGCCGGTGGTTTCCATGGACCGATTAATGAGAAAAGGAAATCATAGGCGTGGAGCCGGTCACAAGAGTCGGATCGGGGCCCGGGCCGACAACCGCCGGCGGTGGGTGGAATCGGAATTCACCCCGCGGAGTATGAGCACCCGTCCGCCATCCGCGATCCGAAATCCGGGGGATTATTTCGCGGCGACCGGGGCCGGCGCGGCGGCCGGGACGATGATTTTCATCAGTTCGTCGCGCAGGGCGTGGAGGCGGCCGGCGTCCTCGGTCGGCTCGTGGTTGGCGCTTTCGATGTAGAACGTGTCGATGGCCACACCGCGTTCGGTGCCGATGCGCGCAAAGGTGATGTCGAAACCGTGGTCGTAGATCGCCTTGGCCAGGCGGTAAAGGAGGCCGATCTGGTCGTGGGCCTGAACCTCGACGATGGTGCGCTGCATGGAAAGCTCGTGGTAAACGTCGACGCTGGGCGGAAACGAGGCCTGAAGCGGGGCGGGTTCGGCCCCGCCCAGGCGGCTGGCCAAGATTTTTTTGGCCTGAGCGACGATTTCCGGAAAAAGGTCCTTGTTCTGGACGAGCGCGGCCTCGACATTGCGGGCGAAGCTGTCCATCGCGCCCTGGTTTTGCACCACGCCCCGGCCCGGCTCGACGACGTAAAACGTGTCGATGGCGATGTGGTCGGCGCGGGACAGGACCTTGGCGCCGAGAATGTTCAGGCCGGCGACGCTGAACGCGCCGGCGAGTTTGTAGAACAACCCGGCGCGGTCCCAGGTGACGACGTTGACGACGGTGAGGCTGCGGTTGAGGTCGTCCTTCCAGTCGATGACCGGCTTGAGGGTGTTGACGGAATCGGCCTCGGTGATGGACCGGAGGAGGCGGTTGACCATCTGGATGTGGAGGGCGATCTCGGCCGCATCGGTATGGATGAAGTATCGCTCCGGCAACAGGTTGAAGTGCGCCGTGATTTCGTCCGTGCTGATGCCGGGGATTTTTTTCTGGATGAGTTCTTGCTGGATCATTTGCTTGCGCTCGAGGTAACGGGTGACAACTTCCTCGCCCAAGGTGAGGCGGTCAAGCGTCGCCCGAAAAAGGTTGGTGTGAAGGGTATCCTTGTAACTGTTCCAGAGGCTCGCGGCCGTCCCGCGGGCGTCGCAAAACGTATGGACGTAGAGATAGCGCAGCTTCTCGGCGTCGTCCACCAATTCGGCAAATGCGGCGGCGGTTTTCGGGTCATCGACATCCCGCCTCTGCCAAAATCGTGCCATAATGAGATGATTTTTTATGACAAAGGAAACCACCTCACGGCTTTCTGGGGGTACCTGGAGCCGTTCGAGGATGGGGGCGGCGATCTGGACCCCGCTTTCGCTGTGGCCCTCGATGCCGCGGGCCTTGCCAATGTCGTGCAATAAAAGGATGAGATAGAGCAGGGTCGGGCTGCTGGTCTGGTGGAGTTCCTCGCGGTATTTCAGGGTGATCGGCTCGGCCTCGGTGAAGATGCGGTCGAGTTCACGGATGGCGTTCAGGGTGTGGGCATCGGCGGTGTACCGGTGGTAAAACTCGTGCTGGACGAGGCAGGTCAGGGCGGCGAACTCCGGAATAAAGCGGCTGAGCACGCCCAGCTCGTGCATGAGGTTGAGCGTCGGGAAGACCCCGCCGGCCTCCTCCAGGATGGTGCGGAAGCTGAGATTGGCGTCCGGCGAATGGAGCACGCGCCGGTTGACGAGCGGAAGCGATTCGCGAATCAGGGTCTGGAGGGCGAAGTCCGGCGCACAACCGAGCTGCTGGCAATGGCGGAAGACGCGGATGACACGCGCGGGATCCTCCTGGAAGACCTTGTCGTGCTCAGAGGCCAGCTCATGGCCGCGCAGGACGAAGCCGTCGATGTGTTTGGCGCGGTCGTGGCGGCGCGCTCGCAAGGTCTCGCGGAAGGAGGCGCCGGCGCTTTCCGGCGCGGCCACCGTCAGCGCGAGGCGCTTCTCGATGATTTTGGAAATACGGTAGATCGTCTGGGCGTTTTGATAGTAGTCGTGCATGAACTGCTCGACCCGGCCCAGCACGTTGTGGTGGGTGTAGCCGAGGTTGAGCGCGAGCCGCGGCTGGGTGGCGAGATCGAGCAGATCCGTCGGCCGCTTGCTCAGGTAATGCAGCTCGTTGCGC
>DATJYF010000308.1:0-10904 GCA_035499715.1 Opitutaceae bacterium | reverse complement strand
GCTCAGGCCGAAGCGGTCGATGCCCACGACCTTGCCGTCGAGGCCGACATATTTGCGCCAGAGCGGCGAGACGCCGGCTTCGACCGCGACGCGTTTGCGGCAGGCCAACGGCAGGATGGATTCGCGATACTCCGCCGTCTGGGCGTCGAAGCGCGCGAAGGACGGCATCGAAACCACGCGCACGCCGGCGCCGAGCTGCCTGGCCGCCTCGAGCGCGAGCGAGAGTTCGCTGCCGGCGGAAAGCAGAATGAGGGTGAGCGGCGCCGTTTCCTGCAGCGCGACGTAGCCGCCCTTGAGCACGCCGGCGCGCCGGATGTGCGGCGGAATGTCGTTCAGATTTGGGACGGACTGCCGCGTGAGCGCGAGCAGGGTCGGGCCGTGGGTGTTTTCGAACGCGGCGGCAAAAGCGCCGGCCGTCTCCTCCGCATCGGCCGGCCGGATGACGTCGAGCCCGGGAATGAGCCGCAGCGCGGAGACGGTTTCGACCGGCTGGTGCGTCGGGCCGTCCTCGCCCACCCCGATGGAATCGTGGGTATAAATGTAGACGACAGGCAGGTGCGAGAGCGCGGCGATGCGCATCGCTGGACGGGAATAATCGGAGAACACCAGGAAGGTGGCGCAGGAAGGGCGGAAAATACCGTCGTAGGCGACGCCGTTGCAGATTGCGGCCATGGCGTGCTCGCGGATGCCAAAGCGGAGGTTGCGGCCGGAGCGGTTGGTTTTGTCGAAATCCTTGTCCGTATTGATGTAGTTGTAGGTCGAGCCGTGGAGATCGGCGCTGCCGCTGATGACGAGCGGGAGTGCGCCCGCGACCGGCTGAAGCACCTCGCGGCCGGCGGCACGCGTGCCGGAGAGTTTCACATCAGGCGCGAAGGTGGGGATTTTCTCCAGGAGCTGCGCCCCGCTGGGCTGCAGGTTGCGCGCGGCGAGCAACGCGGCCTTCTCGGGATTGGCCGCGCGCCAGGCCTCGAAATTCTTCGCCCATTTCTTCGCCGCGCGCGAGAGGCGCTTTCTGTGCTCGGCGAAATAGGCATGCACGTCTTCGCTGACAAAAAAGTGCTGGTCGGCGGGCAGGCCGAGCGCGATGCGCGCCTGGTCGACGAACTTCGCCCCACCCTCGCCGTGGCCCTTGGCCGTGCCGGCGACCTCGGGAATGCCGCGCGCGATCTGCGTTTTGGCAATGATCAGCTGCGGCTTGCCGCTGCCGGCCTTCTTGGCTTTGTTGAAAGCCTTGAGGAAGGCGGCCATGTCGTGGCCGTCGGGCAGGAGCTGCACATCCCAGCCGTAGGCCTTGAAGCGCATCGCGGTGTTTTCGCTCTGCGTCTTGTCCGCCATGGCGTCGAGCGTGACGTCATTCGAATCGTAAATGAGGATGAGGTTGTCGAGGCCCTGGTGGCCGGCGAAGGCGGCGGCTTCGCTCGCCACGCCTTCCTGCATGCAGCCGTCGCCTGCGAGGCAGACGACGTGATAGTCGAAGATCGGATGCTCGGGGGTGTTGAAGCGTGCGGCCGCCATCTGGCCGGCGACGGCCATGCCGACGGCGTTGCCCACGCCCTGGCCGAGCGGGCCGGTCGTGCATTCGACGCCGGGCGTCTCGCGGAACTCCGGATGGCCGGGCGTCTTGGAATGAAGCTGGCGGAAATTCTTTATCTCGTCGATCGAGAGGCCGTAGCCGGCGAGGTGCAGCCAGGCGTAGAGAAACATCGAGCCGTGGCCGGCCGAGAGGATGAAGCGGTCGCGGTTGATCCAGCGCGGGTCCTCCGGATTGTGCACGAGGGCGTGGCCGTAGAGCACGGCGCCGATTTCGGCGCAGCCCAGCGGCAGGCCGAGATGGCCGGAGTTGGACTTGTGCACGGCGTCCATGGCGAGGCCACGGGCCTGGTTGGCGGCTTTGGAGAGAATTTCGGTTTGGAGCTTCATGACAAAAATCGGTCGATGTTTCAGGAGACTCAGCTTCAACACAAGACTTCGGCGCGCAAAAAAAGCGAGCCGGGAAATCGGCTCGCTTGGTGACGAAACGGTGGCGGCATCGCGCGGCGGTGGATCAGCTCGCGCTGGCGGCGGCCTCCTCGGTGCGCTTTTCCCTGATCGCGACCGCGGCCTTGCCGGTGCGGTTGCGCAGATAGTAGAGGCGGGCCTTCATCGGCTCGCTCACACGCTCGATCTCGATCTTGTCGATGTTGGGCGAATTGACCGGGAACACGCGCTCGACACCCTCGCCGTAGCTGATGCGGCGGACGGTGAAGGTCTCGTGGATGCCATGACCCTTGCGGGCGATGACGATGCCGGAATAAACTTGGACGCGCTCCTTGTCGCCCTCGCGCACCTTCGTGTGCACGCGGACGCCGTCGCCAACTTTGAACGGCGGAAGGTCGGTTTTGACCTGGGCGGCGGTGATGTCTTTGATGATCGGGTTCATGGCGGAAATTATTTGAGCAAATCGGGTCGGACCTGACGGGTCTTTTCCAAGCGACGCGCGTGCCGCCACTTCTCGATTTCGCCGTGGTTGCCCGAAAGGAGGACTTCCGGCACGGACATGCCGCGAAATTCGGCGGGACGCGTGTAGTGAGGAAAGTCGAGCAACTTGCCGGTGAAACTTTCGTGCGTCAATGACTTTTCCTCGCCTAACACGCCGGGAATGAAGCGGCTGAGCGCGTCGATCACCACCGCCGCGGCGAGGGTGCCGTTGGTCAGGACGTAGTCGCCGATGCTGATTTCCTGGTCGATCACCCCGTCGCGGATGCGCTGGTCAATGCCCTCGTAATGGCCGCTGAGCAGGACAAGATGCTGCTGCCGCGACAATTCCTCCGCCAGCGCAGGCGAAAGCGGCACGCCGTCCGGCGTGAGGTAGATCCGCCGGCAGCCGGGCGTCTGCAACTGCTCGATCGCGGCGAACACCGGCTCCGGCTTCAGCACCATGCCGGCCCCGCCTCCGAACGGCCGGTCGTCCGCCGTGCGGTGCTTGTCCGTCGTCCACTCGCGCAGATCGTGCACTTTCACTCCCAGCAGGCCGTGCTCGATGCCCTTGCCGAGGATGCTCTCGGCCAGAAAGCCGTCGAGCATCCGCGGAAACAGCGTCAGGACGTCGATGTGCAGGGGCATGGCGGAAAAATATCACCACGAAGACGCCGGGGGCACGGAGAAAATGGCCCTGCCGGAAGAGAACAAAAAGGCCCCGGAATAACAATATCCGAGGCCCGGCATGGAAAACTCCGTGTTCTCCGTGTCTCTGTGGTTAAAATAAACTCAGACGCTGGCCGCCGGCGCTTCCGCGGCCGGTGCGGCTTTGCGGGCCTTCTTGATCAGCGAGTTCAACGTGTCGCTGGGCCGGGCGCCCTTGCTCATCCAGTAGTCGACGCGGTCGAGCTTGAGGTTGATCTGGCTGCCCTTGATCGTGGGCTGGTAGGTGCCGAGCACCTCGACGGCGGCGCCATCGCGGCGGGAGCGCGTTTCGGCCACCACGACCCGGTAATAAGGCTTGTGGACGGCGCCGACGCGGCTGAGACGGATTGTGAGAGACATGGCGGAATTCTGCGGAACGGTTCTGTTGGGAAAAGCCGGAAAGTGCACCGGGCCGGAAATGGCTTGTCAAGCATCGACTCCCAGCGCTCTTTTGCCGGTTTATGCTCAAAGCCGGCATCGTCGGCTTGCCCAACGTCGGCAAGTCCACCCTCTTCAACGCCGTCACTCGCTCGCGCAAGGCGGAGGCGGCCAATTATCCGTTTTGCACGATCGACCCGAACGTCGGCGTCGTCACCGTGCCGGACGACCGCCTGCCCGTCCTGGCCAAAATTGCCAAGACCAATGTCCTCATCCCCGCCGCCATCGAGTTCGTCGACATCGCCGGCCTGGTCAAGGGCGCCAGCCAGGGCGAGGGCCTCGGCAACCAGTTTCTTTCCAACATCCGCGAGGTCGACGCCATCGTCCACGTCGTCCGCTGCTTCGAGGATCCCGACGTCATCCACACCATGAGCACGGTCGACCCGGTGCGCGACATCGAGATCGTCACCACCGAGCTCATCCTCGCCGACCTCGATGCCGTGACCAAGCGGATCGATAAAACGCAGAAAAAAGCCAAGTCCGGCGACAAGGAGGCCGCCGCCGAGCTGGCCCTGCTCGAAAAGCTCACGCCCCACCTCAACGCCAACAAGCCGGCCAATACCCTGCCTGTCCACGAAGACGAAGCGCGCCTGCTCAAATTTTTCCAGCTCCTCAGCGCCAAGCCGGTGATCTACGCCTGCAATGTTGCCGAGACCGACCTCGCCACCGCCGAGCAGAATCCGTTCGTCCAGAAAGTCGCCGCCTTCGTCAAGGCGCACCACGACGCGGCCTACGTGCCGATCAGCGCCAAGATCGAATCCGAACTCGTCGACCTTCCGCTCGACGAGGCCAAGGCGTTCCTCAAGGACCTCGGCGTCGACGACTCCGGCGTGTCCGCGCTCATCCGCGCCACCTACGCGCTGCTCGGACTCATCACTTACTTCACCGCCGGCGAGAAGGAAGCCAAGGCTTGGACGATCAAGAAAGGCACCAAGGCGCCTCAGGCCGCCGGCGTCATCCACACCGATTTCGAAAAAGGCTTCATCAAGGCCGAGGTCGTGAGCTACGAGGACCTGGCCAAGCTCGGCAGCGTCCACGCCGCGCGCGAAGCCGGAAAATACCGCCTCGAAGGCAAGGACTACGTTTTCCAGGACGGCGACGTCGCGCTCTTTCGGTTTAACAATTGATGGTATGAAAGCTCTCGGCATCTGCCGATGGTGTCAGCAAAACACCTCACTGATTCGAGCACACATCATTCCCAAGGCATTTTACGTGCCCATTAAAGGCATTTCCGATAGAGTTGTTATCCTTAGACCAACAGAGCAGAAATTCACGCAATTCTCTTCGTCCGGAATCTTTGATTCCGGGATACTATGTTCCAAATGCGACGCCTTCTTAGGCCGCTTGGATGAGTACGGCCTTCAGATTTTTAAGAGTCCGCCGTCCGAGGCTGACCGGGTTACTCAAGGAGGATTGTCTGGGTACAATTTGAAATGCGACGACGTCCAGAGGGCGAAGAAATTTCTATTGTCTGTCCTTTGGAGAGCCAGCGTCAGTTCTCAAGATTTTTTCAAGACTGTGAGCTTAGGACAAAAGTATGAAGACAAGATTCGTCAGCTAATTACGAGTGGAGCGCAAATAAACGAAGCGGATTTCGAATTCATTGTGATCCGCGCTTTTGACCACCCTTACGATGGCGGAATCGTCCCTCCATTCCGTGTGCAGTTCGAGGGCGTGACCGCGCAACAGTTGTATCTGCCTTACTTCAAGTTTATCATTCGCGTCGATCAGCGACGCTTTCCGTCCGTGGCGTCGATGGTACAATTCAGGCCAAACTCAATACTTCAATGCCTGAGACTATCCTATAAAGATAGCATCGAAGAAAAAATTATTAGTTCAGTCACTGAACGAACCTTAGCGAAGCAACTTGGAAAGTCGTAAGCATCACTTTCCCCTTGCCGTTTTCCGCCCGGCGCTGACCTCCTAGGCAAATGACTGAACGCAGGCGCATCGTCATCGCGGGCGGCGGGGCCGCCGGATTTTTCGCCGCCATCACCTGCGCCGAGGCCGACCCTTTCGCCGAGGTCGTCATTTATGAGGCCACCGCTCATCCGCTCGCCAAGGTCCGCGTCTCCGGCGGCGGCCGCTGCAACGTCACCCACGCCTGCTTCGAGCCGCGCGAGCTTGTGAAATTTTATCCGCGCGGTGCGCGCGAACTGCTCGGGCCGTTCACTCGCTTCGGTCCGCGCGACACCATCGCCTGGTTCGCCGACCGCGGCGTGGAACTCAAAACCGAGGCCGACGGACGGATGTTTCCGATCACCGACGATTCCGCCACGATCGTCGATTGCCTGCAAAACGCCGCGGCCAAAGCCGGCGTGCGGCTCGTTACGCGCTGCGGCGTCGCTGCCGTCGAAAAGCACGGCGAAAAATTCTCCCTCACTCTCACGACCGGCGAAATCATCGAGGCGGATCGCCTGCTCCTCGCCACCGGCGGCACCAAGGGCTCGGCCGGCCTGGCCACCGCCCAAAAACTCGGCCACGCCGTCGTGCCGCCCGTGCCGTCGCTCTTCACCTTTCACATCGACGACCCGCGCCTGCGCGGACTCGAGGGACTTTCGGTTGCATCCGCGGGCGCAAGCGTGCGCGACACGCGCCTGCGTGCGAGCGGACCGATCCTCATCACGCATTGGGGACTGAGCGGGCCGGCCATCCTCAAGCTTTCGTCGTGGGGCGCGCGCGAACTGCACGGCGTCGATTACCGCTTCACGCTCGGCCTCAACTGGGCCGAGCCGCGCACACCGGAAAAAGTTCAGTCCGAACTCGAAGCCGAGCGCGCCGCGCATCCGCGCCGCCGGGTGGCGACCGCGAATCCGTTTGGCATTCCGGCCCGACTTTGGGAACGACTCGTCATGGCCGCCGGACTCGCCGCGGATGCGCCATGGACAACCGTGTCCAACGATTCCCTGCGCGCGCTCGCCGCGCAGGTCGCGTCGGCGGAATTTTCCGTCGCCGGCAAAAGCATGAACAAGGAGGAATTCGTCACCTGCGGCGGCGTCAGCCTGAAGGAAATCGATTTCGCCACGATGGAAAGCCGGATCTGCCCCGGACTTTATTTCGCCGGCGAAGTGCTGGACATCGACGGCCTGACCGGCGGCTTCAACTTCCAGTCCGCCTGGACCACCGGATGGCATGCGGGCCGGGCTATGGCCGCATCGATCTAAGCTCTACTCATTGGGCCTCTATAGCGAAATGCCCTCCTAAAGCCTTTCTTCTCTGCCTCTTCAATCGTTGAAGCATAAAACTCACCAGAGTCAGAAATAATTGTAGTGCGGTCGTATTGCTGATCGAATGGAAGGTGATAAATTTTTTCGCCATCTCGTTTGGCAATATTACATTTGATACAAGGATACTTCTCTAGAGATGTGTTTTCTGAGATTTTGATACCCAGATCCTTCGCAAAAGCGCGCGCTCGATCGCTTAAGCGAGTGGACGTAACAAAATGACCATCTACATTCTTGCCTGGATTATCGTGTCGGTATGCAATCATAGTGCCGAAGAGCTGGAAGACATGTTTTTCATGAATTTGTTTTTCCTGCGACCAATATTTGCACTGAACTATAAAAACCTTAGTGTTTTTTTCACAAATAAGATCTCTACCTAAATCATCGAATCCCTCAACGATGCCTTGGTAGATAACTCTAAAACCAGTAGCTTCATATTTATAGCCAATGAAGCGCTCGTAGTCTCTTCCTATTTCCCATCTCGTTTTTTTCTTGGTCCAGTATCTTTCCAATGCCAGCTCATATTTTTTTGTATCTGGGAGGCGGTTGTATTCTTCTGGAGTGAGCCATCGTTTTGCTGGGTCATCGGAGTCCTGATCTTCGCTTTTTCCTGATCGAATTCTAATCAGCTCTTCTTCAATCTCCTCACTTTTTAGATCGGTTAGCCAAGGAAAAAGCGTTTCATAGTATTCTATTTGATAACGCAGCATACGCGCTTCTTTTTCTGCTTCGCGTCGTCGTTTAGCTGAACCACGAACCTCTTCCGCTGCTTTATATGCGGGATGGCTTTTACGTTCTAAGGCAGCGGCTTTCTTTAGCTCTTCCAATTCGTGATATTCCGCATAAGCGTGAGCCAGCCATGGAAACCCTACACTTTTCTGTTTGGAGAGTATCGCTATCGCCTCTTCCTTTTGTTGTTGCAGCTTAGCTGTTACTTTCTGTTCCCGCTCTATTTTGTCGATTTGATCTATCCGAGGTTTTGCAGAGTCGTAGAGCTTTGCTTTTGCATAGAGACTGGAAATCCAACCTAGCAAAATTAATCCGCCGATAATCAGCCAGAACCACATTTAATTTTATTAAACTACCTTTTTCAGAACGTAGTAAAGCTTTTGATCTCAATTCCCGCTTTCCTGAGTTCCACATTCAACCGCTTCGCAAACGTCACCGCATTCGGCCCGTCGCCGTGGAGGCAGATGGTGTCGGCTTTGAGAAAAATATCGGTTCCGTCGGTCGCGCGGACCTTGCCTTCGCGGATCAGGCGCAACACCTGCGCGACGGCGGCGTCTTCATCGGTAATGAGCGCGTTGGGCGATGAGCGTGGTGTGAGCGAACCGTCGGGCTGATACGTGCGGTCGGCAAACACCTCCTCGGCCACGCGCAGTCCGCGTTCGCGTCCGGCCTTGATCAGCTCGCTGCCGGCGAGACCGAACAGAATCAGCTTCGGATCGACCGCGCGGACGGCGTCGGCGATCGCGCCGGCCACGGTGGCGTCGCGCGCCGCCAGATTATAAAGCCCGCCATGCGGCTTGACGTGCCGGAGCGGCGAGAAAGCGCGCAGCGCGAGGACCTGCGCCTTGATCAGCGCGAAAATTTCCGCGGGCGGCAACGCGAGTTCGCGCCGGCCGAAGTGTTCCCGGTCGGCGAAGCCTGGATGCGCGCCGACGGCCACGCCGTGTTTTTGCGCCAGCGCGACGGTCGCGCGCATCGTGGCCTCGTCGCCGGCGTGGCCGCCGCAGGCGATGTTGGCCGAGGTGATGAGCGGCATCAGCTCGGCGTCGTGCCCGGCGCCCTCGCCCAGATCGCAGTTGAGATCGATGCGGTTCATTATCCGAGCCCAGATTGAACCACAGAGGACACGAAGAAAACCTCCCGTTCAAATTTCAAATCCGGAATCGAAACCACGGATTGTCTAATGTCGCCTGCGGCTCGGTACACAGATGGACACGGATCATCGGCATTTTCCATTCGTGCATGTCCGTGTAATTCGTGGTAAAATTTTCCGGCTCAGTGCAACTTTTCCATCAGGCCTTCGCGGAGGAGCGCGAGCACGTGTTCGCGCGCGTGCCAGAGCTTGTGCGCCCCTTCGATTGTCACCTCGGTGAATTGCACGGTGTCGCCCGGCCGGAGTTGCGCGAGTAACGGAAGGTCGACGGAGATGACGTGGGCGATCTTGGGATAACCGCCGATCGTCTGCGCGTCGGCCATGAGGATGATGGGCTGGCCGTCGGGCGGCACCTGGATGGCGCCGGGCGCGAGCGGCGACGAGACCAGCTCGGGCGCGCCGACGCGGCGCTCGAGGCGTGCGCCGGCGAAGCGCAGGCCCATGCGGTCGGACTGCTCGGTGAGGACGAACTCCGAGGCGAAAAAGCCGTTGGCAAACTCGTCCGCCTCGGCACCGCGCACCACGCGCACCGCGGGCGAACGCGAATAAGCGGGGCGGATTTCCGGCGCGATGAAATGCCTCAGCGCGGCGTCGGGCCGCAGGCGGTGCGCCTCGAGGACGCCGCGGCCGACTTTGAGCACGTCGCCCGCGCGCAGCGCCCGGCCCTCGTGGCCGCCGAAGCCGCCGCGCAGGTCCGTGCCGCGTCCGCCGAGCACGGCGGGCACGTCGAAGCCGCCCGCGACCGCGAGGTAGCCGCGGCAGCCGAGGCGGCATTTTTCGAGGGAGAGCTCGCCGCCCGCGCTCACGCGCACGAGCCGCCACGCCGGAACACTGCCGAATTCGCCGCCGCAGATCGCGACGAGCGCGTCGCCGGAAAACTTCAGTCGCGGCCCGGTGAACGCGAATTCGAGCGCGGCCGCGTTGCCGGGATTGCCGACGAGCAGGTTGGCCACGCGGAGGGCGAAGGCATCCATCGCGCCGCCGAGGGCCACGCCGTGCCGGCGGTGCCCGGTCCGGCCGAGGTCCTGCACGGTCGTGAGCGCGCCGGCGCTGAGCACGGTCATTTCCATGCGGCGAACTCCTCCGGGGAAAGGGGCTGGAAGCGCACGCGGTCGCCGGGCCGCAGGAGCGCAGCGTCGGCATCGTCTTCCGGGCGGAAAAGACGCAGCGGGGTGCGGCCGATGAGCTGCCAGCCGCCGGGCGTGGCGATGGGATAGATGCCGCTTTGCGCGCCGCCGATGCCGACCGAGCCGGCCGGCACGCCGGTGCGCGGCGTGGCGCGGCGCGGGGTGTGAAGTTTTTCCGGCAGGCCGGCGAGGTAGGGAAAGCCGGGGGCGAAGCCGACCGCGTGCACGCGGTAGACCGCGCCGTGGTGCAGGGCAGCCGCCTCCGCCTCGCTCAAGCCGGCGTGGACCGCGACCTCGGCCAGGTCCGGCCCGAACTCGCCGCCGTAGCAGACGGGGATGACGATCTCGCGCGCGGCGGCCTTGTCCTCCTTGCGGTTTTTTTTCGGCACGCGCGCGACCAGCTCGTTGCGCAGGGTGTCGAGATTGTCGATTTTCTCCGGGTCGTAGAAGACGGCGACGGTGGTGAACGAGGGCACGAACTCGACCGTGCCGCGCGGCGGATTCTGCTCCAGCGCGTGCAGCAGCGCCTGCACGCGGACCAGCGCGTCGTCGCCGATCTTGTCGGCGACTTCGATGACGAACGCGCCATCGCCCAGCGAGGTAATTTTCATCGCCCCGTTTTTTTGGGCGGACGCGCGGGCCGGGGCAAACCGATTCGCCGCAAAAAACTGGCGGTTTACTCGACGATGCGGACGGTCCAGAAGTCCGAGGCGAGGTCGGAGTCGGTCACATAGGCATAGGGCAGCGTGAAATAGCCCTTCTGGCCCCAGCCGGTGCCCCAGGAATTGCGGATGACGAAGGTTTGGGCCGAGTCGTCGTAGCCGACGGCGAGGATGGCATGGCCGCCCAGCGCCTTGTCGTGGGCGCTCGGCATGGGCACGACGCCGGTCTTGGCGACCGTGGGCGACTCAAAGCTTTCGTAAACCGTGATGCCAAAGACGAAGGGATAGCCGGAGGCGAGGCAGCCCTTGAACTGGCCGAGGCTTTGGGTGAGGCGCGAATAGGAAAGAGCCTGGTTGCTCAACGCATCCTTGTAGGCCTTGCTCGGCGGCTTGGTGGCGAATTTGGTAA
>DATJYF010000307.1:0-4009 GCA_035499715.1 Opitutaceae bacterium | reverse complement strand
GCGACCTCCACTTCAAGCCGCGAACGCGCCGCGCGGCCGGCCATTTTTTGTCATGCGCACCGGAAATAGGCGGCTCGGTCCGGCCGCAGTTCTCCTCACTCCGCCTGCAGAATATAGCCGCGCAGGTATTCGCTCTCCGGCATGGTCACGAGCACCGGATGGTCCGGCGGCTGGTGGCAGAATTCCAGCACGCGCACCTTGCGTTTCGCGTCGGCCGCGGCCGCGGCGAGCACCTCGCGCAGTTCGGCATCCTGCACATGGTGCGAGCAGCTGTAGGTGGCGAGCACGCCGCCCGGCGCCAGCCGCTGCAGCGCGCGGAGATTGATTTCCTTGTAACCGCGCATCGCGCCGGCCATCGCCCCCTTCGATTTTGCGAACGGCGGCGGATCGAGAATGACGACGTCCCACGGCGCATCAGCCTCGCGCGCCGGATCGTTGAACCAGTCAAAAACGTTCACGACGGCGAATTCCGCGCGGAGCCCGTTGCGCTCCGCATTGCGCCGCGCCGCGGCGACGGCGTCCTCCGCGCTGTCGAGCCCGAGCACGTGCGACGCGCCCGCGCGCGCCGCGTGGAGCGCAAAGGGTCCCTGGTTGCAAAAGGCATCGAGCACGCGCTTGCCGGCGCAATACCCGGCCACCACCGCGTGCTGCCCCCGTTGGTCGAGATAAAATCCCGTTTTTTGCCCGCCCTGCAAATCGAGCCAGTAGTCGATGTCGTCAATCCGCACCCAGCGCGGCTCCCATGGCCGGCCCGAGCGCGTGCGCACCTCCAGCGGCAGGCCCTCCAGCCGCCGGATGGTCGCGTCGTTGCGAAAAATGATCTCCGCCGGACGCAACAGCTCCGCCAGCAGGTCGCCCAGCAACGCCTCGCGCCTTGCCATCGCCAGGGTCTGCGTCTGCACCACCAGCGCCTCGCCGAACTGGTCGACCACGACGCCCGGCAGATCGTCCGATTCGCTCCAGACCAGACGCCGCATGGGCGGATGTGTCGCTTGGGCCTGGGCCTTCGAAACCGCCCGTCTTGCGACCGCCCGTTCCAGCGCGCCGCGCAGCCACGCCGTGTCCAGCTCCACCCGTTCGCGGCTCAACCGCCGCCAGACGATTTGCGAGCGCGAGTTGTAAATACCCGTGCCCAGCAAACGCCCGCCGCGATCACGGCATTCAACTACCTCCCCATCCTGCGCCGCTGGCAGCAGCGCCTCGACTTCATTGGCGAAAACCCAGGGATGTCCGGTCAAAACCCGCGCTTTCGCGTTCGATTTCAGCTTCAACGACATGCTGCGCATCACACCGCGTCACATACTCCCTGAGAAGCCCAAAATCGTCCGCCTCGAACCCGTCATCCTCCGCCTGAACCTGGTGACCTTGATGAAAGCCTTGCTCGTCTTCATAGCCCTCGGGGGCACGCATGAGCGCCGCGATCAGGACGATCCACGCGCCGGCCAGAAGCACACCCATGAGTTCGACGAAATAAAGCATGGGCATGATTTACGGCCCAACCCGAAAAAAGTTTAGCGCGCCTTGAAAATAAATCTTCCGCCCGGGCCTTGGGCCGTGTTGACTGGGGAGTTTTCCGCATGTTGCCCGCCGCCGAAATCGCCCGCCGCCGCACTTTTGCCATCATTTCGCATCCTGATGCGGGCAAAACCACCCTAACTGAAAAATTTTTGCTTTACGGCAATGCCGTCCACCTCGCCGGCGCGGTCAAGGACCGCAAAAACCAGCGCGCCACCCGCTCCGACTGGATGGAACTCGAGCGCCAGCGCGGCATCTCCGTCAGCTCGACCGTCCTGCAATTCGATTACGCCGGCTGCGCCGTCAACCTCCTCGACACGCCCGGCCACAAGGATTTTTCCGAGGACACCTACCGCGTCCTCACCGCCGTCGACGCCGCGCTCATGGTCATCGACGCGGCCAAGGGCATCGAGGCCCAGACGCGCAAGCTCTTCGAGGTCTGCCGCCGCCGCGGCGTGCCCATCTTCACCTTCATGAACAAGTGCGACCGGCCGACGCGCAACCCGCTCGAGCTGCTCGACGAACTCGAGTCCGTCCTCGGCCTCCAGGCCTCGCCCGTGGTCTGGCCGCTCGGTAACGGCCCGACCTTCCGCGGCGTCTTCGACCGCCGCACCCGCGCCGTGAACCTGTTCGAGCGCGTGCCCGGCGGTGCCTACCGCGCACCGGTCAACGTCACCACCCTCGACGATCCGGCCGTCCGCGAAAAACTCGACGAAACCGCCCATGCCGAGGCCACCGAGCAGCTCGCCATGCTCGACGGCGCCGGCCATCCGTTCGACCTCGCCGCCGTCCACGCCGGCAAACAGACGCCGGTTTATTTCGGCTCCGCCGTGAACAATTTCGGCGTGCAGCTCCTGCTCGACGGTTTTCTCCGCGACTCCGTCCCGCCCCAGCCGCGCCACAACGCGGCCAACGGCGCGATCGTGCCCGTCGAAGCCGAAAAATTCTCCGGCTTCATCTTCAAGATCCAGGCCAACATGGATCCGAAGCACCGCGACCGCATCGCCTTCCTCCGCGTCTGCTCCGGCCATTTTGTCCGCGATATGTCCGTCCTCCACCCGCGCACCGGCCGCACCGTCCGCCTCTCCTCCTCGCACAAGCTCTTCGGCCAGGAACGCGAAACGGTCGACGAAGCCTGGCCCGGCGATGTCATCGGCCTGGTCGGCCACGACTCCTTTGGCATCGGCGACACGCTGACCGATGACCGCGGCATTCTTTTCAACGAAATCCCGCGCTTTCCGCCGGAGGTTTTCGTTTATCTGTTCAATCCCAATCCCTCCGACGCGAAAAAATACCGCGCCGGACTCGAGCAGCTCCTGCAGGAAGGCGTCGTCCAGTCGTTCACCGCGCGAAATGCGCCGCCGGGCGCCGCGCTCCTCGCCGCCGTCGGTCCGCTCCAATTCGAAGTCGTGCAGTACCGGCTGAAAAGCGAATACGGCGCCGACTCGCGCCTGGAGAACGCCCCGTGGCAGATTCTCAAGTGGCTCGAGCCGCTCCCGTCGCTGCAAAATCCGTCGTCGCTCATCCTTGCCACCGGCGTCAGCCTCGGCGCCGATTCGCACGAACGTCCGGTGGTGTTTTTTCCCAACGACTGGACGCAGCGCTATTTTCTGGAAAAAAATCCCGAATTGAAGCTCCACGACCTCCCGCCGGAGGAATGATCACCGGCACGATTTTGGAGAAGCAGTCAAAAATCTTTCGTCATTCTGAGCGAAGCGAAGAATCCAGTTGGGCATCGTTTTGCCGATGCCATCTTAAAATTCTTGCTATGCCCAGAATGGTAGGAAAATAGGCCATGCCACCGGCCCATAAAAGCTACTGGGTTTACATTCTGACAAATAAACCACACGGCACACTTTATATCGGCGTGACCAATTCAATCGACCGCCGCGTCTGGCAGCACAAGACCAGGGCCCTCGACGGATTCACCAAACGCTATGGCCTGAATCGTCTCGTCTATTTCGAGGAATTTCGCGATGTAGCCGGTGCGATAGATCGCGAGAAGGAGCTCAAAGGCTGGCTGCGGCGCAAGAAGATCGATTTGATCCAGAAAGAAAATCCGCTTTGGCGGGACCTTAGCGAAGGATGGCTCAATATTGAATGATCGTCATTCTGAGCGTAGCGAAGAATCCAATGTGATTCCGTTTGCAGAGACACTCTGGATTCTTCGCTACGCTCAGAATGACAAAATGTCTGACCATGATTTTGGCACACCTTAGTCAGCCTCGAACCACTTCCACCCTTGCAAGGCCGCATTATGTAGATAAATAAGAATGCGACAAAGGAGGAGCCCTCAATCTGTCATGGTTACCATCAGCGCGTTTCTAGTCGGTTTGTTCCTCGTTGTCTTCGCGCTCTTTTTTGCGTTAAGCATTGTATTTCCACATTTATGCGATGGGTGGGCAGGTGATGCTGGCCCGATCGCAATTCTAACCGCAGGGAGCTTACTTTGTGGAATCTGGGGCACTGTAATTCTTAGCATTTCGTTAGATCA
>DATJYF010000306.1:0-7449 GCA_035499715.1 Opitutaceae bacterium | reverse complement strand
GCTTGAGCGGCGGCGAGGGTGAAGAGACCGCCGGCGGTTGTCTACTTTGCCGCGGTGAGGTCTTACACCCAGCGGCCGGTGCGAGCCGGGCCGCCATTTCCGGCGGCCGATCACCGCGCAAAAAAGTTAAGCGCGGACCGCGTCCGGCGTTCGCCAGCGCAAAGCGGCGGCGGCAAAAAGATGAAACTCCCGACCCAAGGCCGGGAGTTTCATTTTACCTCTGAGAACTGCCGTGACCGGCAGTTAAAAATTTCACACTCACTGCTACCGAAAGCAGATTGGCGCGCCGGAATTTTTTGTCGATGACGCGGCAATGGGGTCTTTCACCCAGACGTCACAGATGTCACGACCGTGAAACGGGACCGGGCGACGGAGCTATTTCCAGACCGTGATGTTCCACGTCACCACGACGTAGCCGAAAGTATGATGGGGGTGGGAATTCGTCCAATAAACGGCCGGGTTGATCGAAAGCGCGGGGGTGAAATTATAAACCGCGCCGAAGGTCGTGGAATTGGCCGAACCGGATTGGAAGTCGGCGGAGAGCTGGATCTTTTCCGAGAGCTGCCGCCGGTAGCCGAGCAGCGCCTCGGCCTGCTCATTGGCATAGATGGCCCCCGCGACAAAATGATCGGTGTCGGTGTAATAGCCGTATTCCAAAACCGGCTGGGGATCGCCACCGCGCGTGGACCAGTTGATGAGGCCGGCGGTGAGCAGGTGCGGTCCCTGCTGGAGCAGATTGAATTCCGTGCCAAACAAACCCTCGCCGGGAGTCACGCCCTGGAACCAGGCCAGCTCGAATCGCGGCGTGAGGCCGAGCTCGGCCTGGACCTGCCGGCTGTTGCCGAGGGCCGGATGCTCGAGTTGGACGCTAAGCCCGAACACGCCGGCAGGCTGGATTTCCGGCGTGACGATCTGGTTGAGGCCGACGATGGTGGCGCGCGCCGCCGGCGGCAGGGCCGGCCCGAGGCCGAGCGCCAAGGCCGCGCAAACCGCCGCCGTGCCTCGTCCGAAAAAAAAGACGCGGGGGCGCGCCATGGGAAAAGCCGGTCGGGTTCAGCCGGCGAGCTTGCCGTAGTCGGCCGGCGAAAGCAGGTCCTGCAACTCGACGGGGTTGGCCAGCTTGAGCTTGAGCATCCAGCCGGCGTCGTAGGGCGACTGGTTCACCGTCTCGGGCGCCTGGCTGAGCGCGTCGTTCACCGCCACGACCGTGCCGGCGACGGGCGCATAGAGATCGCTCGCGGCTTTGACGCTTTCAACCACGCCAAAAATGGCGCCGGCCGCAAAGGTCTCGCCGACCTTGGGCAGCTGCACATAGGTGATATCGCCGAGCGAATTTTGCGCGTAGTCGGTGATGCCGACCGTCGCGGTGCCGTCGCCGGCGGGCTTCAGCCATTCGTGGGACTTGGCATATTTCAAATCAGCGGGAACGTTGCTCATAAAATTCTCGACCACGGATTACACGGATAGGATGATTGTCATTCTGAGCGAAGCGAAGAATCCAATATTGTCCGGCGAGTCGAATTCAAACTGGATTCTTCGCTTCGCTCAGAATGACAAAAGGGAGATTGTCCCGTATTCATCCGGGTTTGTTCGTGACATCCGTGGCCGTGCCCGATCGATTTCGTTTCAGACATTTTCAGCCGTTTTTCCTCAGTTCGACGAACGGCGGCTTGACCGGACGCAACCCGATTTTCGTGCCGCGGACGTCCACGGCAAGCGGTGACGCAGCCGCGGCGGTGTCGACCAGGGCGGACCCGATGGCTTCGTTGAGCACGGGCGAAAGCGTGCCGGAAACGACCCGGCCGACGGGCTCGCCCGCCGGATCGAGCACGGGCGTGTCGGCGCGGACGATGCGGCGGTCGCCGGTACGGAAAAAGATGATTTTTTTCGGCGCACCGTTCTGCTTTTCGGCGAGAAGCGCGGCGCGACCGATGAAGTCCGCGCCCTTGTCGAGCTTCACCGTCCAGCCGAGCCCGGCGGTGAGCGGTGAAATCTCCTGGGTGATTTCGTGGCCGTAGAGCGGATAGCCGGCTTCGAGGCGGAGGCTGTCGCGGGCGCCCAGGCCGGTGAGTTCGAGGCCGTGCGGCGCCCCGGCGGCGAGCAGCGCGTTGGCGAGTTTCTCCGCCTCGTCGGCGGCGTGATAAAGCTCGAATCCGTCCTCGCCGGTGTAGCCGGTGCGGGAGATCAGGCAGGTGACGTCGCCGACCACGCCGGCGGTGAAATGGTAGTATTTGACGCCGGCGAGCGGGACCGAGGCGAGCGGCTGGAGAATGGCCGCGGCGCGCGGGCCCTGCAGCGCGAGCAGCGCGTAGTCGGCGGAGCGGTTGGAGATGGTGACGTTGAAGGTCGCGGCCTGTTCGAAGAGCCAGGCGAGGTCCTTGTCGATGTTGCCGGCGTTGATGCAGAGGAAAAAATCCCGCGGGCCGCGCATGTAGACGAGCAGATCGTCCACCACCCCGCCATGCGGATAGCACATCGGCGTGTAGAGCACGCGGCCGGGAAAAAGCCTGGCCACATCGTTGGTCACGAGCCGATCCAGAAATTTCTCCGCGTCCGGCCCGCGCACGTCGAACTCGCCCATGTGGCTGACGTCGAAAAGGCCGGCGGCGCGGCGCACCGCGAGGTGTTCGGCGAGAATGCTTTTGTACTGCACCGGCATTTCCCAACCGGCGAAGTCGACCATCCGGCCGCCGTGGGCCACGTGGAAGGCGCGCAGCGGCGTGCATTTCAATTCGCTCATGCCGCGCAGACTGCGCGCGGCCGGGGCGCGCAGGCAAGGACTTTTGGGCCCGCATTTTTCGGTTCGCCAAGAGCCGCCGCGGGCCAAGACTGGCGGCGATGTTCTGGCTCATTGTCACGATCCTCGCCACGCTCGCGATCTCGGCCGCCTGCTCGCTGTTCGAGGCGCTGGTGCTGAGCACGACCACGGCGGAAATCGAGGCGCTGAAACGGACCGCGCCGCTCCGCGGCCAGCAGCTGGAAAAGCTGCGCACCGGGCTCGACGAGACGCTCGCCGCGCTGCTCGCCCTCAACACCATCGTCACGACCCTCGGCTCCGTGCTCGTCGGCGTGCTGGCGGCGCGGCAGTTTGGCGACCTCCGGCTCGGGCTCATCGTCGCCGGGCTGACGATCGTGATGCTGGTCTTTTCCGAGGTGATCCCGAAAAACGTCGGCGTGGCCTACCGGCGGAGGCTGCAGCCGATCGTGGTCATTCCGCTCGCGGCGCTGCGTCGCACCCTCAGCCCGGTGACGTTCCTGTGCAACTTGGTCGTGCGCGCCGTCGTCCGCTCGCCGCCCACCGCCCCCAAGTCCGACGAGGAGATCATCCTCCTGGCCGAGCGCGGCGCCGAGGAGGGCACGCTGACGAAGAGCGAATCAAACATCATCGCCAACGCCCTCTCGCTCGACGACGTGCGGGTGAGCGAGATCATGACGCCGCGCACGGTCGTGACCGCGCTGCGCCGCAATGCCACGGTCGGCGAGATCTTCCAGGAGTTTCCCAATCTGCCCTTCGGGCGGATGCCGGTTTACGGCAAGAACCTCGACGACATCGCCGGCTTGGTGCGCCGGCGCGACCTGCTCAAGGCCAAGGCCAACGACCAGGATTTCGAGCTGGTCGAAAAAATCATGCAGGAGGTTCACTTCATCCCCGAGACCGTCACGGTGGGCAACGCCCTGCAGGTCTTCCTCAAGACGCACCAGCAGATGCTCGTGGTGGTGGACGAGTTCGGCTCGACCGCCGGCGTGGTGACGATGGAGGACGTGATGGAGCACCTGCTCGGCCGCGAGATTTTCGAGAAGGACGACGTGGCGGTGGACATGCGCGAGCTGGCGCGCGCCCGGCTGCAAAAGCAGGCGCGCCCGCGCCGGCCGGGTGAAAACGTGCCGACCACGCCGTTCCCGCCGCCGGCCAAATCCTGATTCCATGGTGCCGCTGGCTTATATTATCGATCAATTCAGTCCGTTCCTCATCCGTTTCTCGGACAATTTCGGCATCCGCTATTACGGTCTGGCTTACATCCTCGGCTTTCTGACCGGCGGCTGGCTGCTCTGGCGCTACGCGCGCGCCGGGCGCTCGCTTGTGCCGGCGGCCAAGGTCCCCGATCTCATGACAGCGGTCGTGCTCGGCGTGCTCATCGGCGGCCGGCTGGGATATTTTCTGCTCTACGGTTCCGGCACGCTGGCGCACGATCCGCTCGCGATTTTCCGCGTGTGGGAAGGCGGCATGGCCAGCCACGGCGGCATGATCGGCGTGGCCGTGGCGCTGGCGTGGTTCGCGCGGGCAAACAAAATTCCATTCCCCCACCTCGGCGACCTCATCGTGTCGGTCGCGCCGGCCGGGCTGTTTTTCGGCCGCATCGCCAACTTCATCAACGGCGAGCTGTGGGGAAAAATTTCCTACGTGCCGTGGGCGATGATTTTTCCGCTCAGTGCGCCAGGCAAGCCGCTGGCGGAAATCCCGCCACGGCATCCGTCGCAGCTTTACGAGGCGGCGCTCGAGGGCCTGCTCCTCTTCGCCTACCTGCAGTGGCGTTTTTGGAAAACCGACGTGGCGCGCACCCGGCCGGGCCGGCTGGCCGGCGAATTTCTCGTCGGCTACGCGCTGGTGCGCATTTTCTGCGAGATTTTTCGCGAGCCGGACGAGGGCATCTCGCTCATCTTCGGCCTGAGCCGCGGGACGTTTTATTCGCTCTTCATGATCGCCGCCGGCGCGGTGCTGATCGCGCGGCGGGGCCGGCCGCTGGAAACGGTGAAATGATTTCGCGCCGGCGGGGCCGGCCTCACACCACCGCGCCGCTGGGGACGACCGCTCCCTTGGGCACGACGAGGACGCCGTCGCGGATGACGATGCCGTGGGCGTAGGTGCCGTCGGGCTTGCCCTCGGGGGAAAGTTTCACGTTGTCGCCGATGCGCGCGTTCTTGTCGATGATCGTCTTGCGGATGTGGCAATTCCGGCCGAGGCCGATGTGCGGACGGCCGGCGTCGGTGTCGGCCTTGAGTTCGTCCTCGGTCTGGTAGGAGTCGGCGCCCATCATGACGACGTCCTCGAAGTTCGCGCCCTCGCCCAGGAACGAGCGGCTGCCGATGACGCAGCGCTTGAGCGCGCTGTCGGTGAGAATGGAGCCGTCGCCGACAATGACGTAGTCGAGGTCGCAGCGGTTGATCTTGGCCGGAGGCAGAAAATGCAGCGCGGTGTAGACGGGCGCGGTGGCGTGGAAGAAATTGAAGGGCGGAAGCGCCTGTGCGAGGGCGAGGTTGGCCTCGAAAAAGGCGCGCACCGTGCCGATGTCCTCCCAGTAGCCTTCGAAGATGTGGGCGAAAAGGCGGGCGCGCCCGAGCAGGTTGGGGATGACCTCGCGGCCGAAATCGGTCATGGCGTTGTCGAGCGCACCAGCAAGCGTGGCGCGGTTGAAGACGTAGATGCCCATCGAGGCGAGGCAGTATTTCTCGCCGGCCGGGGTCGTGGTCAGGCGGCGCTCGAGTTTCTCGCTGAGCATGAGGCCGGCAATGACGGCGGGATCCTTCGGCTTCTCGACAAACTGCGAAATGGAGAGATCGTCGGCCACGCGCATGAGGCCGAGGCCCTCGACGGACGAGACCGGAACGGGCTTGGCCGCGACCGTGACGTCGGCGCCGGTCGCGACGTGCTGCTCGAGGATCTGGCGGAAATCCATCCGGTAGAGCTGGTCGCCGGAAAGGATCAGCACGAGGTCGTGCGGAAAGGTCCGGAAGTGAATGAGGTTGCGGCGGACGGCGTCGGCCGTGCCCTGGTACCAGTTTTCGCTCTTCTCCGTCTGCTCGGCGGCAAGGATGTCGACGAAGCCGCCGCCGAAGGGATCGAAACGGAAGGCGGTCTGGACGTGGCGGTGAAGAGAGGCGGTGTTGAACTGGGTGAGCAGGAAGATGCGGTTGATGTCGCTGTTCAGGCAGTTGCTGATGGGGATGTCGACGAGGCGGTACTTGCCCGCGAGCGGGACCGCGGGCTTGCAGCGCTCCTGCGTGAGCGGATAAAGGCGCGTGCCGCGGCCTCCACCCATGATGACGGCGAGAACACGTTTGGTGGGGTTCATGATGCGACAAATACTTGGCTTGCGAGCTTGCACCAAGTTTGCCGACCCGCGTAGTTTCGCGAGACAAAAGAGGAAAATATGTGTGGCATCGTCGGATACGTCGGCAAACAGCGCGCAGCGGGCATTCTACTCGAGGGCCTGAAGCGCCTGGAATATCGCGGCTATGATTCCGCCGGCCTGGCCGTGCAGGACCACGGCCGGATCGACGTGGTCAAAAAGATCGGCCGCGTGGACAATCTGGTGAAGGCGACGGCGCAACACCGGCTCGCCGGCACCACGGGCATCAGCCACACGCGCTGGGCCACGCACGGCGGCGTGACTGACGCCAACGCCCACCCCCACCTCAGCAGCGACGGCCGGCTGGCGCTCATCCACAACGGTGTGATCGAAAACTACGCCGCCATCAAAAAATTCCTCCTCGGCAAGGGCTACACCTTCAAGTCCGAGACCGACACCGAGGTCCTGTGCAACCTCATCGCCTATCACTACGCCAAGGAGCCGGCCGGCGACAGCGGCCACAGCCGCTTCCTCGAGAGCGTGCGCAAGACGCTGCGCCACGTTGAGGGCACCTATGGCATCGCCGCGCTCTGCCTCGACGCGCCGGACGAAATCGTCGGCGCCCGCAAGGGCTCGCCGCTCATCCTCGGCGTCGGCGACGGCGAGCACATCCTGGCCAGCGATGCCGCCGCGCTCATCAGCCGCACCCAGAACGTCGTCTATCTCAAGGACGGCGAACTCGTCCATGTCACCCCGCGCAATTTTTCCATCACCACGCTCGACCAGGCCGACGTTTCGCCGGTGGTGGACAAAATCACCTGGTCGATCGAGGACGCGGAGCTCGGCGGCTACGCCCACTTCATGGAAAAGGAGATTTTCGAGCAGCCGCAGGCGCTCGAAAACACCATGCGCGGCCGCTTCAGCGAGGACGGCAGCACGGCCAACTTCGGCGGCTTGAATCTCACGCCGGCGGAGTTCCGCCAGATCGACCGCTTCGTCTTCTGCGCCTGCGGCTCGGCCTGGCACGCCAGCCTCGTGGCCGAGCACCTCGTCGAGCGCTTCGCCCGCGTGCCGGTCGAGGTCGACTACGCCTCGGAGTTCCGCTACCGGAACATGCCGCTCGGCAACAACACGCTCTTCTTCACCATCAGCCAGTCCGGCGAGACCATCGACACCCTCGCGGCCATGCGCGAGGCCAAGCGCAAGGGTTACAAGGTCCTCGCGATCAACAATGTCGTCGGCTCCACCATCGCCCGCGAGGCCGACGGCGGCGTCTACCAGCACGTCGGCCCCGAGATCGGCGTCGCCTCGACCAAGGCCTTCACCTCGCAGCTGCTCGTCGGCGCCATGCTCGCCCTCTACCTCGGGCGCATGCGCGACA
>DATJYF010000305.1:0-21049 GCA_035499715.1 Opitutaceae bacterium | reverse complement strand
CAGCGTGGCGGAAAGATCAGGCAGGCCGGGCTGGGCCGCGAATTCGCCGGTGAGATCGAGCGGAGTGGCGGCCTCGAGGCCGAGCAGCTGCCGCAGCAACGCCTCCTGCTTGTGCAGCGCGGCGAGAGTGTCGGTGCGGTTGTTCTCGGCGTTGGCCAGCCGGACCTGGGTGGTGAGCACGTCGAACTTGGTCGCGGTGCCGTTGGTGAATTTATTCTGGGCGACGCGAAGCGCCTCCTGCAGCGCGCGGATCTCCTCATCGGCCACGGCGACGGACTGCCGCAGCAGGATGACCGCATAAAAATCCTGGATCGTGGCGTAGCCGAGCTGCTGGCGCGTCTGCTCGAGCGTGTCCGCGGCCGAGCGTTCGCCCGCGCGGGCGGCGTCGATCGCCGCCCGGGTGCGGCCGAAATCGCTCACCAGCTGGTGCAGCGTGAGACGCGCGTCGTAGGAATCCTCCGCATTTTGATAAAAGCTCGTCGGTCCGAAGCTGATGAAGATGCGCGGGCTCGTGAACTGGTAGCCGGCGGAGGCGCCGAGCTGCGGCAGGCGGACGGACTGGCTCTGTTCGGTGCGCGCCTGCGCCGCCTCGATCGCGGCGTTGGCGGCCTCGATGGAGGGATAGCGGTCGAGCACGGCGGCGACGGCGGCCTGCAGGGTGAGCGGTCCGGACGGCGCGGGGGCGTCGTCGGCCAAAGCCGCGGGCGCGAGGCGCGCCACAGTCAGGCCGGCAAGGGTGAGAAACAGGCGAGTTTTCATCATGATGAAAGGGGATCGATGTTAATGGGCCTTGGCGGCGGCCTCGGCTGCGACCGTCAGCGACCTCGGCCGGCCGATGAGGACGATGAGCGGAAGACAAAGCAGGCAAAAGAACGAAATGAATTTGAAAGTGTCCAGGTAAGCGAGCAGCGCCGACTGCTGGTTGACCATGGCGTCGAGCGCGGCCAGGGCGCGGTGTTGGGCGGCAAGGAGGGGAAAGCCCCTGGCCTGGAGCGCGGCGGTGATCTGATGCAGGCGTGCCTGGGTGGCGGGATCGCTGGCGACGAGATGCGACACGAGCCCGGTGCGGTGCACGGCGGCCCGTTCCGTCACATAGGTGTTCATGAGCGCGATGCCGAACGCGCCGCCGACCTGGCGCATCATGTTGTTGAGAGCCACGCCCTGGGGGATGTCGCGGGGCGGCAGGCCGGACACGGCGAGCTGCGTCAGCGGCGCGATCATCAAGCCGAGGGCGACGGCCCGCAGAATGATCGGCCAGAAGAAGTCGTCCGCGCCGGAGTTGAGATTCTGCAGCGAGAGGCTGTAGGTGAACGCGGTCACGCCGAGAAAGCCGCTGACGACGAAATACTGGGCCGGCATGCCTTTGGCCAGCAGGCGTCCGGTCGCCGGCAGGACAAAGACCGACACGGCGGCGCCGGGCAAAAACAGCATGCCGGTCTGCAGCGCGGTGAAGCCGAGCAGCCGCTGCGTAAACACCGGCACGATGAACACCGAGGCGAACAACACGAAGCCCATCACAAACGTCAGCATCGCGCAGACCGCGAGGGAGCGGCTGCGCAGCACGCGCAAATCGACCACGGGATGCTCGGTGGTCAGCTCATGCGCCACGAAGGCGACCAGCGAGATTGCGGAGACGACCGCGAGCACGACGATGTAGCGGGTGGAGAACCAGTCCTCGGTCTCGCCGCGTTCGAGCACGGTTTGCAGCGAGCCCAGCCCGGCAACGAGCAGGCCGATGCCCGGCCAGTCGATCTTGTCCGCCCGGCGTGCGTGGGCCGGCTCGCGCACGTAGAGATAGGACAACAGCGCGGCGGCGGCGCCGATGGGCAGATTGATGTAGAAGATCCACCGCCAGGAATAGCTGTCGATGATCCAGCCGCCGACGGTCGGGCCGACGGTCGGGCCGATGAACACCCCCAGGCCGAAAAGCGCCGCGGCGATGCCGCGTTCCTGAATGGTGAACGTCTCGAAGAGGATCGCCTGCGAGGTCGAGAGCAGCGCGCCGCCGCCGATGCCCTGAAGGAAGCGGAATGCCACCAGCTCCCAGATGTTGTGCGCCTGCCCGCAGAGCGCGGACGCGAGGGTGAAAAGCAGAATCGAGCCGATGTAATAGCGCCGCCGGCCGAAGCGCGCGGCGAGAAAGCTCGTCATCGGAATGATGATGACGTTGGCGATGGCATAGGAGGTCACGACCCAGGCCACGTCGTCGATGGTGGCGCCGAGGTTGCCGCTCATGTCGGGCAGCGCCACGTTGACGATCGAAATGTCGATGAGCTCGATGATCGCGGCGGAAATCACCGTGAGCGTGACGATGAACTTGCGGAAGCCGTGTTCGGGCATGGCGGAAAATGATTCTCCGGGCGCGGCGGCGCACCGCGCCCGCGGTTCAGTTTTTCACCCGCACAGAAGGCTCGACACTCATGCCGGGGCGGAGCGGATGTTCCGGATCGGGCGGATCGGTCAGGACAATTTTCACCGGCAGGCGCTGGGTGACCTTGACGAAGTTGCCGGTGGCGTTGTCGGGCGGCAGGAGGGCGAAGCGCGCTCCCGTGGCGCCGGCGATCGAGTCGACTTTGCCGTGGAAAACCACGTCGGGATAGCTGTCGGCGGTGATTTCGACCGGCTGGCCGGCGCGGAGATCCGTGAGCTGGGTTTCCTTGAAATTGGCCACGACCCACACGTCGGAGTCGTCGGTGATGGCGAGCAGCGTCTGACCGGCCTGCACGAACTGGCCGGGCTCGACATTCTTGATTGAGACCAGGCCGGCGATGGGCGCGGTCACGGTCGCGTAGGAACGCTGCAGCTTGGCGAGATCGAGCTCGGCGCGGCGCTGGCCGACGAGGGTCTCGCTGACGCCGACCTGGGTCTGTGCGGCCGCGGCCTGCTTGGTCTGGGCGGCGAACTGGGCGGCGGCCTGGTCGGCCGCGGCCTGTGAATCGGCCAGCTGACGGTCGGTGATGGCATTGCCGGCAAAAAGTTTTTTGTCGCGGGCGAGATCGTCGGCGGTCTTGTCGCGCAGGACACGCGCGGTTTCGACGTTGGCGGCGGCGACCTCCGCGGCGGCGCGGGCGTTGGCCAGCGCGGCCCCGGCGTTTTGCCGCGCGGCCTCGGCGCCGGCGATGCGCAGATCAAGCTCGGCGGGATCGATCTCCACCAGCGGCTGGCCGGCGGCGACGCGCTGATTGTCGTTCACCAGCACCCGGGCGACATAACCGGACACGCGCGGCAGCACGGGGCTGATGTGGCCCTGCACCTGGGCGTCGTCGGTGTCCTCATGGGTGAGGGCATAGCGCAGATGCCGGAGGCCGAAGAAGACCCCCGTGCCAACGGCCAGAGTGGCGAGGACGCCGAAAACAATTTTGCGCGACCGGCCGTTCCGGGCGGAATGGGACGGAGCCCGCTTGTGTGCGGGCGCCGGCGCGGAATGGGCGGCGGGCGGCTCCGGGGCGGACGGAGCGTTGGCGGTGGCGGGAGGAGTCATGGAAGAATTAGTTAGGAGGCTAACCATCTAGGCTTTCGCCCCGCTGGCAAGGAAATAATTAGGTGCCTAATTAAAACAAACGAGCCTGCGGCGCGAAGGCAAACGGCCGGTGCCGAAATCCGCCCGGGGCCCGCCAGAGCGGGCAGGGACGGCTTCCGGCTGACGCGCGGCGAAAACGCGGCGGTCAGATTTGAAAGCCGGCAAAGCAGCGCTGGAGAAACGCCGTGGTCGAGCGGACTTCCTCGAAAGCCGGATCGTCATCCTCCTCGGACGCCGCCTCGCGGGCGTTCAGCGTGAGATCGGGCCGCGCATTGAGCACGAGCAGATCATGGCTGGCGGTGCTGCCGGATTCCTGCAGAAACGGCGGCAGATTTCCAAACGCAGACAAGAACGGCGGGCGAGGGGCCCGACCGGGAGGTGAATAATGGCGGCTGTAATTCATGGTGATGACGGGTTGGTTGCCCGTCTCCGCTACTTCACCGGTGGGATATAAAAAACCCTCCGGTGGGCACCGGAGGGGCAAAGTGATGGGACTCACTCCCCTCGCGGTGGGCGGGAAATGACGACGACGGCGACCACGGAGGATTTTGAGCCGTGGAGGCAGCCGCGAAGCATTTTGCCGGCGAGGTTCATGAGATGACTGTAGCAAAGCCGGACGCGCGCCGCCTGTCAAGGTTTCGCGTCGCGCCGGCGGTTTTCATCAACCGGGCCGGGTTGATCCTCCGTTTTCCCGCGGCCCGTTCATTCCGCCGCGGCAAAAACATCCAGCGGCAGCTCGCGCCAGTCGCCGGCGGCGAGGCCGCCGAGCTCGAGCGGGCCGAAGCGTTCGCGGTGCAAGGTCACCACGGTGCAGCCCTGGCTTGCGAACATGCGCCGGACCTGATGATAGCGTCCTTCCGTGAGGGCGAGCTCGGCGGTGCGCGCGTCGCGCCAGCGCAATTCCGCCGGCGAGCAGGGCTTGCTCTCGTCCGGCAGGACCAGCGCGCCGCTGGCGAAAACCGCGGCAATTTCCGCCGCCCGCGCCGGCGGCACCGCGCGATCGAGCCCGGCCGCGTAAATTTTCGGCACCTTGTGCTTGGGCGAGGTGAGGCGGTGGACGAGCGCGCTTTGATCGGTGAGCAGCAGCAACCCGGTCGTCTCCTTGTCGAGCCGGCCGATGCTGGTCACAGGCGGATGGCGCGCCTGCCAGCGCGGCGGCAGCAGGTCATAAACGCTCGGGCCTTCGCGTCCATCGTGCGAGCAGACGAGGCCGGCGGGCTTGTGGAGCAGGAGCAGGAGGCCTTCGGGATGATCGAGCAGCTCGCCGTCCACGCGCACCTCGGACGCAGGAATTTTTCCGCCGGCGTCATCCGCCGGCGCGCCACGCACGGTCACGCGGCCGGCGGCGATGAGGTCGCGTACCTCGCGGCGCGAACCATAGCCGAGGCCGGCCAGAAGCTGGTCAAGGCGCGGCATGCGCAGGCGGGAATCGACCGAAGGCGGGCACAGGCACGAAAAATCCGGCGCGGGCGCGAAGCCGCGTCACTTGGCGGCGCGCACCGCGGCCACTTCTTCCGGTGTGACGACCGAGGCCCCGTGGGCGAATTTTTGCCGGATGTAGGTGGACACGGCCGCGACATCGGCATCGCTCCAGTTCACGAAGGCCGGCATCTCATTATCATAATGCGGACGGGGCGGCGGCAGGACCGCCGCGGGGCCTTGCAAAATCAGCTTGATCACGGTGGCGGCGTCACCGGCGGCAACCGGGCTGCCCGCGATCCCGGGCTGGACGCCGGGAATGCCGGCGCCGTCCGCCATGTGACAGGAGGCGCAGCTTTGCGCGTAGAGCTTTGCGCCCTTGGTCTTGCTGAGCGGAACGGAGGCGGGATCGGCGCACAATCCGGCCGCCAGGCCGGCGGCGGAAAAGGCGAAGAGATATTTCATGATCATGGCGGTGCAAGTTGGCAAATTGCCCGCGGGCCGCAAGAATTGTCTCGGCAAGGGGGCGGGCCTGTGGGATGCCTTGGCGGTTACGCACCAAAATTTATGGCCCTCTGGGAATACAAAGTCATCACCAGCGGCAAGGGCGGTTTCGCCACGCCTGCGCTGCTGGAAAAATTTCTCAACGACCTCGGCAAGGAGGAGTGGGAAATCATCGAATTTCGCACGCAGCCGGACAATGTGCTCGCCTTTTCCGGGCTGGCGCGGCGTCCGACCCAGCGCGACTGGACGCTGGAGGACGCGGCCGCCGCGGCCGCGCGCACCGAGGCGGAGAAATTGCGCGCCGAGTTTGAGGCCAAGTTCAAGGCCGCGACCGGCGCCTCCGCCGCCGAGCCGGCCGAGGCCGGCGCCGCCGAAACCGGCGACAAGCCGCATCACGACGACACCTTCCGCCGGCCGCGCGACACCGAGCGCGACCTCGACCCGACCGCGTCGGAGGAGGAGGAGATCCTTGACGTGCCGGAGGAGGAGGAGCTGCCGACCTTTTTCGACGCCATCCGGCCGCACATGCGCCGCAACCAGCGCGGGCCCGGCTTGAGCGTGAGCCTCGAGTACCTGGTGAAAAAATTCGACATGCTCGAAAACGACCTCCTCGGCGCGCTGAAGGAGTGCGGCCTCACGATTCCGGCCGCCGAAAGCGAGCCGCCGGCCTACGTCGAATACGACGGCGATCTCTACTGGGTGAACATCAACCGCCAGAAGCAGCTTTTCATCAACACCCGCGAGAAACCGCGGCCGGTTTTCCGCGTGGTCCAGGCCACCCGCGTCGGGGCCGAGCCGGCGGAAGATCCCGCGCCCCGGAGCCCGGAAGCGGGCGAGGTTCCCGCCGCCGGCGGCGCGGCGGAAATGCCGGACACGAAGCCCGAACCGCCGGCGCCGCTGCCGCAGGGCCTGGAGTTGCTCGACAGGCTGCGTCCGATCATGCGCCGGAGTCGCGGCGGCTGGTCCGGCAGCCTGGGTTTTCTTTCCCGCGCCATGAAATGCCGCGAGGACGATTTGCAGGCGGCGCTGGCGCCGCTCGGCCTGCAGCTGGCCAACGGCGGCGGGGAAAAGGCGCCGCAAATCGAGCTCGGCGGCTTTGTTTACTGGCTCAACAAGGACGGCCGCGGCCAGACCTGGATCAACGCTCGCGAAAAGGCGGAGGAGAGGGAGCCGGGCGCCGGCAGCGAAAGCCCGCCGCCGGCCGGCGGAACCGCCGCGGACAAACAGCCCGAGCTGCCGCTCGCCGCCGATGCGTCCGCACTGCCGCCGGCCGCGCCGGAAAATGCAACGCTCTCCGCGGTCCGCCTGCTGCTGAAGGAAACCAAAACGGGTGCGATCGCCGGCAAGGTCGACCGCCTGGCCGAGGAGCTCGGCAAGACGCCGGAGGAATTTCTCGCCGCGCTCACCGCCGCCGGCTTGAAGGTCCCGGAAAAGCCGCGCGAAAAACCGGCCTTCGTCGGGCACGCCGCGGAAATTTTCTGGCTGAACAAAAACGCCAAGGATGAGCTCTGGCTCAACGCCAAGGCCTCGAAGTTCGCGGACAAACCGGGCGGCGAGGGCGGAAAAAAATCCGGCCGCAGCCGCGCGCGGAAAAAAGAAACCAGCTGAAAATTATCCCGGTGCCGGCGGAAATTTTCTGCAAAATTTTTGCCGGAAGCGGCGACGGTGGAATTTGAATACACCGGAAAAATCAGGCCGGAAGGCGGCGGAAGTTGAATTGATGAAAAATCCGCGTCCGCGATAGGGGGAAACACCCAGCGCGGGACGGTATCAGGCTTGCTGGAGGAAGGGCGCCTGTTAGCGTCCGGACGTGTCGCCCGGACGCACTTTGCCAACCCTTTGCACAGTGTTTCGCACCTCTTGGTGTGTGACATTTCTGCTGGCCGGGATTTTTTCCCTAGAGGCTGCCGCCGCGGGGGCGGAAAATGGGGACGGGAATGGCCTCACTCTCACCCCGGCCGAACAGACCTGGCTGGCCGCGCACCCGCATATCCGCTTGGGCTTCGATCCGTCCTGGCCGCCGTTCAGCTACCTCGGGTCCAACGGCGAGATCAGCGGCATCGACGCCGACGTGCTCGCACTGATTTCCCAACGGCTGGGCGTTCATTTCGAACTGGTCACGGCCTCGACCTGGAGCGACCTGTACACGAAGGCGCTGGCACGCGACGTGGACGTGCTCGGCGGCACGGCGAGCACGCCGGAGCGGGCGCCGTTTTTTCGTTTCACCGCGCCCTACCTGTCGTTTCCCGTGGTCATCATCACGCGCACCGACGGGCCGTTTCTCTGGTCGGCCCAGGATCTCAGTGGCCGGAAAGTCGCCGCGCCTCGGGATTATGCCCCGACGCTCGATTTGCAGCGCGAGTATCCCGGCGTGCAGCTCACGCTCACCGACACGGTGGACGAGGCCATGGAACTGGTGGCCGGCGGCCGGGCCGAGGCGGTGGTGACCAATCTCGCCAACGCCAGCTTCATCATCAAGACGCGCGGCCTGACCAACCTCAAAATCGCCGGCATGATGCCGCGAACGTTTGACTTGCGCTTCGCCGTCCGGCCCGACTGGCCCGAACTCGTCGGCATTCTCGAGAAAGGCGTCGCCTCGCTGACGCCGTCCGATCTGCAGGCGATCAACAACCGCTGGATCCGCATCGACTACGCCGGCGTTGTCCGCTGGGACCTGGTGTGGAAGATTGTCCTCAGTCTCGCGGTCTGCGGCGTGTTCGCCGTCGTGCTCGTCATCGCCCGCTCGCGCCGTCTCGCCTACGAGCTGGCGCAGCGCCTGCGCCTGCAGCAGGCGCTGGAGGATTCGCATGACCGTCTCGCCCGGCTCAACGAGGAAAAGGGCGAGCTTTTGCGCATGGCGGCGCACGACCTGCGCAATCCCCTCACGGCGATTTTGCTCAGCTTCGATCTCGCGCAGCAGGGCGGAATCAAGCCGGAGGTAGCGGTGGAGCGGATACGCACCCACGTCGAGCAGATGATGCAGCTCATGAGCGACCTGCTCGACAGCCAGATGCTCGAGGCCGGCGGGCGGAAACTCGCCTTGAGCGCGGTCAGCGGCAGCGCCATTTTGCACGATGTCCTCGACGCGCTCGCGCCTTCGGCCGAGCGCAAAAAAATCCGTTTTGACACCTCGGGCCTGGAAGCCACGCCGCCGGCGCTGGCCGATCCGCACGCGTTGCGGCAGATCATCGAAAACCTGGTTTCCAACGCGATGAAGTTCTCCCCGCCGGACCGCACCATCTGGCTCCGGCTGCGCGAATGGAACGGCCGGGTCCGCTTCGAGGTGCGCGACCAGGGTCCGGGCGTGCGGCCGGACGAGCAGGAGCGGATTTTTGCGAAGTACGTGCGCGGCAGCGCCAAGCCGACGGCGGGCGAGAGTTCCACCGGCCTCGGCCTTTCCATCGTGCGGCAGCTCGTCACGGCCATGAACGGCCGCGCCTGGTGCGAGAGCGAGCCGGGGCAGGGTGCGACCTTCGTCGTGGTCCTGCCGGCGGCCGCGCTCTTCCAGCCGCTGCCGGCGCCGGCCATCGAGTCGCGCGAAAGCGCCTGAGGGGCGCGGCGGCGAATCCTGCCGGAAACGGTTGGCCAAGACGTGATTTCACGCCTAATTTGTCCGCCATGCTGGTCGTCGCCGATTTGAAAAAATCCTTCGCCTCGCCCGAGGGCGGCCGCGCCGCGGTGGTGGACGTGAAGGCGTTCGCCCTGGCGGCGGGCGAACAGCGCGCGCTCCGCGGCGAAAGCGGCTCGGGCAAGACCACTTTTCTGAACCTGATCGCCGGCATCCTCGCGGCGGACGCGGGCCGGATTGAAATCGACGGCGCCGACATGACCGCGGCGGGCGAGCCGCGGCGCGACCGGCTGCGCGCGGAGAAGCTCGGCTACATTTTCCAGACCTTCAACCTGCTGCAGGGCTACACCGTGCTCGAAAACGTCGTGCTCGGCATGAGCTTCGGGCCGGGCGCCGACCGCGCCCACGCCCGCGAGCTGCTGGCGCGGGTCGGGCTGGGCCATCGGCTGCATCATTTTCCGCGGCAGCTCTCCACCGGCCAGCAGCAGCGTGTCGCCGTGGCCCGCGCCCTGGCCAACCGGCCCAAACTCGTCCTGGCCGACGAGCCCACCGGCAATCTCGACCGCCGCCACGCCGGCGAGTCGCTCGCGCTCATCCGCGAGGTCTGCCGCGAAAACGGCGCCGCGCTGCTGCTCGTGAGCCACGACGAAACCACACTGGCGCAGTTCGAACACGTGCAGAATTTCACCGAGATCAACTCGCCATGATCCTGCCGCTCGTCATCTACCGGTCGTTGCGGCAGCACGCGCTCTCCACGCTCGTGACCGCCGGCAGCATCGCGCTTGCCAGCGGCCTGCTCATGACCGTGTGGATGGTGAAGACGCAGTCGCAGCAGGCTTTCACGCGCACGAGCACCAGCTTCGACGCGGTGCTGGGCGCGCGCGGCTCGAAACTCCAGCTCGTGCTCAACGCGATTTTCCATCTCGAGGCCTCGCCGGGCAACCTTGATCAGTCGGACTACCTCTACATCAAACACCATCCGCTCGTGAAGGCGGCCGTGCCCATCGCCGTGGGCGACAACCTGCGCGGCTACCGGCTCGTCGGCGCGCTGACCGAGATGTTCACCGACATCGAGATCGCGCCCGGAAAAAAATTCGAGCTCGAGCCCGGCGGCCGGCTTTTCTCGGCGGACGCGAAGGAGGCCGTGGCCGGCAGTTTCGCCGCGGCGCGCCTCGGACTGAAAGTGGGCGACACGTTTCATCCCTTCCACGGCCTGAATTTCAATCCCAACGAGCAGCACACCGATCTCTACACGGTCGTCGGCATCTTGAAGCCAACGAACACGCCGGCCGACCGTGTCGTCTGGATTCCGCTGCACGGCTTGCAGACGATGAACGGCCACGACCCGAAATACGCCACGCAGGTGAGCGCCGTGCTCGTGCAACTGCGCACGCCGACCGCAGGCTTCCTGCTCGACATGATGTACAACCGGCAGGGCAACCGCCTGACCTTCGCCTGGCCGGTCGCGGCGATCCTCGCCGATCTGTTCGACAAAATCGGCTGGTTCGACCGCGTGCTCGCGCTTGTCGCGTATCTGGTCGCACTGGTGGCCGCGGCCAGCGTGCTCGCCAGCATCTACAATTCGATGAGCGCACGGCGGCGCGACATCGCCATCCTGCGCGCGCTGGGCGCGCGACGGCGGACGATTTTCGGCGCGGTGGTCAGCGAGTCGGCCTGCATCGGCGCGCTCGGCGCGCTCGTGGGCTTCGCGGTTTATTTCATATTGTTCACGGCCGTGGCCGGCGTGATCCGCGCGCAGACGGGCGTGGTGCTCGACGTGGGCGCGGGCGGCCGCGTGCTCTGGCTCTGCCCGGCGGGGATGATCGCGCTTTGCGCACTCGGCGGTGTGGTGCCGGCGGTGAAGGCGTATCGCACGCCGGTGGCCGAGACACTCGCGCCGGTTTCATGATGGCCATGAAAAAAACAGGACTGCTTTTCCTAATAGTGGCCGCGATGTTCGTGCTCGGTGGCTGCGCGAAGAAACCGGAGGCCGTGTCGATCCACAAGGACCAGCCGCCGCACGGCGGCACGCCGGTCGCGATCGGGGATGACGAATATCACATCGAGTTCGTGCTCGATCCGGCGGCGGGCACGCTTTCCGCATACCTTCTCGACGACGAGATGGAGGACTTCGTCCGCTCGGACATGCCGTCGTTCGAGGTCGTGGCGAAAGTCGGCGGCGCGGAGCGGACACTGGTCTTCAAACCGGTGGCAAATTCCGCGACGGGCGAAACCGTGGGCGACACGGCGCTTTTCGCCGTGCAGGCCGACTGGCTGAAGACCGCGAAGGAGTTCGACGCCGTGATCAAAAGCGTGACCCTCGACGGCACGGTCTTCACCGGCATCGATTTCAATTTTCCCAAGGGCAATGAGACGGAGTGAATCGGCTGAACGGTGGCCGCTGCGGCGGATTTGACGCCGCAAGAAGGGTGTGCATGTTGGAACGACTTTTTGTCATGAAAGCCGTCCGCGTTTTTTCCCTGGCCGCCGCAATTTTCATCGCGGGACACGACGCGGGCGTCGCGCTCGCGGCGGCGGGCACGACGGCGCCTACAATCATCCCGTTGCCGGCTCCACCCGTGACGCCGATGCCGACCACTCCGCCGGAGTTGGTGAACGGCTATCTCAAGGTGGGCTTCGACCGGCTGGGCGCATTCCCTTTCATCACCCGCGACCCGGCCGACAATCCGGGCGCGCCGCCGGACACGGGCGAGAGCCAGATTCCCGACGTCATCAAAAAATTGAACGGCAAGAAAGTCATCGTCACGGGTTTCATCCTGCCGGTGAAGGAGGACAACGGCGTCATGACGCAGTTTCTGCTCATGCGCGACCGGCAGATGTGCTGCTACGGTTTTGTGCCGGCGGTCAACCAGTGGATCGTGGTGACAATGCCACAGGGCGCGCCGCCGACGATGGACGTGCCGGTCTCGTTCCGCGGCACGCTGCACGTGGGCGCGATGTTCGAGCAGGGCTACATGACCGCGATCTACGCGCTCGACGGCGAGAAGAAGGTCGGCGACGACGGCCGGTGAGGCCGTCAGCGCGAGATGTCGCGCTGGGTCAGGACCTTGATGCCGCGTCGGGCCAGCGCCTGGGCCGCAATGTCGGCATCCTCGATGTTGAGGGCGAGGCCGGACTTGCCGTTGGGGCGCTTGATGAAGCTGTAAACATAGTGGATGTTGATCTCGACCTCGAAGAGCACGGAGAGCACGGACTTGAGCTCGGCTTCATCGGCGATCTCGACCGCGATCATGTCGCACTCGGTGTAGGGAAAATCGTTGTTGACCATGAGCTCGCGGGCCTTGTCGGGATCGTCGACGATGAGGCGGACGATGGCGCTGTCGGTCGTGTCAAGTGTGGTGATGGCCATGATGTGGACGTTGTGCGTCGCGAACAGCGTGGTGAGGTCGAAGAGCCGGCCGACGCGGTTTTCGGTGTAAACGGAAAACTGCTTCACCGGATCGCCGGAGAGGGAGCTGCTGGTCGGAGCGGTCATGGCCGGGGCAGTGTGGCGCGGGCGGGCGGCGAGGTCAACCGCGCACGGAGGATGGGCGGCGCATCGGCTCGCGCCGGCGATTCGTGCGTTGAGGTCGGCGTGCGGGTCCGCCAATCTCGTCCCCCATGCCGGCCCAACCTGACAATCCGCACGTCGAGACGCAGCGCCGCGCCACGGGCGGCGCGCGGCTGGTGCTGCGCGGCGCCGGACTCAACGCCGTGCTGGCGGCGGTGAAGATCGCCGGCGGCGTGTTCGGTCACGCCTATGTGCTGATCGCCGACGGCGCGGAGTCGGTCCTGGACATTTTTTCCTCGGCCACGGCCTGGGCCGGCCTGCGCTGGGCGGCGCGTCCGCCCGATGCCAACCATCCCTACGGCCACGGCAAGGCCGACACGCTGGCGGCGCTGGCGGTCGCGCTCGGCATTTTCGCCGCGGCCGCCTGGATCGGCTGGGGCGCGGTGTACAAGATCATGACGCCGCACTCCGGGCCGCACTGGGCGACGCTGCCGCTGCTCGCCGTGGTCGTGGCGGTGAAGCTGTGGTTTTCCCGCCGGATGGAAGCGGCAGGCCGGGCGGCGGGCAGCACGGCGCTGGGCGCGGAGGCGCGGCATCAGGGCGCGGATGCGCTGACCAGCGCGGCGGCGTTCGTCGGCATCTCGATCGCGGTGATCGGCGGGCCGCGCTGGGCGGCGGCCGACGGCTGGGCGGCGTTGGTCGCCTGCGGCATCATTGTCTTCAACGGCGCGCAGGTTTTCCGGCGCGCCCTCGACGAGGCGATGGACATCGCCGCACCGCCGGCGCTGGAAAAAGAAATCCGCGCGGTGGCGCTGCGCGTCCCGGGGGTGCGCGGGCTCGATAAATGCCGCGTGCGGCGCAGCGGCCTGAATCTGATCGTCGACATCCAGATCGAGGTGGACGGCGGGCTGACCGTGCGCCGCGGCCATGAAATCGCCCACGACGTGAAGGACGCCCTGCTTCGCGCGCCGCTGGCCATCAGCGACGTCTCGGTGCACGTCGAGCCGGCCAGCGGGTGAACGCCGCTCACCGTTCGATGCGGCGGCCGAGCTTCCAGCCGAGGATGACGCCGGCGATGCTGCCGATGCCGCTAAGAGCAAACGACCAGCCGAAGCCGAGTCCGAGCGCATCGCCGGCATACCAGCCGATGTAGCTGCAGACCGTGGTGCCGGCGAAAATGCAAAGCTTTATCATCGCGGATGAGGGAAAACAGAAAATCGCGGACGGCGCGAGCCCGGCTTGCGCCAAAGGAACAAATTTTGCGCAGGAAAAAGCTGTTTATACACAGCGTCACAGCGGAGTTTCCGGTTTACTCGGGGCCCCTCCGTCCTCATTTCTCGATGAAAATGCGCAATCCCTCCCGACCACTCAGCACCAATGATCACCTCTTGCGCTGGGTCGAGAAGATGGCCTCCCTTTGCCAGCCCGCCGCCATTCACTGGGTCGATGGATCGCAGGAGGAGTGCGACGCGTTGTGCGCGCAAATGGTCGCCGGCGGCACGTTCATCAAGCTCAACGAAAAGCTCTGGCCCGGCTGCTTCTATGCGCGGAGCGATCCGAGCGACGTCGCCCGCGTCGAGGACCGCACCTTCATCTGCTCGCTTTCCAAGGACGGCGCCGGACCGACCAACAACTGGGCCGATCCGTTCGAGATGCGCCGCAAGCTGCGCGAGTTGTTCACCGGCTGCATGCGGGGCCGCACCATGTACGTGCTGCCATTCAGCATGGGGCCGGTGGGCGGACCGATGTCGCAGATCGGCGTGGAACTGACCGATTCGCCCTATGTCGTGGTCAACATGCGCATCATGGCGCGCATCGGCCTGCCGGTTTTCGCCGAGATCGACAAGGCCGGCGGCAAGCGCGTGGTGCCGTGCCTGCACTCGGTCGGCGCGCCGCTCCAGCCTGGCCAGCCGGACGTGCCCTGGCCGTGCCACCAGGAAAAATACATCGTTCATTTTCCCGAGACGCGCGAAATCTGGAGCTTCGGCTCGGGCTACGGCGGCAACGCCCTGCTCGGCAAGAAATGCTTCGCGCTCCGCATCGCCTCGAACCTCGCGCGCGACGAGGGCTGGATGGCCGAGCACATGCTCATCCTCGGCGTCGAGAGCCCGGCGGGCGAAAAAACCTACGTTTCCGCCGCCTTCCCCAGCGCCTGCGGCAAGACCAACTTCGCCATGATGGTGCCGCCGAAACATTTCACCGATGCGGGCTGGAAGGTCTGGACGGTGGGCGATGACATTGCCTGGATCAAGCCCGACGCGGGCGGCCGTCTGCGCGCGATCAATCCCGAGGCCGGCTTTTTCGGCGTGGCGCCCGGCACGTCGATGAAAACCAATCCCAACGCGATGGCGGCGCTGGCCAAGAACACGATTTTCACCAACGTCGCGCTCACGCCCGAGGGCGGCGTGTGGTGGGAAGGCATGACCGACGAGCCGCCGCCCCGGCTGTCCGACTGGCAGGGCAGGGAATGGACACCCGGCTGCGGCCGGCCGGCCGCGCATCCGAATTCACGCTTCACGGCGCCCGCCGCGCAATGTCCGACGATCGATCCCGACTGGGAAAAGCCCGAAGGCGTGCCGATCAGCGCGATCATTTTCGGCGGCCGCCGCGCCGGCACGACGCCGCTCGTCTACCAGGCTTTCAAATGGTCGAGCGGCGTTTACATCGGCGCAACCATGGGCAGCGAGATGACGGCCGCCGCCACCGGCAACGGCCTCGGCAAGGTCCGCCGCGATCCCATGGCCATGCTGCCGTTTTGCGGTTACCACATGGGCGATTACCTCCGCCACTGGATCGGCATGCAGAAGCGGCTCAGCGAAACGCCGCGCATTTTCCACGTGAACTGGTTCCGCAAGGACGAGTCCGGCAAATTCATCTGGCCCGGCTTCAGCGAAAACATGCGCGTGCTGAAATGGATCGTGGACCGCGCCCGCGGCCACGCGCTCGGCCGCGAGACGCCCATCGGTTGGATGCCGCGCTACGAGGACCTCGATTGGGGCGGCTTGGATTTTTCGCGCGAGAAATTCGAGGCGATGCAGGCGTTCGACCGCGCCGCCTGGCGCCGCGAGATCATCGACCAGGAGGAGCTTTTCATCGATCTCCACGACCGCCTGCCCAAGGAGATGATCTACGAGCGGGAGCTGTTCATCTGCCGGCTGTAGCCGGCGCCGTCACGCGGGCTCGATCAGCCGGTAGCCCACGCCGGACTCGGTTTTGAGGAGGCGGGGCGCGCGCGGATCGGCTTCCAGCTTCTGCCGCAGGTGGGTCATGTAGACGCGCAGATAATGCGTGTTGTCCTCGGCGTTGGCGCCCCACAGTTCGCGCAGGATCTGCTGGTGGGTGACGACGCGGCCGCGGTGCTGCGCCAGGTAGCGGAGCAGATCGTATTCCTTCGCCGTCAACTTCACTTCCGCACCGGCACGGCGGACGAGGCGCGCGCTGAGGTCGATTTCGACGTCGCCCAGCTGCACGAGGGTCTCCTCCGCCGCCGGCTGGGCGCGGCGCAGGATTGCGCGCAGGCGGGCCAGCAGCTCCCGGCCGCTGAACGGCTTGGTCAGGTAGTCGTCGGCGCCGGCGTCGAGCGCGCCGATCTTGTCGTCCTCGCTGTTGCGCACGGTGAGGACGAGGACGGGGACTTGCGACCATTCGCGCAGCCGCCGCAGCACTTCACGGCCGTCCAGGTCGGGCAGCCCGAGATCCAGCACAATGCCGTCGGGATGAACGCCCGCGGCCTCGCTCAAACCCAGCTGCCCGCCGTCGGCTTCGTAAACATCATAGCCCGCCGTTTCCAGGGCCAGCCGCAGCAGGCGGCGAATCTGCACTTCGTCGTCCACGACAAGGAGGCGGAGGCGGTGGCCTTGAGTCATGGGAGGGCGCCAGCCTTGGGCGGCGAATGCGGAAGGTAAACCGCAATCCGTGCGCCGCCGCCGGGGTTGTCGCCCGCGACGACTTCGCCGCCTTGGGCGGCGACAAAACCGCGGACGATGGAGAGGCCGAGGCCGAGGCCGGTCGAGCGCACGGTGTCGTCGCGCGCAAACTTCTTGAAGAGGCGCTCGCGTGCCGCCGGCGAGAAGCCGGGACCGTGATCGGCCACCTGAAAAAAGACGCGCCGGTCGCCGGCCTCGACGCCCGCGGTCAGGATCACGGGCGTGCCTGGCGGCGTATGATGGGCGGCGTTGAGCAGAAGGTTGGCCAGCACGTGTTCGGTGAGCGCAAAGTCGGCGCGCACGGGCGGCATGTCGTCGGGCACGACGATCTGCAGCCGATGGCCGTCGAGCGCATCGCGCGTGCTTTCGACCGCGGCATTGATGATGTCGACGGCGTCGCACCAGTCGAGCCGGGCCTTGAGCAGACCGCTTTCCAGGCGGTTCTGCCCGAGCAGATTTTCGACCATGCGGTTGAGGCGGCGCACGGCGGTGCGGATTTCGTTGAGCAGCTCTGCGCGCAAATGCTCGTTCCCTTCGGCAATATTTTCGGTCGAGGCGTTGATCACCGCCAGCGGCGTGCGCAACTCGTGCGAAACACTGTCGAACAGCGCCCGGTGGAGTTTTTCCGATTCCAAAAGCAGTTTTTCGCGCTCGCTGGCGGCGCGCAGATGCTCGCGCTCGACACTGAGCGCGAGCTGTCGGGCGAAAGCGTCCAGCAGGTCGCGCTGGCTGAAGCTGAGCGCAGCGTCGGGCGGCATCTTCACGCCCAGGACGCCGATGGCCTGGTCCTCGCGCACGAGCGGCAGGTAGTAGCCGGTGCCGTCTGGCCGGTTCGTGGCAAAGCGGCCGGCGCTGCGGTGGTGATGAAAAACCCATTCGGCGGCCGCCAGGTCCGCGCCTTCCAGGACATACGAGCTGGAAAAGTGCGGCACCAGCCTGGCGCCCGGCTCGCCGGCGAGGGCGAGTGAGGTTTGCGCGCCAAAAAGTCCGTCGACCTGCCGGAGCGCGGCAAAGACCGCCTCGTCGAGCGTCTTGGCCTCGGCCAGCGCGCGGGTGAGATGGAAGAGCGCGGTGGCGCGCTGCTCGCGCAGGCGTTCGGTTTCGGCCTGGGCACGGATGCGCGCGATCAGCTGTCCGGCGACGAGGGAAACGACGAAGTAGGTGCCGAAGAGCAGGCTGTCCTGGAGGGAATTGATCGCGAAGGAAAAGTGGGGCGGAATGAAGACATATTCCCAGATGCAGGCGCTCAGCACTCCGGCCAGCAGCACCGGTCCGCGGCCCACGCGCAGGCAGAGGAGGATCACGGCGAGCAGGTAGATCAACCCGACCGAGAGATAATAGCTGTCCGGCAGCAGCAGGCAGGCGGCGGTGACGGCCGCCACCGCGACGGCGGAAAGGGCGTATTCCCTCCAGCGACCGGGTGCGGCGGAGGGCGCGTCCAGAGCGGTGTGGGCGTCGGACATGACGGGCGATGTCACGGCAGGTGGCGCGGCTTCAACCGCGCGAGCGAATCAATGGCGGGAGCGGAAGTAGAGGAACATCACCAAAAAGAGGAGGAGCTGCAGGACGATGATCCCGACGATCAGCGGCAGCATGCGCCAGCGGCTTTTCCACGGCTGCGGCGAGCGCAGGTGCAGGTGCCGTTCGGTGAGCTGGACGAGCTCGTAATCGTCGAGTTCGCGTTTCATCTCGCCGGCGGACTGGTAGCGCTGCTTCGGGTCGCGTTCCAGCGCATGGAGGATGATCTCCTCGATCACGGGCGTGAGGTTGGGGTTCAGCTTGCGCGGCGCGACGGGATCGCCGGTGACGCGCGCATTCATGATCACGTAGGGGCTTTCGCCCTCGAAGGGCGTGGAACCGGTGGCCATTTCATAGAGCATGGCGCCGAGGCTGTAGATGTCGGTGCGGTGGTCGCCGCGTTTGCCCTTCACCTGCTCGGGCGCCATGTAGTCCGGCGTGCCCATGGCCGGGGAGAAGCCGACGAAGGTCAGCCGGCGCGCCTTTTCGATGCGGGCGATGCCGAAATCGAAAAGGCGGATGGAGCCGTCGCGGCAAATCATGATGTTTTGCGGCTTGAGGTCGCGATGGACGATGCCGTTGGCATGGAGATAAGCGAGCGCGTCGCAGATGCGGCTGGCGTAGCGCGCGGCCTCGGCCTCGGGCAGGGGCTTGCGCTTGGACAGCACCTTGGCGAGCGTCTCGCCGTCGAGGAACTCCATCACCAGATAAGGGCGGCTCTTGGCCCCGTCGACCTTGATGACCTTGAGAACGGAGGCGTGGCTGAGGCGGGAGCCGATCTCCTCCTCGCGCTGGAAGCGCTCATAGCCGGCGACGTCGCTTTCGAGTGTCATGAGCGGCACCTTGAGGGCGACGCTGCCGCCGGTGGTGCGATCGTTGGCCTTGAAGATGGAGGCCATGTTGCTGCGCGCGATGAGGTCGGTCAGTTCGAAGCGGTTGTCGAGCAGCATGCCGGGGGCGAGCTCGCCGGTGCCGGCCGTGGTGACTGCGGGGGTCTTTCCACCGGGTAACTTGGTGGCGGAGCGCGCGAGGGAATTCTGCCCGACTTTTTCCCAGTCGCGCACCTCCAGGATCTGCATGGAAATGTTGTCGTCGCCACCGCGCTTTTCGGCCAGCGCCGCCAGCTCCTTGCAGGCGTCGTAAGGATGGTTGCGGGAGATGATTCCGCAGAGCTCGTCGTCGACGACGAAGGCGTGCAGTCCGTCGGTGCAGTGCAGGATGAAGTCGCCGTGCCGCAGTTCCTGTGTGACGAAATCGGGCTGGCAGAACGGCTCGGAACCCACGCTGCGCGTCAGCTCGCTGCGGTGGGGGCTGGCCATGGCCTGGCGCTCGAGCATGAGGCCGAGCTTGACCGGCAGGGCCGTGGCCACGTGGTCGGCGGTGAGGCGGCGGATGGTTTTCTGGCGAATGAGGTAGGCGCGCGAATCGCCGACGTGGGCGATGAACACGGTGCGGCTGCGGAAGATTGACGCCACCAGGGTCGTGGCCATGACCTGGCGCTTTTCCTGAGCCAGCGCGTGCACCCGGCCGGCGGCGGCGGTGAACATCTGCCGCAACACCTCATAGGGCGCGGTCTCCGGCGGCGCGGATTGAAACACCCGCAGCGCCTCCTCGACCGCGGTGCGGCTGGCCACTTCGCCGTGCTCGTAGCCGCCGACGCCATCGGCGAGCAGCGCCACGCTGCCGCGTTTCTCGCGCTCGATCGGATCCTGTGGTTCCCAGAAGTCGATCCAATCTTCGTTGATCGGCCGGACCGGGCCGGCGGTGGAAAGCTTGGCGTAACGCAGTCGCATGGGGCGGAGAGGCAGATAAAAAGGCTCCGCCGCGCGGAGCGCAAGCGGAGCCTGAGGATTGACTGATGTTAAGCGGACTCAGCTCGTGGCGGGCTTTTGTGTAAGAATGATCTCTTTGCCCTTGGCCTTGCTCTTGCCGGCGAAGTAAATCCAGCCATAGATGCCCCATATTGCTGCCGCAGCCAGGGCGACGTAAGGCTCGTGCCAGCTCATGCCTGCAACCGAAAACGGTCCGATGAGATAGAACAGCATGCAGACCAAATTAGCGAGCAAGCCGAAGATTGGAACGAGCACATGCTTGATTCCGTGGAAGGTGTGGTGTTCACGGAAGGCGACCATCGCCACGATGCAGGTTGTCATGTAGAGCAGGAAGGTGCCGAAGTTGCTGATCAGAGTGACGATGACGAAGGAGTTCCATGCCTTGGGATAGAAGTCCGTGCTGAAGATGCCAAAGCTGTACCAGATGTTGTGCTTGTCCAAGGCCGCCGGTGAAGTGCCACCAAGATAGGTCGTCACGGTGATGATGCCGATGACGATCGAGAGAATGCACAGCGTCCAGATGGCCCGATGCGGAGTCAGGTTCTTGCCGTGGAGCATGCCGAAGTGAGAGCCCACTTCCTCATCGCGGCCCATGGCGTAGGTCACGCGGGCGCCGGTGTTCAGGCAGGCCAGCGTGGTGCCGATCAGAGCGAGGAAGACGGTGAACGCCTGCACGAGCATGAAGGCTTTGCCGGCCTTGTAACTGCCAAAGAGCCAGGTGCCGGTGAGGATCATCAGGTCACCAATTGGCGCGCTGGAAGCGCCCGCCTGCGACATCGGATAAGCGTTGTTCAACAGGTAATTGGCGGCAAAATACTCGAACAGGTAGCAGATGGCTCCCTGGATTGTGAGGGAAAGGAGGATCGCCCACGGCAGGTCCTTTTTCGGATTTTTGGCTTCCTCGCCCATCGAGGAGATCGACTCGAAGCCGACGAGGCAAAGGATCGCGATGCAGGCCTGGATGAATACGTAGCTGAATTTGTGCGGGGCGACGACGGATGCGGCCGTCGGGTGGTAGTTGAACTGATCGTTGTTGTTGGAATCCTTGCTCCATGCGCCGGTGTAATCCATGGTGAAGGGGGCGGCCTTGGAGGGATCGCTGACCGCATTGCCATCCTTGTCGGCGGGAACGGGAACACCATTGTCATCCGCGGCGTCCTGCATCTGATAGACCGGCTTGCCGTTGGCATCGACGGTCGGTTTGTTATTGGCGTCCAGCACGGGCACCGGATTGCCTTTGTCGTCCTTCAC
>DATJYF010000304.1:0-3381 GCA_035499715.1 Opitutaceae bacterium | reverse complement strand
GCTTGCACCCCGGCCGCCGCTGCAGGCAATTTTGTCCCTTGCCATGAAGAAGCTCATCCTCTGGGACATAGACGGCACGCTGCTCACTTCCGGCGGTGCCGGCGACCGCGCCCTGGTCGCCGCGCTCAGGACGGAATTCGGCATCGAGGGCACGCTCAGCTGGCTGGATTATTCCGGCCGCACCGACGCCTGGATCGCCCACGAAGCCCTGCGCCATTACGGCGTGCCCGAGACGCCGGAAAACATCCAGCGGTATCTCGAAGGCTATCTCCGCGCCCTCGCCGCCGAGATGCCGAACCCGCGCGCCCGCCTCCATGCCGGCATCCTCTCGCTCCTCGAAACCCTGCATCACCGGACCGATCTGGTGCAGGGGTTGCTGACCGGCAATCTTCAGCGCGGCGCGCGCCTCAAGCTCGGGCAATTCGCCGTCTGGCACTATTTCCAGGTCGGCGCCTTCGCTGACGACAGCGCGCACCGGAACGATCTCGGACCGCATGCACTGCGCCGCGCGCGCGAGCACCACGGCGCCGAGTTCCCGCCCGCGGGCGTCTTCATCATCGGCGACACGCCCAACGACATCGAATGCGGCAAGGTCATCGGCGCAAACACCATCGCCGTCGCCACCGGAAGGTTTTCCGTCGCGCAGCTGCGCGCCCACGCACCCACCGCCGTGTTCGCCGATTTCAGCGACACGTCCGCCTTCCTCCGCGTCATCGACGCCGCCTGAGCGTTCACTTCGTCGTGCTGCGCTCCAGCGCCACGACCTTGCCCTCGGCAAAAATCACCCGCAGCTTGTCATCGTAACGGTCGCCGCCGGTGGTCACGCCGATCCCGCCGCCGTAGGCTGAGGAATGGCTGAACGTGCCGACGCCGAGGCCGAAGCTGAAAACCGGCGAGTGATCCTGATAGGCCCAGACTTCGACCGTGCCGTGCGCGTCGGTCCGCGTGTATTTGCGGTCCGGGTCGCCCAGCGCCACCTGGGCCTGCGCCGGGGTGAAGCCGATGTCCACCTGCCCGGCCCGCACTTTCTGCTGCACGGCCGGCGGCCAGCTGTCGAATTGGGACTGGTTGCCCGAAATCCGCGAATCAACCGTGGAACAAGCGGCGAAAGCCAGCGCCGCCAAAGCCAGAAGCGGGAGTGTTTTCATGGGGCAGAAAGAAGTTGCTGGCGAAAGAGTGGACGCAACTATCGACACCCGCAACCTCTCACCGTTTCCCGCCCGTTCATGAAAAAATTCTCAATCGCCATCGGTTCCGACCACGCCGGCTTCGCCTACAAACAGGCCATCAAGGCCCTGCTCCTCGCCGAGGGCCACACCGTGCGTGATTTCGGCACCGATCACGAAACCCCGCCCTCCGACTATCCCGACTACATCTATCCCGTGGCCGAGGCCGTGGCGCGCGGGGAATTCGAACGCGGCATCGTCCTCGGCGGGTCGGGCAACGGCGAAGCCATGGTCGCCAACCGCGTGCGCGGCGTCCGCTGCGGCCTGTGCTGGAACGAACAAACCGCAATCTGGAGCCGGGCCCACAACGACGCCAACTGCCTCGCTATCGGCCAGCGCACCATTTCGCAGGACGAGGCGCTCAAGATCGTCCGAACCTGGTTCGCCACCGAATTCGAAGGCGGCCGCCACATCGCCCGCCTGAAAAAAGTCGACCCGTGAGGCGTGGGCGCGGCGCGCGATTTGCGCGCCGGAGAAAATGCAGTTCATTGGCAAAATCCATGAACCTGCTCGGCCTGCACCACATCACCGCCATCGCCGGCGATCCCAAACATAATCTCGATTTCTACACGCGCGTCCTCGGCCTGCGCTTCGTGAAGAAATCCGTCAATCAGGACGATCCCGGCACCTATCACCTTTATTACGGCGACTACGCCGGCTCGCCCGGCACGATCCTGACATTTTTTCCCTGGGCCGGACTGCGGCGCGGGCGCCCCGGCCACGGCCAGGCCTACGCCACGGCGTTTTCCGTCCCGGCGGCGGCGTTGCCTTTCTGGCGGGAACGCCTGGCGCGCCTCAAAGTGGAAACCGCCGCGGCGGAAACGCGCTTTGCCGACCAGGTGCTTGCGTTTTTCGATCCCGACGGCCTGCGGCTCGAATTGGTCGCGACTGCGGAAACGGATGCGCGCACGCCGGCCCCGTCCGCCGACGTGCCTCCTGAACAGGCCATCCGCGGCTTTCACGGCACCACGGTGGCGCTGGCCGATGCCGGCGCGACCGCCGCGCTGCTGACCGAGACCATGGGCTACCGCCTGGTTGCCCAATCCCGCCACCGCGTCCGCTATGCCGTCGGCGCCGGCGGACCGGGCACCTACGTCGATCTGCTGACCGATCCGGCGCTGCCCCGCGGCTTGAACGGCGCCGGTACCGTTCACCACATCGCGTTTCGCGCGCCCGATGACGCCAGCCAGGAGGCGGCCTACGGACAGCTGCAAAAACGCGGTCTGGGCGTGAGCCCGGTCATCGACCGCGCCTATTTCAAATCGATCTACTACCGCGAGCCCAACGGCGTGCTGTTCGAGATCGCCACCGATGCGCCCGGTTTCGCCATCGACGAGCCGGTCGAAAAGCTCGGCTCGCGCCTCTCCCTGCCGCCGCGGCTCGAGCCGCATCGCAAGGAAATCGAGATCGCGCTGCCGAAACTCGACTGAAAGCCGCCGTGCCGCTCGCGGACTACCAGCATGTGTTTCAACCGGCCGCGGACCCGGCCGCGCCGCCGCTGCTCCTCCTGCACGGCACCGGCGGCAACGAGCGCGACCTGCTCCCGCTCGGGCGCACGCTTTCGCCCGGCGCGGCCCTGCTCAGCCCGCGCGGCAAGGTCAGTGAACGCGGAATGGCGCGCTTCTTCGCCCGCCTCGCCGAGGGCGTCTTCGATCCGGCCGAGATCGTACGCCGCACCGGCGAGCTTGCCGGCTGGCTCGCCGAAGCCGCTGCGCATCATCGCCTCGACCCGGCGCGGCTCCTCGCCGTCGGCTTTTCCAACGGCGCCAACATCGCCGCGACCCTGCTGCGGCTTCATCCCGCCTTGCTGGGCGGCGCGATTTTATTCCGGCCCATGGTCGTGCTCGACCGGCCGGCGGTCCCCGGCTCGCTCCGCGGCAAGCGCGCGCTCATCGCCAGCGGCTCCGCCGATCCGCTCGTGCCGCCGGACCATCCGCCGCGGCTGGCCGCGCTTCTGCGCGCCGGCGGTGCCACGGTCGCGCTGCATGCCGAGCCTGTCGGCCACGGTCTCACCGCCGGCGACGTCACCGCGGCGCAAAACTGGCTGAAATCGCCGCCGGCCGGCTGAAGTTTTTTGCTTTCCCCGCGCGGTCTGTCAGACTCTTCCGCCCGATGAACATGATTTACCGCCGCCTCGGCTCCTCCGGCCTCCAGG
>DATJYF010000303.1:0-8969 GCA_035499715.1 Opitutaceae bacterium | reverse complement strand
CCCGAATCGAGCGTCGAGGAGAACTGATTCGTGCTGCTGTTCGCATAGATGCTGTAGCTGTTCGCATCCGTGCTCGAGATACTGATCTCATGAGCTCCGAGGCCTGTGGCCGTCGCACCGCTGATACCACTGTACAGAGCGGCGATCTTGCCTTCACGACCGGTTTTGATCGAGGTGGCAGTCGAAACGGTGTACAACGCGGTCGGGGGCGGCAGGGAGGGATTGAGCGGACCGGTGTAATCCTTGTCGAACTGGGACACCCAATCGGTGTAGGCGGCGGCGCCCGGAACGATGGTGCCGCTGGTGCCGACCGTGGAGAGGGAGGCCCAAGTCACGTTCCCGCTGGTGTTCCAGCTGGAGGTGAAGATGTTCGACAGGTTGACGCCGGAGTTGAGGCCCAGCGTCGAGGTCAGATTAATCGTCGTATTCGGAGCGAGGTTGACGTAGCCCGCCATGCTGCCGAGATCGATTTCATAATCCGAGGTGAGGTTATCCGCGGAGACCTTGTCCTGGAACCCAACAACCAGATCCGGGAAGGAGGAGGGGATAGCCTGCGCCCCGGTGACGAGCCCGGCCATAGCCAGCAGGGCGGAGATGATGTATTTGGTTTTCATTTTTTATTTTCTGTTTTTCAGCTGATAGGCTGCAATGAGGGGAGGATTATTCCGTGTAGCTGGCGGCATTGCCGGGAACGATCGGGGCGCCGTCGCCGCCACGGAAGACTTGCATGTTGTTGAGCAGGTCGCCGGTGCCGCCGAAGTCGGCCTCGGTCGTGATCTGCTTGGCAACCGCGTTGGCCAGGCTCAGCTTGACGCCGGCCAGGCTCTTGAGGTGAACGAAATGCTCGACACCCCAGAAACTGTATTCGCCGTTTTCGATGTTGGCGTAGGGAGGACCGAACGGATGAGCGGCCGTGCCGGGGAACACACCCTGCCACAGGAGAGCGTTCTGGCTGGGCTTGATGACGTCGGTCTGGCCGGCGCCGTCCACATAGTTGTAGCCGACCGCGGCGCCATTCACACTGAAGGAATCGCTCAGGCCGAGGTAGCTGATGACGTAGACCGGGTTGCCGGAAACGAGGCCGTTGATGTCGCCGGGGCGCTTGAGCGTGTTCGCGACCACGCCGCCGCTAAACCAGCCTTCGTCGCCAGGAGCAGTGAGCGGGGCTCCGCGCAGTTCGCCGAGGACGTTCTCGAGCGGCCAGGGATCGAGCTCGGAGATGACGAGATTCGCCGCACCAGCGCTCTGGGCATCGAACTGATGATAGGGAGTGTGCGGCCAGGGAGCGCCGTCGCCATTGATGGTGCCGCCATTGGGAATGTACTGGAGAACGACGGTCGAATAACCCGTGGTCGCGCCGAAGTAGATGTCGCCGTTCAGCTGCGAGTCGTATTCCGCCGCGATGCGCGTGCCGGAATCGTGGTCGCGACCGACGCAGAACACGCCGGTGGCGGCGTCAGCCGGGTTGCCGGTGATCTGGCTGAGCTGGAGACCGCCGGAGAGCAGCTCCTGGGCCTGGTCGATCGTGAGGTTGCTCACGCCGGGATAGAGGCCGGAGTTGAGCGTGGTGCCGCCGTCCGTGGTGTAGCCACCGCCGACCCAGACGAAGGGCACGATGCCAACGGCCTGGGAGGTGATGGGGAAGTTCGGGGCGACGCCGGTGGAGTACGGAGTCGACTCGATGTAGGCGTCGGACATGGCGCAATCGCACTTCGTGGTGAGGTCCGTCTGGTTGGCCGCGAGAACTGCAATTCCGGCGTTCGTCAGATTCTGCAGGTTCAGGCCGGCTCCAATCGAAGCGACGACCGGATTGCCGTGACCGGGGGTGAAGTTGATCCCGGCGTTCGGGTCGATGATGAAGGCCTGACCGGGAGCGATCTGCTGGGCAACGGACTGAACGCCGCCCGCGGAACCGGACCAGGAGAGCTTGATCACCACCTGCTGGCTTGCGGCTCCGCCACCGAGGGTGGCGAGGGTCGTGCCGACGAAGAGCTGCTGGTTGTTGCCGACCGAGCCCCAGACGTAATCGCCGTTAGTTCCCGCAGCGGTTCCCGAGGCGGAGTTTTGAAGGATTTTTTTGCACGAATCGACAACCGCATTCCGGAACGCCGTCGAACCGGTGATGGTTATCTCCGTAAACGCGGAGGCCGCGCTGCAAGCGAGCAGAGCGATCGTGCCCGCCGTGATGAGTTTGAATGTTTTCATTTTTTGCACTGTGACTGCAGAGGTTATTGATTTTGAAAAAGAGGCATTCCCGCAAACGGATCGGAGTGACCCGTCCGCAAACACGCCCCCGTTCAGTGCAGAAAATGAACGATCAACGTCGCAATTCCCCGTCGATTTTGTGACTCTTCCGTGAACGCTCTGTGCCGGAATCGTGTGACGGAATGGTGACAAAACCCGCGCTCCGGCCCGGGCCAAAACGGAAAGCGTTGGCCGGCGGGAGGGATGAGCGAAAAGGGGAAGCGGCGGAATCATGACGCGTCAGCTTTTCTTGGGCGCGGACGGCTTCACCGCCGCGGGATTGGGACTGAGCTCGGCCACCGCCTCGGGGATGCCGAGCCGGGCAAAACGCCGGCGGATGACCTCCATCCCGGTGGGATCGAGGCGCAGGGCCGCGGCCACGCGCCGCGCCTGATCGCGGGCGTCATCGCGGTCGCCGCAGGCCGCCGCCGCCACCACTTCGCGCTGCCAGAGCAGCACGGCAAACGTGCTGCCGGTTTCCGGCGTCTGCCGGTCGATCTCGGCCAGCACGCTGCGGGCCTCGGTGAACTGCTGCCGGCGCATGAGCGCGTCGCTGTAATACATGGCCAGCATGCGCACGTCCTGCTGGCGGCCGGCGCCGGACTCGTAAAGCATGCGGGCGAGGTCGACCCAGCCTTCGCGGCCGCAGAGGTTGGCCAGCTCGTCGATCGCCTCCGGCTTGCCGGCGAAATCCTTCAGATAGGAGATGATTTCCTGCTCCCAGCGGCGGACCTCTTCGGGTCCGGTGGGCTTGAGCACGCCGATGCGGAGGATGCGCGGAGTGGGCTGGCCGGGCAGGCGGGCGCAGGCGAGATCGGCGGTGCGGCGCGCGTCGACGATCTGGCCGGCCGTCTCCTGATAGTCGGCGAGCTGGGCGTAGCCGAGAAAGTCGTCCGGCTCGGCCTTGACATAATCCTGCAGCGTCGAGATCGCCTCCACCGGCTTCTTCGCCTCCCAGAGCACGCGGGCCACGACCAGCAGGGAACGCGTGGTCGTCCGCAGGTCCGGGGAGGCGGCGAGCAGGCGCTGGGCCGCCTCGGGGCCGTCGGTGTTGAGGGTGGCGAGAATTTCGTAGGTGCGCAGCAGCGATCCGTTCGGGCCGGAAAGCTGCGACGCAAGCTGGCCGTGGAGCAACTTGAGCGCCTCGGCGTCGCGGCCGTTGGTGGTGAGGTCGTCGAGCGTGTGCTCGAGCAGCGGGCGGCTGGCCGGCTGGCGCGTCAGGCCCTCCTCGAGCAGCGTGATGGCGCGGTCGGTCGCGCCGGCGGCGGAGAGAAAAGCCGCGGCCTGGAGGCGGCCGTCGACGTTGTCGGGATCGTTGTGCAGGCCGGAGGTGAAGCTGACGAAGGCCGTGCCGTAATCCTTCGCGGCCCACGCAGCCTTGGCCCTGGCGAACTGCTCCGCGGCCATTTCCCGGCGGACGTTTTTGACCCGAAAGAACGCGACGTCAAAGAAACCGACCTGTTCGATCTGGCGCACCTGGCGCAGCCAGAGATAGCCGGCCGCGACGATGAGCGCGTAGGCGGCAAAAAAGGCGAGGCCGGCCACGAGCGCCAGACGCCGCGCGTCGAGGCGCAGCGAGTAAGCCTGGGTTTGCTGATCGCGGTAGAGCGCGAGGCTGCCGAAGAGGTAGGTCCGCAGCGGCGTGGGTTTGGCAATGAGGGTCGCCATCTTCATCAGTTTTTCCTCAGGAGGGCCGGCACGGCGGCCGGAGCCGAAATTTGTTCAAAGGCAAAATAGCTCAGCCCGGTGGCGGACGGCGCCTGGAAGAATTCCTGGACGAGCCCCGGGTTGGGCGTGAGGCGTTCCAAACCGAACACGTCGGTGTGGCCGGCGCGGTCCGTGGTCTCCTCGCGGAAGGCCATGGTCAGGCCGCCCGCGACGGTGCGGAAATCGGAATAGCGGACGCGCACGCCGTTGTCGTACTCGCCGCCGACTTCGTGGAACGTCGCCGGGTCGATGCAAGCCACGTATTTCGAGCCGTCGGGGCGCCGGACCTCGAGACGGTAGACCTTGCCGCCGTCGAGCGCGCCATCGGCGAGCCGGGTGAAGTTGTAGTTTTCGAGATCGCCGAAGAGCGGGTTGATGAACTCGGCCAGATAAGCCCGGGGGCCGAGCGACTCGCGCGCCATGACCTCGGGCGGGTGATTGGGGGCTTCCTGCCAGAAACGCGCGCCATCGTAGCCGAGAATGTAATGCGTGGCGCCGCCGGCCAGCACGTGCAGGCGGAAACGATCGGGACGGAGCTTGAAGAGGAGGAGCTGCTGCTCCGCGCCGCCGGGCAGCTTGAGCGTGCCTTCCACGGTGTAGGCACGGAGGTGGGAGAGCGCGAGGCCGTTCTGGTTGTGCTTGGAAAACTCGGAAAGGATGTCGGCCGCGGTCAGCTCCGCCGGCCGGGACGAAGCCGGCCGGGCCGCGGCGGTGCCGGCCTGCTGCGCGTCCTTGAGCAGCGGAATCAGGTCCTCGTCGTCGATGCGGCCGGCGAGCAGCCGCTGGTAATAGACCTGCGAGGCGCCCTTCATCTTTTCGATCAGCGCCGCGACCGAGGCGGCGGGCGTGCCCGGCGGGAGCAGCGCCTCCACGCGGCGGCGGGCCAGCTCCTCGCGCAGCGCGGCCTGCGGCGCGGCGGTGAGCTGGGCCGCGAGGCGGCCGAGCAGCGCGGAGGTCATGTCTTTTTCGGGCGAAGCGTCGGTCAGGAGGCGATCCATCTCGTCGGGATGCTGCCATTGCAGGTCCTCGAGGAAGTGCTGGGCCGCGGCGGAGACGGCGGCGGGCGGCGCGGCGGGCGCGATCGCGCGCAACCAGTCCCCCACGTGCGCAAGCTGGGCCGCGCTGAACTTGGGCGCGGCCGGCGCAGCCAGGCCGGAAAAGGCCGCCTTCGGCCCGGTTCCGGCGGCCGGCGCGGGCGCGGCGGCGCTTTCCGCCCCCCACCCCGCCGCGGGAAGCGCCATGCATATCAAAAAAGTGGATACGAATCTAGATTGCATACCAGGACAAGCAGCAAGACACCCTACTTCGCGCCCGGAATTTTCCGGGGTCAAGGGAGGCGTGCCCCGGCCGGCGAAATTTCACCTGTTTGCAGCACGTCGGTCACCACGTTGTAACAATTCCGGCCGGCGAAGGGCGCCCGTCCGCAGCCGCGTTTCCACCCGCGCGCCAAAGGCGGGCCGGCGCGCAAAACCCGGGCCGGGCCGGCGCCGGGGCGGAAGAAATCGCCCGAATGTCTCATTTGTAGCATTCTGGTGACGAAACGCCGTCGCTTTGGTGAAATCTCGCCCGCGGAACAGGCGCGCCTTGACGGCTCCAAGCATGGAAGGGTAAAGGCGTTAGTTGCGCTTATCATGCGGCCATTTTTCACCGGCTCGCAGGCGCGACATTTTCAACCGCTCGGCGGGCTCGCTTGCTGACCAATCCTTCCTCCCACATGGTGATCGCACCTCTGTCGAAAACGGACAATCTGCCGCGTCCGAACGCACGCGAAGCAAACGGCTTTGCCGGGCCCAACGGCGAGCCGGTGGACGAGACGTACTCGCCGGCCCCGCCGCCGAGTCTCCACGTGCTGGAGCATCCGATCGCCCAGCACGCGCTGACCGCGCTGCGGAACAAGCACACGCCGACGAAGCAGTTTCGGCTGTTCAGCAACCAGCTTTTGGCGCTGCTCGCGATGGAGGCGACGCGCACGCTGCCGACGCGGACGGAGACGGTCGAGACTCCGGCCGACACGCACACGGGATGCGTCCTGGGCAAGCCGGTGATTTTCCTCTCGCTCACGCGTCACAGTCTGGGCCTGGCCCACAGCCTGGCCGACTTCATCCCCGGCGTGTCGATCGGCGCGGTCACGCTCGATCACGGCAGCAACGACCGGCAGCTCGAACCCCGGCTGCATCTGGTCAATGCACCGATGCTGAACGACGCCCGGGTGATCCTGTTCGATCCGGTCGTGGGCACGGGCCTGTCGGCCGGCTGCGCGCTGCATCTGGTCCGCCGCTCCGGCGCCTCCGATATCTCGCTCCTGAGCTTCTTGATCAGCGCGCCGGGTTTGAAGCGGGTGCAGGCCGCCATTCCCAACCTGACAGTCTGGACCGCCGCGGTGGAGCCGGTCCTGGACGCCAAGCGCGGACCGCTGCCCGGACTGGGCAACTTCGCCGAGCGTTTCTACGCTTGAGGCGGGCCCGGACCGCGGCGGGCGGGAGGATTTGGCGCGATTTAACATTGGCGTAACGAAGCGGGGCCAATTCGCATTGAACATCGGCAGGTGGGTTTGAGACTTCAGGCGTGAGTCTTCTTCAACCCGCCTGGATCCGCCCGAATCCGCGCAGGCCCGCCCTGATCGCCGGCCGACGGCGGACACGGCCGTCCCCGCGTCGTCCCGGATCCGGCGAAACCTGATTCCACTCCTTCGCGATGCGCTCCTTCGCATCTCTTCGCCGGGTCGCCTCCGCCTGCGGAAGCGACGGGGCGAAGCTCGGACGAAAGCATGATCCATCCTCTCGGCAGTCTTAAGCTGTATTCAGTGGTGATACCGGCGCGCGACGAAGAGGCTTCCCTGCCGGGCACGCTTCACGACATTTACGCCACCTTCTCCGCCGCGGAAATCTCGCATGAGATCGTGGTCGTGGACGACGGTTCGAAGGACGGAACCTGGGCGCTGTTGCAGGCGCTGCGGGAAAAGGAAATTCCGACGCTGGCGCCGGTGCAGAACCACGGGCCGCACGGGTTCGGGCGGGCGGTGATTCACGGCCTGAACCAGAGCCGGGGCGATGCGGTCGTGATCATGATGGCGGACGCCTCCGACTCGCCCAAAGACGCGGTGAGGTACTGGCGTCTGCTCAACGACGAAGGCTACGAATGCGTCTTTGGCAGCCGTTTCATCAAGGGAGGCCGGGTCGCGAATTATCCGCCGATCAAGCTGCTGGTGAACCGCGCGGCAAATTTTTTCATCAAAAGCGTCTTTGCCATTCCCCTCAACGACACGACCAATGCGTTCAAGGCCTACCGGCGGGCGGTGATCGACGGCTGCCGCCCGCTGCTCGCGCCGCATTTCAACCTCACGGTGGAAATTCCGCTCAAGGCGATCGTACGCGGCTATTCCTGGACCGTGACGCCGATCTCGTGGGAAAACCGCAAATTCGGCCAGGCCAAGCTGAAGATCAAGGAAATGGGCAGCCGCTATTTTTTCATCTGCGCCTACGTCTGGCTGGAGAAATATTTCAGCCGCGGCGACTACCGGCGAAACTGAAGCCATGCCCGCCCCTTCACTGCAGCGCCCGGCCTTCCGCTTGCTCGATCGCATCGGACCGGCGATTCGCCGCGCCCCGGCGTGGCAGGTCGGGCTGGCGGCCTGGGCTCTCTCCACCTTCGTCGCCAGTCCGGCTTTTTTCATCTGGAGCTGGAAGGGGTTCACGACCGTCGGCCGCAGCGCCGACTACCTGCGCCTGTGCCGGAATCCGCTGGCCCGCGATCTGGGCGAGCCGATCCTCGCCTACCGGCTGACCATGCCGGTGCTGGCCTGGATCCTGCATCTTCCCGCCTGGGCCGCGCTCACCGCGCCCTATCTCGTCCATGTCGGATTTCTCGCGGTCTGTTTTGCCGTCCTGCGCCGGCGCTTGGAGGCGACGGCCGCGGCGCTGACCACGGTCGTCATTGCACTGTCGTTCGCCCTGTTTTGGTCCAACTGGAAGCCGGGCTACACCGACACGACGTCGCATCTGCTCGCCGCCTCGATGCTGCTCACGCCGGCCGCGGGCTGGACCTTTGCCGCCACCCTGCTCGGCCTGATCAACGACGAACGCATGGTGCTGGCGCTGCCCTTCGTTCTCTGCTGGCATTTCTCCCCGGCGGCCACGACGGCCTGGATCCGCCAGTCGGCGCGGTGGCTGCTGGCCGCCGGCCTGGCGCTGGGCGCTTATCTCGTCCTTCGCCACGGACTGCGCGTGGGATGGATCGGCCCGGGCATTCCGACGCCCGCCGTTTACCAGGGCATCGACGCCGATCTCAAAACCTTCCGGCCGCACCTCGGCTCGTGGTCGGTCTGGGCCTTGAACGTCTTTCTCTCCTTCCGCTGGGCCTGGTGGCTCGTGATCGCCTTCGCCGGGCTGCTGTGCCGGCAAAAAAAATGGGCGCCGGCCGCGGTCTTCGCCGGATTTCTGGGCTTTGGCGTTCTCGCCAGCGCGTGCGTCGCCGATGTGTCACGGTCGATTGGATACATGACGCCGGCCTGGCTCCTGGCGGCGGACGGGCTGGCGAAGGAGCGGCCGGACGGGCTGTGCGTCCGGCTTTTTTGGCTCGTGATCGCGCTTCTGTTCACGCCGGTGTTTTTCACCTTCGAGCATTTCCAGGTGAACTGGTTCCGGCCGCTGCCCCTGGTTTTGTGGCGCTGCTTCACCGGCGGGGACCTGGCGAAATTTTTTCATTGAAACCATGAACCGCATCAGCCGCGCACTGCGCTCCACCTTGGTTGTTTCCGCCTTTGGCTACACCGCCCAGGCTTTGTCGCTCGTCGCCATTCCTCTTTTTTTGGGAACGGTCGGCGCGGAAGGCTACGGCCTGATGGTGACGGTGATGGCCTTCATGGGCTATCTCAACTTTGCCGATGCCGGCCTGAGCTGGGGCTCGATGATCCTGATCGCGCAGGCCCACGGGCGGGGCAGCAAGGCCGAGATCGCGCACGTCGTCCGGCATGCGATGGTCCTGGCCGCCGGTTCCGGCCTGGTGGTGGCGGTGGCGCT
>DATJYF010000302.1:0-5392 GCA_035499715.1 Opitutaceae bacterium | reverse complement strand
GCCGTTTTCCAGAAAGTGCAGGACGAACTCGTGAAGTCCACGCCTTATCAAATCCGAAAATGATTTCTGAACCACGGAGACACAGAGAGCACGGAGAAAGAAATCGGAAAATATCCTCTGTGTCCTCCGTGTCTCCGCGGTTCAAATAAAATCACCATGCCGACTCCCGCCGACCTCAACATCGACCATGTCGCCCATCTCGCCCGCCTCGCCCTCACGCCGGAGGAGAAGGCGCGGTTCTCGGCCCAGCTCGGCGACGTGCTCGCCTACATCGCGCAGCTGAAGGAAGTGGACGTTTCCAAAGTGGAGCCGACCGCGCACGCCTTTCCCGTCTTCAACATCTGGGCCGACGACGTGCCCCAGCCGGGCCTGCCGGTCGAGGTTGCGCTCAGGAACGCGCCCGCCCAGCGCGATCACATGATCGTTGTGCCGAAGGTGGTGGAGTGACGATGGCCGCCACCGAACTTTTTTTCCAGCCCGCCGCCGAACTCGCCGCCCAGCTCGCGGCGAAAAAAATTTCCTCGGTCGAGTTGATGCAGGCCGTGCTCGCGCGCACCAGGGCCGTCGAACCGGTGGTGCAGGCCTTCAATTCCTACGACGAGGCCGACGTGCTCGCGCAGGCGCGCGCCTCCGACGCCCGCCGCGCGGCGGGGCAGGCGAGGGGACCGCTCGACGGCCTCCCCATCGGCATGAAGGACGTCATTTCCGTCGCCGGCCAGCCGCTCACCGCCTCGAGCAAGATGCTCGCCAACTTCGTCTCTCCCTATGATGCGACCGTGACACGCAAGCTCAAGGAGGCCGGCGCGATTTGCTGGGGTCGTCTCAATCTCGACGAGTTCGCCATGGGTTCGTCCACGGAAAACTCGGCTTTCAAGACCACCGCCAATCCGTGGGATCCCACGCGGGTGCCCGGCGGCTCATCCGGCGGCAGCGCCGCGGCGGTCGCCGCGGGCGAGGCCATCGCCGCCCTCGGCTCCGACACCGGCGGCTCGATCCGCCAGCCCGCCGCGCTTTGCGGCGTCGTCGGCTTCAAGCCGACCTACGGACTGGTCTCGCGCTACGGCCTCATCGCCTTCGCTTCTTCGCTTGATCAGATCGGACCGTTCGGCCGCACCGTCGAGGACGCGGCGATCCTGCTCGGCATCATTGCCGGTCACGATTCGAATGACTCGACCTCGTTCAAAACCGAAATTCCCGACTACCGCGCCGAACTGGCGAAGCGGAAAGGCCCATGGAAGCTCGGCATCGCCAAGGAATATTTCGGCGCCGGTCTCGATCCGGAGGTCGGCGCGGCGGTACAGGCGGCAATCGATTATTACAAAAAACTCGGCTGCGAAATCCGGGAGGTTTCGCTTCCGCACACGAAGCACGCCGTCGCGGTTTATTACATCATCGCCACCGCCGAGTGCTCGTCGAATCTGGCCCGCTACGACGGCATCCGCTACGGCCACCGCGCCAGGAACGCCGCCGATGCCGTCGACCTTTATTTCCAGTCGCGGGCCGAGGGTTTCGGCGCCGAGGTCAAGCGCCGCATCATCCTTGGCACCTACGTGCTCAGCAGCGGTTATTACGACGCCTATTATCTGCGTGCGCAAAAAGTCCGCACCCTCATCCGCCAGGACTTTCTCGACGCTTACCGGGAGGTCGACGCCATCCTCACGCCGACCTCGCCCACGCCGGCTTTCAAGAAAGGCGAGAAAGCCGCTGATCCGCTCGCCATGTACCTGAGCGACATTTACACCATCGGCGTCAACCTCGCCGGCCTGCCCGGCGTGAGCCTGCCGTGCGGCTTCTCAAAAACCGGACTGCCCATCGGCCTGCAAATCATCGGCCGGCCGTTCGCGGAGGCCGAACTGCTCGCCATCGCCCGCACCTACGAGCAAGGCCACGACTGGCATCAAAAACATCCCAAGCTGTGACTGTTTTGAACCACAAAGACACGGAGGTCACGGAGGTGGTCATTGGGGCGGCCATTGAAGTACATCGGCAGCTTGGCCCCGGAATGCTGGAATCGGTATATGAGACGGCTCTGGCTTACGAATTGACTCAGCGCGGCTTAGTTGTGGAACGCCAAAAGGCAGTTCCAGTAGCTTATAAAGGATTGAATTTCGATGAAGGTTTTCGGCTCGATTTACTCGTGAACCATCAAGTCATCGTTGAGCTGAAATGCGTCGATGTTCTTTTGCCCATCCACGACGCTCAGCTGCTTTCCTACCTAAAATTGACCGGTCTTAAAGTGGGATTGCTTCTCAATTTCAAAGTTCCTGTTTTGAAGCAGGGGATCAAGCGCCTCGCCAACTAACTCTTCGTGTTCTCTGTGTCTCAGTGGTTCAAAATTTGATTATGAAATACGAAGCCGTCATCGGACTTGAGGTGCACGTGCAGATCAAGACGCGCTCGAAGATGTTCACGCGCGTCGCCACCGGCTACGGGGAACCGCCGAACACCCTGACCGATCCGGTCGTGCTCGCACTGCCCGGCGTGCTGCCGGTCATGAACAAGGCCGCGCTTGATGCCGTGATCAAGGCGGGCCTGCTGCTCGACTGCGAGATCGCACCGGTCTGCAAATGGGACCGCAAAAATTATTTCTATCCCGACTCGCCGAAAAATTACCAGATTTCGCAGTACGACCAGCCCATCTGCCGCGGCGGCGCCATTGAGATCGAGCTGCCCGGCCCGGCGCGCAACGTCATGGGCGGGCACAAGAAAATCCCGCTCACCCGCATCCATCTCGAGGAGGATGTCGGCAAGCTCAACCACCACGCCGGCGACTCGCTCGTCGATTTCAACCGCGCCGGCACGCCGCTGATGGAAATCGTTTCCGAGCCCGCCCTCCAGACCGCGGAGGAGGCGTTCGCCTATCTCACCGCGCTCAAAACCGTCATGATTTACGGCGGCATCTCCGACTGCGACATGGAGAAGGGCCAGCTCCGCTGCGATGCCAACATTTCCATCCGTCCGGCCGGCGAAACCAGGCTCGGCACCAAGGTGGAGCTGAAGAACCTGAACTCGATCTCTTTCGTACGCGACGGCATCGCCCACGAAATCAAGCGCCAGATCGCCGTCGCCGAAAGCGGCGGCACGATCGTGCAGGAAACGCGTGATTACGACGGCCAGACCGGCGCCTCGCAATCGCTCCGTTCCAAGGAAATGGCGCATGACTACCGCTATTTTCCCGACCCCGACCTCATGCCGGTGAAGGTGGACGAGGCCTGGAAGCAGCAGATTCGCGCCGGCTGCCCCGAGTTGCCGTTCGACAAGCAGCGGCGGTTCATGGCGCAGTACCAGATTCCCTACACGATTACATCCGTGCTCGTGCCGGACCGGGAGCTGAGCGATTTTTTCGAGGAGGCTGCGAAACTCTCCGGTAAGCCGCAGGCGGTGGGCAACTGGATCGTCAACGATCTGCTGCGTGAACTGGGCAATGCGCATCTGGCCCTGACGGACTCCAACATCCGCCCCGCGCACATCGCCGGCTTGGTGAAATTGGTCGACGCCGGCACGATTCTCACCAACTCGGCCAAGGAGGTTTTCATTGCAATGTTCAAAACCGGTGAGACGCCGGAGGCCGTTGTCGAGCGAACGGGCTTGAAAGCCGCTCCGACCAATCTCGGCGAACTCGAGCAGTGGTGCCGCGATGCGATTGCGGGCAATTCCAAGGCGTTCGCCGACTTCAAGGCCGGCAAGGACAGTGCGATCAACGGCTTCAAGGGCGCGGTGATGAAGGCGGCGAAGGGCAAGGTCGACCCGAAGCGGGTGGACGAGACGCTGCGCCGGCTGCTGGCGCAGATGTGAGCGGCGCGGCCTCGCGCCTGGCGGCTTGGGCGGGAAACAAATGGGGCGGCCCTTGCGAGCCGCCCCAGTACATCAACCCCTGATTCTGCTATGAATCAAACCCTGTGCAAAAAATGGTTTTAATTTCGATGCCGATCTGAATCGGAGGTGTCCCACGCCACGAAGGCGGTAAGAAACATGAGGATGAAGATTACGGCCAACATCGTTTTATCTTGGTTCAGGCTCACATCCGGCCCGGTTGGAAATCAACGGGCGGCGGAAGCCTCGGTGCTTTTGCGAATGGCGGGAGAGACACCGAAAAATTCAACCACATGCGTGATATCGCTGTACCCGCGGTTTTTCAGGACGTCTTCGACCTGTTTGACCACGCGGCGAAGTTCGTTCGCCGTTTCGCCGTCGATTTCTTCGACGCGATGGGTGTCTTTGCACACGATGTGATAGCGGCTCGTGCCGTTGAGATTGACTTCGTAGAGGGCGGTGCCGTTGTGCAGGAAGCCGCGCCGGACCAGGCCGAGTTCCTCAAACACCGCGAGGCAGCGATACACGGTCACGAGATCGCACGAGCTGTCGGCGAGGTCCTCGTGCAACTGCTCGATGCTGGCGGGTTGGGTGCGCTTGATCAGCGCGTTGAGGATGGCGATGCGCGGCTGCGTGATGCGCAGGCCGGCGGACTTGAGACGGGCACAGGCTTGGTCGAGAGCCGAGACGGGCTTTGGCGAAGATTTAATTCCTGCCAAGGAATGATGAATTTGGGTAGATATCATAGTAATGTTAATTTTTAACAGCTATATCGGTAAAAACAAGTAAAATCTTTATTCAAATCTCGATTTTTTTTGAAAAAATGTAATTTTTTACGTAAAAATTTACAATTAAATCCCTGGTTTTTTTCACTAGCATATTACTTGCAGAACCTTGATACATCAGGCAGTTGCAAAGTTGCGCCCACGCATAACGTCTGTTATCCACCAACGAATTTTATGCCCGACCTCGAATTCGCAGAAATTGTTGAATTAATCTGCAAAGAAGACGCCCGCTTCGATTGCAAAGCTTACGATTTCGTGCGCCAGGGGCTCGATTACACGGTCAAGGAAATCAAGAAAAAGGATCCGCTCCACGGCGTGCGTTCGCAGCATGTCAACGGGGCCGAGCTGCTTCACGGGTTGCGCACTTTTGCTCTCGAGCAGTTCGGTCCGCTCGCCAAAACCGTCCTCAACGAATGGGGCGTCACGCGGTGCGCGGATTTCGGCGACATCGTTTTCAATCTGATCGAATACAATGTTTTCAGCAAAACCGAAACGGATCGCCGCGAGGATTTCGCCGACGTCTACAATTTTGACGACGCCTTCGTGAAGCCGTTTCTGCCGGCGCACCGCCGCCGTTTCGGTTCGTCGGCGGCCGAGACGGTCGGCTCGGTCTAGCCCGCCCGCCGGAGCCCGCGAAATTTTCCCGCGCCGCGCGCGGGCCGCTGTCCCCTCATGTCCAAACCATCCTCCGCCTCCGCCGAACTGCGATTGCTCGAACCCTTCTGGCACGAGCCGGTCGAGCGCTTTGTCCTGCCCAACGGCCTCGTCGTGCTGCTCAAGCCCGACCGTTCCGC
>DATJYF010000301.1:0-12421 GCA_035499715.1 Opitutaceae bacterium | reverse complement strand
TCGCCAGCCTGATCCTCGGCGAACCGCCGGCCCGCGCCGAAAATTATCTCCGCGCCGTCTTCGCGCTGCAGGAGATGGCTCCGTCGTCCCGCGATTTCGGCAATGTCCCCTGGCAACAAAACCATCCTGAGATTCGCGACGCCAACGCGATCGAGTTCACGATGGAGCCGGCCGGCCCGCTCTTCCTGCTTTTCGGCGACAAGCTTTCGGCCGGGTTCCGCGCCGAAGCCCGGCCGCATCTCGCCGCCGCCGTCGCCGCCATCCGCCGGCACCGGGTCAAGGTCACCTACACCAACATTTACCTGATGAAGCTGGGCAACCTCCTTTCGCTCGGCGCGGTGCTGAACGATGCGGACGCGCGAGCCGAGGGCCTGGCCATGCTCGATGAATTCATCCGGCACACCCGCGCCGACGGCATCGGCGAATTTGCCAGCCCGACCTATTCCGCCGTGCAGATGAGCGCGCTCGAGCTGCTGGTGAACGTTGAACGCGACCCGGCAGTGCGCGCCCGGGTCCGCGCGTTGCTCGATTATTTCTGGGCCGACCTCGCCGCCGGCTATTATCCACCGACCGCCGTTCTCGCCGGCGCCTACAGCCGCGTCTACAACTTTCTCGCGACAGATGAGAATGTGAACCAGCTCTACTATCGCGCCGGCCTGCGCGCCGCCGCGCCGCCGAAGCCCCTGCTCACCAACGACCAGATCCTGATCTGGGCCAACGCCCGGCTCGGCGGCTATGCGCCGCCCGCCTTGGCGCTCGATCTCGCCCGCCAGCCGGAACGCTTCGTCCGCGCGCGCTATGGTGACGCGCCGGGGCAGGACCGCGCGCTCTACATCACGCCGCGCTTCGCCATCGGCAGCGCCGGCACTTTCTACGGCCCGCAATCACGCGCGCTCAGCGTGATCCTCGGCGCACGGGCCGACCTGCCGTTCATCACGCTGGCGGCGGACGTTCATGATTCGCCGTACGGCAAGGTCCGCCTGCTCGATTCGTCCGGCCATCCCAAGCCGCGCGTGCTCGCGCCGGCGCTGGCCTGCGTGCAGGAACGCGGCGCCGTGCTCGCGCTGCTCGATCTGGCGCCCGCGCTGCGCGCCGAAAAAGAGCCAGTCGCGTCGGTTGCCACCAGCCTCGTCGTGCCGCTGCAGGCCGGGCGCATTGCCATCGATGGCAGGCCGGTCGATCCGGCTGCGAAAGACCCACTGCCTGTCGCGCCCGGCTCGGTGCTGATCGTGCGCGAAGGCGGCGCCGCCGTGGCCGTGCGCATTTTTGCCGCCGATGCGCTGGACGGTTCGCCCGCCGGCATCGAATTCATGACCGACGGCGCCCAATGGGGCGCGGGCCGGCTGGCGATTTATCATTACCGCGGTGCGCTGGAAAAGCTTTCACCCAAAAATCCGGTGCGCGTCGGCGCGCTGGTCCTCGCCGCCGACTGCCCGACCGACGCTGCCGAGGCCGCGCTCCTCACCCGCATGAAATCGGCAAAAATTTCCTCTGAAACCGGCGGCACCTTGTGGACGGTCGACGCCCGGCTCGCCGGCGACCCGCCGCTCCGCCTCGAAGCGGCCCTCGATTTCTCCAAACACGCGCCGGACGGACGGAAGATTGACGGCCAGCCGTTTGCGCCGCCGCGCTTCACCGTCAACGGCCGCGATCTCGCCGCCGAACTGCTTGATGCACCGCCGCTCGCGAGCCGCTGAGCCGCGAGGAAAATTTTTCCTTGGACAAAGCCGCCTTTCTGCCTTTTTTCCTGAGAACTGTATGGCCGAGCCCGAAACGAAATATACCACGCCCGCCAGTCTTGCCGTCGACGCCGTTCTCTGCGTGGCGATCTTCGTCTATTTTCTGCTTATTTTCCGCTCGCACGTGCCGGCGACCAACCCCAAGTGGATTTATCTCTGGGCCGCCTATGGCGCCGCCTGCATGACCGGCGTGTTCTGGCTCGCGCTGCAGATGTTCCGGGTCGTCCTGCGCTTCCATCGCGAGACGAAGAAGTAACATCCGGCGGGACAGTAGCTTCCACGGCTGGCTGAATGCCGCTGCGATTTTGCTTTTGCGCCGTTGACACCGCCTGCGGCGCGCTGCTTGCCTTGGTTTTTACGCAATTTGTGCAGCCCAGGGCAATTTAAGTTAACATCTCCGAATCATGGCTAAAACCTCCGCGAAAAAATCCCGTCCCGCCAAGAAATCCGCCAAGCCGGGCAAGGCGCCGAAATACGTCTATCTTTTCGGCAAGAAGACCGACGGCGACGGCTCGATGAAGCCGCTCCTCGGCGGCAAGGGCGCCAATCTCGCCGAAATGTGCCGCATCGGCCTGCCCGTGCCGCCGGGCTTCACCATCACCACGGAGGTCTGCACTTATTATTACGCCAACCGGAAGTCCTACCCCGCCGCGCTCCAGGCGCAGATCACGGCCGGCGTCGCCAGCATTGAGGCCCAGGTCGGGGCGAAGTTCGGCGACCTCGAAAATCCGCTCCTCGTCTCCGTCCGCTCCGGTGCGCGCGATTCCATGCCCGGCATGATGGACACCATTCTCAACCTCGGCCTCAACGACCAGACGGTTGCCGCCCTCGCCCGCCGCACGCAAAACGACCGTTTTGCCTGGGATTGTTACCGCCGCTTCATCCAGATGTACGGCGACGTCGTGCTCGGCGTGCAGAAACGCCCCGGCGAGGACCATGAGCCGTTCGAAACCGTCATCGGCGGCCTCAAGCATGAGCGCCACGGCGACCACGATATCGACGACACCAAGCTCACCACCGGCGACCTCAAGGAACTCGTCGTCCGCTTCAAGGCGCTCGTCAAGGAGCGCACCGGCCACGATTTTCCCGCCAGCCCGTGGGACCAGTTGAAGGGCGCCGTCGGCGCCGTCTTCGGCTCGTGGATGAACGACCGGGCCATCGTCTATCGCCGCAAATACGGCATCCCGTCGGAATGGGGCACCGCCGTCAACGTCCAGGCCATGGTCTACGGCAACACCGGTGACAAGTCCGGCTCCGGCGTCGCCTTCACCCGCGACCCGGCGACCGGCGAAAAGATTTTCTACGGCGAGTTCCTGATGAACGCCCAGGGCGAGGACGTCGTCGCCGGCGTGCGCACGCCGCAGCCCGTGCTGAAGCTGAAGGAGGTCATGCCTTCCGCCTACCACGAGCTCGAGCGCATCCGCCAGACCCTCGAAGGCCGCTTCAAGGACATGCAGGACTTCGAATTCACCATCCAGGATTCCGTCGTCTACATGCTGCAGACGCGCAACGGCAAGCGCACCGGCGTGGCCGCGGTCCGCATCGCCTGCGAAATGGTGAAGGAAAAGCTCATCGACTGGCGCACCGCCGTCACTCGCGTCCCGGCCGACCAGCTCGACCAGGTGCTGGCACCGATCTTCGACCGCACCGCGCTCAAGGGCCACGAGGCGATCGCCACCGGCCTGCCCGCCGGCCCCGGCGCCGCCACCGGCAAGATTTATTTCAACGCCGAGCGCGCCGTCCACGCCGCCGCCAAAAATGAAAAAGTCCTGCTCGTGCGCGTCGAGACCTCGCCCGAGGACCTGCGCGGCATGATCGCGGCCGAGGGCATCCTCACCGCCCGCGGCGGCGTGTCGTCCCACGCCGCGCTCGTCGCCCGCCAGATGGGCAAGGTCTGCGTCTGCGGCGCCGCCGCGCTCCAGATCGATTACGACAAGTGCACCCTCACCGTCGGCGGCCGCGTCTTCAACGAAGGCGATTATCTGTCGATCGACGGCACCGCCGGCACGGTTTACGCCGGCGAGGTCAAGACCGCGCCCTCCGAGGTCATCCAGGGCCTCATTCAGGGCGACGAAGCCGCGAAAAAGAGCCGCACTTATCAGAATTTCACCCAGCTCATGAAATGGTGCGCGCAGGCGACGAAGCTCGCCGTCCGCACCAACGCCGACACGCCCGAGCAGGCGCGCAATGCCGTCGCCTTCGGCGCCACCGGCATCGGCCTGACCCGCACCGAGCACATGTTTTTCGAGGGCAACCGCATCGACGCCATGCGCGAGATGATTCTCGCCGACTCGCTCGAGGCGCGCGAAAAGGCCCTGGCCAAGCTCCTCCCCTACCAGCGCGAGGATTTTCTCGGCATCTTCAAGGCGCTCGCCGGATATCCGGCAACGATCCGCTTCCTCGATCCGCCGCTGCACGAATTCCTGCCGCACGAAAAGGAGCAGCAGCTCGATCTCGCCAAAAAGCTCGGCATTCCGGTGGAAAAAATCATGCAGCGCGTGCAGGAGTTGCATGAGTTCAACCCCATGCTCGGCTTCCGCGGCTGCCGCCTCGGCATCAAGTATCCGGAAATCACCGCCATGCAGGCCCGCGCCGTCTTCGAGGCCGCCGCCCTCGCCCACAAGGCCGGCGTCAAGGCCCGGCCTGAGATCATGATTCCGCTCGTCGGCTTCAAGAAGGAACTCGACCTGCAGGTTGCGATTGTCCACGAGGTCGCCGCCAAAGTGCAGGCTGAAACGAAGTCCAGGCTCGCCTATTCCGTCGGCACGATGATCGAGATTCCGCGCGGCGCACTCACCGCCGATGAAATCGCGCAGACGGCCGAATTCTTCAGCTTCGGCACCAACGACCTCACCCAGACTGCGCTCGGCATGAGCCGCGACGACTCCGGCTCGTTCCTTGCTCCCTATCAGGAGGCGGAAATCTTCAAAAAGAACCCCTTTGCCTCGATCGACCAGAGCGGCGTGGGACAGCTGATGAAGATCGCCATCGAAAAAGGCTCGAAGACGCGGCCCGGCATCAAGCTCGGCATCTGCGGCGAGCACGGCGGCGATCCGGATTCGGTCAAGTTCTGCCACCAGCTCGGCCTGACCTACGTGAGCTGCTCGCCCTTCCGCGTGCCGGTCGCACGCCTCGCCGCCGCCCAGGCCGCCGTGGCCGACCTGGCAAAAAAGAAATAACGTCCGCCTTCCCGGCGGTTGCCTTTCGCCCCGCGCCGAAATGCGCGGGGCTTTTTATTGCCGGTCGCAGACAATCCCGCCCTGCGTATTTCACGATGGCGCGGCGGATGGTTTTTCATTTTGCCCGCCCGGCCGCGCCGCGGAAAATCGGAAAAATTTTCATCTTCCTGTCCGGCGGATGATTGCGACGAAGGGCAGAATGATGGCATGTGCTGTGCGCCTCCCTTGGGCCGGCTTCCACGCGCCGCGGAAAGGACTTCGCGGGCGGCATCATCAACCCTCAAAGGAGGAAATGCCATGAATGCACAAACACTGAAAGGGAACTGGCACATCGCCAAAGGAAAGCTGAAACAGAAATACGCCAACCTCACCGATAACGACCTGCGTTATATCGAAGGCAAAGAGGAGGAATTGGTCGGCCGCATCCAGAAAATCACCGGCGCGACACGGGAGGAAATCGAAATCCTCCTCGCTGGCGGTGACAATCGCGAACGTCCGTAGCCGCGGCGAAATGCCGTTTTGCCTGGTGGCGCGGAATCGTCCGCGCCACCAATTTTTTCATGGCTGGGCTGCCGGCGTGCTCTCCGGCGCCCTCTCCAGATAATCCCGGACCACCGGTTGGTCGAGGATGACACGACCGGAAAGCAGCCGTGGATGCAGGACCACCGGCCCATCGGTGGGATGGCCGAAATACTCACGGGCGTCGACCGTCAGCGTCGGCACCGTGTCCTCCATCATCAGCCCGTAGGAATCGGTGGCGATTTTGGTCCGCCAGAGGAGGATTTTTTCGCCGCGCGTGGCGGCGGCGTAGTCGTAGCCGGAGGCGATGACGTAATAAAGGTCGTCGAAGGCGAGGTTGACCAGCGTATCGGTGTGTGTGCCCTGCATCCGGAAAAAAGACAGCGTGTTGGTGCTCATGGCCCGCACCAGATCAACCGAGAACTTCTCACCGCCAACCAGGGCGGCCTTGAAAACGAGATTTCTAAACTGCTGGGGATCGAGCTGGATGTTGTTCTCCGTGGTCGGATCGTCCAGGGACCCGCCATTCGCCGGTTTTACATGGTTGAATGAACCATAGCGGCAATGAACGATCAGCGTTGGCGGATGCTGGGCGGAGGCGGGCAGATAGCCGCTCGCCGCCAGCGAGGCGATCATGACCTTCCGCCACTGGTCGGTGGACGGCGGCCTCTCTCCCGCAATCACACTGCCTTCCTCATCCATGCCGCCGTCCACCGCGATGTAATAAGCGGGGTGGTTTCGGTCCGGCGGTGTGAGTTTTTTTCCTGCCGGCGTGACTTCGGTGATAAGCGAAAGGTTCAACCGCGGATTTTTTTGCAGGCTGCGGGGGAGAAAATCGGCCAGATGAAAACCGTCATCCGCCGGCAAAATCGGTTGCGGGCCGCCCCGGAGTGCAGGCAGCAGCGCTGCCAGGAGGATAAAAAGAGCTGGTGACGCTTTCATGTGATGGAGAGAAAGACGTTTTTCTTGGGAAAAAGATACTTTCTCCGGCAGGATAGGGCCTGTCCAGGCACTTGGCAAAGCCTGAAAAACCGCAGAATTCGCCGCCGGGAAGACCCGCCCTGTGCGCCGGCCGGCCGCGGAGCCCGGCCCTTTGGATTTCCCGGTGCGGCCCGGTTACGACTGCCTCAGCAGAACGCCCGCCTCGGGTTCGCACAGCCGGCCGCCGCCAAAACGCGCGATCAAACCACGCATCTCGACCAGCAGTGAGCGGTACTGGCATTCATAAATCTCGTCCGACAGGTCCGGCGGCTGGAAGAACGTGAACAGCACCAGCGTGCCGCCCCCCGGCAGGGCCAGCACGCGGACGGGAAAGAGGTTCATGTGCTCCGGCGTGAATCCGGCCCGCATGTCGATCACGCCGGTGCGGTCGTCGGTGTCGAATGCCATGAAGAGCTCCCCTTGCGAGGTGAGTGCCTTCCATGTGCCCCGCTCGAGATAGATGCGCTCGCAGAATTCAGTCGCCCATTTGGGCAGATTTTCGATGTTGGCGAGAAAATTGAAAACCGTGTCACGCGGGGCCGGCACGGTGATGGAAACATTGCGGTGATTCATGGCCCGAACCCTATCATGGCGCACTGACAGCCTTATGTCAGGAGACCTTGCGCGCATGCCGCCGCGCCACGCCGCCGGCCTCCTCGCGCACCAGCCGCCGCAACTCCGCCGGGGCCAGCGCCTCGGCCTCGCGGCCGAACGACAGCAGCCACCGCGCAAGCCATTCGAGCGAAAAGGTGAAGAGCGAAAATTCGACGCCGCCGTCCCGCGGGCGCTCCCTGACCAGCGTGGCATGGCTCTCGCGGCGCGCGCGCTCCTCCGCCCGCGCCGCCAGCCAGATGCGCGCCGGAATGGTGTCGCCGCGGTTTACCGTTTGCGCCAGATGCTGCGCGAGGGAAAAGCCGGGACGCGGCGGAAAGGTTTCCCGGCCATGATCGAGGCGGCGGATGCGGTCGATGCGGAAATGCCGGAAATCCCGCCGCAGCCGGCACCACGCCACCAGATACCACGCCCCGCCGTAGAACACCACCCCGAGCGGCTCCACGTCGCGCACCGTGTCTTCCTCGCGGTTTCTCGCCCGGTAGGCCAGGCGCACGACGCGGCGCTGCGCGATGCCCTGCTGCAGGGTAAGCAGGCACGGCTCCGCCGCCGGATCGGGATTCGTCCGGCTTGCGCGCCCGACGACGACGGTGTTGCGGGTGAGGCGTTCCACCTGCTCCTGCCGGTCGCGCGGCAGCACCGCCCGGAGCTTTTCCAGGGCCGAGTTCATCGGCGCGTGCAGCGACGCGTCGGCGAACTGCCGCACCATTTCGCCGCCCAGAAAAAACGCCGATGCCTCCTCCGCGGTGAACGCCACCGGCGGCAGATGGTAGCTTTTCATCAGGCTGTAGCCCACCCCGGCCTCCCCCGCGATGGGCACGCCGGCCTCGCCCAGCGCCGCCAGATCGCGGTACACCGTGCGCACGCTGATCTCGAAATGCTCCGCCATCTCCTCCGCGCGCACGACGCGACGGCCTTGCAGATAAAGGATGAGGGCGACGAGACGGTCGGTGCGATTCACGGCGCGGACGTTCGCGCCGCAGCGTGCAGTCTCCGCGGTTGGAGGCAACCGCTAAGAAAAACGCGCGAGCCGCCTATTTCAACAACTTGAAGGCGTGCGTCCACTGGTTCTGCCGGAAGCCGGGGATGCACCAGAGCATGCAGAGCGGCTCGATCGCCCGCGCCGCCTCGACTCCGCCCATGTCGGCGGTTTCCCAGCCGAACTGGTCGAGAATCGCCGTCACGGTTTGCTTCGCCGCGTCGTCGTTGCCGCCGATGAACATCGTCGGCTTTCCGCCTGCGAACTGCGGGTTCACCATGCAGGCCGCGCCGACCGAATTGAACGCCTTGACGAAACGCACGCCGGGAAACTCGCGCTGCAGGCGCTCCATCAATGATTCGTGCAAGGTGGTGAAAAATTTCAGGACTCCGTTGACCGGCGGGGCGTCGGCGATCGGATTGGTCGCGTCGATCAGCACCTTGCCGGCGAGATTGGCCGCGCCGGCGGAGCGCAACGCCTCCACCGCCGCCGTGCCCTTGACCGCCAGCACGACCGCCTCGACGGCGAAGATTGCGGCGGCGGAAAAGCTGCCCACCCGTCCCTGCGGATTTTCCTTTGCCCAATCGGCCAGTTTGGCGGTCTCGCGCGTGCCCATCGCCACCTCGTGGCCATGCTTGAGAAAGCCGCTGCCCAGCGTCTTCGCCACATCTCCTGAACCGATGATGCCGATTTTCATGGCGCGGACTGTGGCGGTAAAACGTCCGGGCGCAAGACGTGAGGAGAAATTTAACCTGCGGCCGGCTCGGCGCCGCTTTGCTTTTTGCGGCAATCGCAGCATGGTGCCGCGCATGACCGTGACGAATCTTCCGCCCATCGACGCCGGCGTCCGCATCGGCCATGTGCACCTCAAGGTCGCCGACCTCGACCGCTCGCTCGAATTTTACTGCGGCGTGCTCGGCTTCCAGCTGATGCAGCGCGTCGGCAACCAGGTCGCATTTGTTTCCGCCGGCGGCTACCATCACCACATCGGCCTGAACACGTGGGAAAGCCTCGGCGGCAAACCGCCCCCGCCGGGCACCACCGGACTTTACCATGTCGCGATTCTCTATCCGACGCGCGCCCTGCTGGCGGACGCGCTGCGCCGCCTCCGCAACGCCGCCATTCCGCTCGAAGGCGCGTCCGACCACGGCGTGAGCGAGGCGCTTTATCTGCGCGACCCGGACGACAATGGCGTGGAACTTTACTGGGACCGTCCGCACGACCAATGGCCGCGTCCGACCCAGGGCGACGGCGTCGCCATGTTCACCCGTCCGCTCGACCTCACCTCGCTCCTGGCCGAGTCCGAGCCGGGAAAATGATACTTCTAGTCCGTGGCCTCATAGTCGGCAGTCCGCTACAGTCGGCGAATGCCAAAGCGTGAACCGGTTTTAAGAAAACTCGGGCAGAAAGTTCGGGAAAAACGGGAGATTCGCAACCTCTCCCAGGAAGATCTGGCTGAGCACGCCGACCTCGACCGAACGTACATCGGCGGAATTGAGCGTGGTGAGCGCAACCCGACAATCATCAGCGTTCTTCGCATCGCGAAGGCACTCAAAGCCTCGGTTTCCGAGCTTTGCGAAGGCATCGACCGATGACTGCCAGGCGTCGCAAACATCCCGCACCAAATCCATGAGTAAAAACTCAAATTGGACGCGAGAAGAGCACATTTTGGCTTTCAATCTCTACAAAGACATTCCGTTTGGGAGGATTCACACTGGCAATCCACGTCTTCAAGAACTAGCGAAGTTGTTAGGCCGGAGTGTCAACTCTGTATCTCTCAAGTTAGCGAACATCGCTCGCCTCGATCCAGCTCTTCGAGCCCGAGGCATTCGCGGAATGCCGCACGGAGCCAAAGGCGAGGCCGCGATTTGGGCTGAGTTCGCTCACGACCCCGAGGCCCTCGCCTTTGAAAGCGAACGACTGCTTGCAAAATATCTTGGCAAAAGTTTGGAAGAGGTCGCTGAAATTGAGACAGACGATTTGCCTAAAGCAGGCATAGAGCGCGATGCGGTCGTAAAAGTTCGCGTGAACCAAAGTTTTTTCCGTCGCCGAATTCTGTCTGCCTATAATTTCCGCTGCTGTGTCACGGGGCTCACCACGCAGCCCTTGCTTACCGCTAGCCATATCGTACCGTGGGCGGAAGATAAAGAAAATCGTCTCAATCCAAAAAACGGTCTTTGCCTAAATGCATTACACGATCGCGCCTTCGACCGACACCTAATGTGGATTGAAGAAGGATTCGTAATCCGGTTTGCGCCGCGCCTCCACAAAACAACAGCAGCGACAAAAGAATTCGTTGAATTCCTCACTCGTTTTGAGGGTCAGAAACTTTTGCTGCCTGAAAAATTTTCGCCGGCCACCGAATTTCTGAAAAAGCACGCTGCCAAATGCAAAGCCAAGACTGATTAAGTCTGTACCAATAAAATATCCGAATAAAATCAGGCGTTCACCGCAACGATTCGGCAAAAATCCAACATCTGCGGCGGCGGCGGTCCATCACTTTGCATCCGTACTTTGCAGCGCGGAGGGCGCGAGCGCCACGGGATGAAAGCGGGCCTCGGCAATGCAGCCCTTGAACCAGTAAATCCGGTTCATCCGCACGCCGATCGAGGTTTTGCCCGGCGCCAGCGGCACAAACGCGAATTCACCCGCGCCTTCCTCATGGCCGTTGACGTAATGCGCCAGGCGGTGCCCGTCGCAGGTCATGGCCGCCCAGTACCATTGTCCGGCCGGATGCAACGCCTTCCAGTCGATTTGCGGCTGGCTCACGCCGTTCGAGCCGAGGTAGGCGTCGAGGCACCATTGGCCGCCGGGGCGGATGCGCGTCTCGAGCAGCGCCCGGTTTTTGGGATTGTCCGTGCCGATGTGGAAAAAACGCTGCTCGGGCGGACCCGCCGGGTCGGGTTTGAGCAGGACCTCGATGGTAAACTGCGGCCAGCCGGCAATGGGATTGACCGGCAGGACGAGCGCGTCCCTCTCGCCGTCGAAGGAAATGACCGTGCCCCGCGCGTCGTCCTTCACCACCTGCGGCGCACCCAGCACCTCCGGCTTCAGTCCGCCGATCGAGGCGGTGTTGTCGAACCGCCAGATGAGCGTGGCTTCCGATGCGGAAGCGGCAGGGGCTGCCCGCAATCCAAACGCACCAGCGGGAAAAATCGCCCCCAGAAAAAAAGCCGCCGCAAGGCGGTGGCGCAAAGGAGTCATGGCGGATCAATCTTCAGGGCAACCCGTGACCGGGTGAAATAAATCAGGTGGATTTTTCATCGGCCGGCCGGTTTTTTACTTTCATGGAAGCATTATTTTAGATGCTTCAATGCAATATTTTATAAAATCAATCAAACTCTATAAGACCTTCTTTTTGCAATTAAAATGTAAATTAAAAGTTAAAAATTAACGTTGACCCATTTTACAAGTCGTACTATCAACAGGCAATCCCAAGACGCCATGTCCTTGCCAGAAGAGACGATTATCCTTCTGCGCGACGAAGCCTACCTCGCCCTTTGCCGCGAGACCCTGAATGAGGCGCTGGCCGGCGTTGCCGCGCACAAGCAGGAAGTGGTGAATACGCGTCCGCCGTTTGGCCTGCTGGCCACGCCGGGCACGCGGAAGATTTTTGAGACCACGATGCAGGCGGTGCTCGACAACGAAAGCTCACTGGAAGGGCGGCGGGCGAAAATCGACACGCTTGAGCACTGGCTGAAATCGACGCTGCAGACCAAGCTGCACTATTATCTCTGGGAGGAGTCGCCGGATTACCGCTACAGCGCGGAGGTGGTGGCCGCCATCGATGCCTGGGAGCGGCAGGTCGATCCCTACGGGGAGTACTTGCAGGCTTTCGCCCGCGAGTTGAAAAACACCGCCGCCGCCATCGGCGGGCCGAAACAGAATTCCCGGGCGGCCTTCGATGCCCGGGCCGCGGCCATGGCCGAACTGAGGCTGGCCGCCGGCAAACTCGACACCGCCTCGGCAAAGCTGGAGGCGGCCGCCCGCGCCCTGAGCCAGGCCGTGATGGGCACGATCTATGACAAGGTGCGGGTCCTCGTGTCACCTTTCGCCGACATGACGCAATGGGTGGACAACCTGGCGCCGCTTTCCGATGCCGAGGCCTTCGCCACCACCCAGAGCGAGGAAGCGGATGTGCGCTCGCTGCTTGCGAAGAAACTGTCGCCGCTCCATGCCAGGGCGGAGGCCGCCCGCGGAACCGTGGCCGAGGCCGCGCGCAACTATTTTGAAAACTACTGGAAGCAACTCCGCGAACACGCCCTAACTTATTACGTGGAAGACCGCCAGGTGGACGAAGTCCTCGATGAGCTTACCGAGCGGCACGTGGCCGCCACCCGGCAGCGCGGGCAGCAGCTGATGGAGGACAAGCCCGACCCCTATTTGCACGAACGCTGAACGCCATCCCGGCC
>DATJYF010000300.1:0-19663 GCA_035499715.1 Opitutaceae bacterium | reverse complement strand
GCGCGCCGCCGGCCAGCGGATGATTCATCTCCACCAAGTCGGGATGGGCGGCGTGCAAACGGTCGGCGGCGGCCGCGGCCTCGAGCCGTTCCCCGAACTGCTGCGGCGTGATCCGGCCGGTGGTGAGCAGCTGGCTTTCATCGATGAGCGCCTGGCGGAGTGTGGGCGGCTGCATCATGACCTGTGGCATGTTGAAGGCCGCGCGCGCGCGGGCGATCATCGCCGCGGTATCCTGCATCCGCGCGGAAAATGCCGCCGGCGGCACGCCGCGCACCGCCACCGGCGAATCGGTGCGCCGGACGAACGCCTCGGCGCGCTCCCGCGAGGTGAGGAAGCGCAAAAAATCCACGGCCACGCGCTCGCGTTGCGCATGGCCGGTGTCGAAGACAAAGAAGCAGTCGGCGCCGGTCTGAATCGTGGTCGGATCGGCCGCGCCGTCGGGGAAAACGGGGAAGTTCATCGCACCGAGCTCGAAATCCGCCGGCATCTTGCCCTTCATTTCGTCCACCAGCCAGGAGCCGGAAACGGTCATGGCCGCGCGGCCCTGCAGAAATGCCAGCTCGGCGCCGGTGTGGGTCTCGCCCTCCCAGCCGCCGAGCACATCCTCCCGCATGATGCGCTGGAGCAGCGCGGCGCTGCGCAGATAGCGCGGATCGAGCCGGGCGCCGGGCGCGAGGTCGTTGAGCGCATTCCAGCCGGCCTCGCCGGCAAGGTTGTGATAGGCGGCGCGCAGAAACGCGTCCGGATAAAGCCAGCGCGTGCCCGGCAGGCTGAGCGGCGCCACGCCGGCGGCGCGGATCTTTTCGCACAAAGAAAAAAAACCGTCCCAAGTGTGCGGCTCGCTCCAGCCGTGCGCGCGAAAAAGCGCCCGGTTGTAGAAAATCGTCCAGCACGAATAGCTGAACGGCAGCCCGCAGATGCGGTCATCGATCCGCCAGGAGTCGAGCGCGCCGGGGAGGAACGTGTCGCGCCAGCGGGCATCGCCCTCCCAATTCGGGCCGTCGAGCCACGGGCGGAGATCGAGGACCTTGCCGGCGCGGATGATTTCCGGCCAGGGCACGTAGGGCGCGAAGGTGGCGTCGGGATAATTTCCGTCGATCACGCGCACGCTGACCTTGTCGTCGACGCGCGGGTCGCCGTAGAGGTTGATCTTCACCCCGGGCCGCAGCGCTTCGAACTGACGCGCGGTCTCCTCGTAAAACGCCACGCCGTAGCCGCCGGTGCGAACCGGGATGTCGAGCGTCACGTCGCCGCGCAGCGCCGCGCCGAAGACCAGCATCGGCAGCGCGCGGAGCAAGATTCGCACCGGCCGGATCGCCATGCCAAGAGCAGAGGCGAAAGGCCGCGCCGGCGTCGACCTTATTTATTCGGCGGATCGCCTGGATCGCCCGATGGCGCGGCGGCCGGCGGGGCCGGAGCAGTTGTGCCGCCTTCGCGCTGGAGGCGCTTGGCGCGCATCTTGCGGAGGTCTGCCATCATCGCGGCGCGTTCGTTGTCATCGAGTTTGCCGTCGTGATTGGTATCATAGCGCTCAAGAATCAGCTGCCGGCGAAGCTCGACATGCTGCTGCAAATAAGCGCGCGCCTGGGCGCGTTCCTCGGGATTGAGGTAGCCCTTGTGCTCCTTGTCGAACATGTCGAGGAGCTGCTGACGGACCTTCTTGCCCACGCCCTTGCCGCTTTCGAGCCGCTGTTGGGCCATGTCCTCGTGAGCGGCGGCGAGTTCGTTTTGGTCGAGCTTGCCATCGTGGTTGGTGTCGTAGCGTTGCAGCAACTGCTGATAGGTGGCGCCGCCAGGCTGGAGATCGCCGGCGGGCGCAGCGGTGTCCGGAGCGGCCGGTTCATCGTCCGCGCGGGCGGGAGCGGCAAGGAATAGCGTTGCCGAAAGGAGCGGGAGAGCTAAGCATAGGCGTTTCATGAACCGAAATAGGGGTTGGTTCGTTGCAGCATTCCTTTTGATGACGCTGGCGGGCGGGCGTGGTTACCAGCCAGCCTGAGCCCGACCCACCATTTGCCCATGTATCAGGTCACCTTTTCCGAGCAAAGCATGCGCGAGCTCAACAAGCTCGACAAGCTGGCGCAGATGGAGCTGATCGATCCGGTCAGCAACCTGAAATCCGCCGATCTGGCGGCCCCGCGCGAGCCGCTCGGCCGGTTTTCGCGCGGCGGCCAGACTTTTTACCGGTTGCGGTCGGGCGATTACCGTTTTTATTTCGAAGTCCACGCCGAAACGCTGCACATCGTCTACATCCTGCACAGAAACTCGCTCGAGGATTTCCTGCTCCGCAACAAACTGCCAGTCACCGAGCAGCAGCTCTTCGAGCAGCACTCGCGCTTCTGGAAATATCTCGAGTCGCTGACCAAGAAATAGCCCGCTCTCCCGCCATGGCCGACCTCGAAGCGCGCGAAAATCCCTACAACGTCCGGCAGGCCAGCCGCATTTACCTGCTGCCCAACCTGATGACCGCGGGCAACCTCTTCTGCGGTTTCGTCGCCGTGATCAAATGCATCCAGGCACGAATGGCGACCGGGGGCGAATATGCGGAGCACACCCCGTCGGACCTCTATACCCAGGCGGTGTGGTTCATTCTCGGCGCGGTGCTTTTCGATTCGCTTGACGGCCGGCTGGCGCGCATGGGCGGGCGCGAGTCTCTTTTCGGCGCGGAGTTCGATTCCCTAGCCGATGTCGTCTCCTTCGGCGTCGCGCCGGCTCTGATGGTGTTCTTTCTGATCCTTTCGCCGGACTTCCAAGGCATCGAATGGTTCCGGCAGATTGGCTGGCTGGTTGGCTTCGTTTATTTGCTGTGTGCGTCGATGCGGCTGGCGCGGTTCAACGTCATCACCAATCCCCTCCTCAACCGTGCGCAGAAGGAAAGCTCCAAGGATTTTGTCGGCCTGCCGGTGCCGGCCGCGGCGGGTACCGTGGTCTCGCTGGTGCTCTTTCTTCTTCGCTTGGCTAACAACAACCGTGATTTGGGTCGCTGGGCAATCATCCTGCCCTTTCTCATGGTGCTGATTGCCTTTCTAATGATGACAACGATCCGCTACCCCAGTTTCAAACAAGTCGACTGGCAGACCCGGACGCGATTGCGGACCTTCGTCTTGATCTTCATTTTGATCGGCGGCGTGATGGAATTCCAAGAAATCGCGCTGCTCTGGATCTTTCTCGGCTATATTTTTTATGGCCTGTTCGGCCACTGGCGCAGAATCCAGCGAGCCCGAAAAATGCGCTCCGCCTTGTCGATAAAAATGTGAACATACGACCTCTTTTCACGTCAACAACTCCCGCCTGCGAACAACCGGCGGGTTGTTCCCACCGGCGCCGGTGTTATTCGCAGTCACTGCGGAAGGACGGCCAAGAGCGAAAATGGCCTTTCAAAACCGGGTTGTTCATCTTTTTCGCAGCCTATACTAAGACTGCTTGATTATGAATTGAATCTCTTCTCGATTCGTTTTTGCTAGTTTCTCAAATCCGGCCCCGCCTCTTTCCATGAAATTCAAAATCAACCGCGACCATTTCGCCAACGGTCTCGCCCAAGTGCTCAACGTCGTCGGTTCAAAGGCGACCATGCCCATTTTGAGCAATGTGCTGATCGAAGCGGAGAAAGACCAAATTTCTCTCACCACCACCAATTTGGATCTTGGCATCCGCTGCAAGTTGAAGGCCGAGGTCAAGGAAGCCGGCGCGGTCACTCTTCCGGTCAAGCGTCTCGCCACCATCGTCCGCGAACTGCCGAACATCGACGTCACGCTCGACGCTTCGCCCAATCACCAGGTGAAGCTCGTTTCCGGCGGCTCCAATTTCCGCATCATGGGCATCGGCAAGGAGGAATTTCCGCCGCTGCCGGAGTTCGGCGATGAAAAGGCGTTCACCCTCGCGCAGGCCGAACTCACCACCATGCTCAAGAGTGTGGCCTATGCGCAATCGACCGACGAGACGCGCTACATCCTCAACGGCGTTTATTTCAACTTCAAGGACGGCAAACTCTCTCTCGTCGCCACCGACGGCCGTCGCCTCGCCCTCATGAGCAAGGACATGGAAGTGCCGGCCTCAAGCGCCGGCAGCATCATCCTTCCGGCCAAAACGGTCGGCGAACTCCAACGCCTCCTCGAAAAGGGCGAAAAGCTCAAAATCAATTTCAACGAGCGCCGCGCCGCCTTTCAGATCGGCACCGACAAGGACAGCAGCGGCCTGGTCGACAGCGTCTATCTCTACTCCAAGGTCGTCGAAGGCAACTACCCCAACTACCAGCAGGTCATCCCCAAGGAGACGCACCAGCGGATCAAGCTCGAGCGCGAACTTTTCCTCCAGTGCATCCACCGCGCCGCCCTCGTCACCAGCGAAAAGTCGAATTCGGTCAAGATCAAGCTCACCAGCAATCTGCTCGAGATCACGGCGCAGAGCCCCGACTTCGGCGAGGCCCACGAATCGATGGCCATCAGCTACAGCGGGCCGGACCTGCAGGTCGCCTTCAATCCGACCTTCGTCATGGATCCGCTGCGCGCACTTGCGAAGGACGAGATTTTTTTCGAACTTAAGGACGAAGTCAGCCCGGGTGTGTTCAAAACCCTTGACAGCTTCATCTGCGTGATCATGCCGGTGCGGCTGAGCTGAGCGTTTCCCGCCGCGCCCCCGGCCGCTTCTTCCCGCCATGCAAATTTCCTATCCCCTGCTCGCCGCCATGCTGTTGGTGGTCGTGCTGCACACCCTCAACGACCGCTACGCCTCACCGGTGATCGCGCTCGTCCTGCGCTGGATGCGCTGGATCGTCGGCAGCCTGGTGCTGGCGGAAATGTCGGTGGATTTTCAGCTCATCGACCGGCCGTTCTGGGTCCTGGCCGTCTCCGCGTTCATTCTCTGGTTTCTTTTTGTCACGCTCTACAACTGGCTCGCCATCCGCGCGCTGAGCGAAAGCCCGCTCCCGCTTTTCCCGCGCTTCGTGCTCAACCAGAGCGGCGAGGAATGGCCCACCCTGCCTCGGCTCCTTCGCGTCCGCGACTGGCTGCGGCTGCACGGCTTCAAGCAGGTGCAGGCGCTCAAGGCCGAGGTCGGGGGCGGCCTCCATCTGCGCACCTCGATTTACCAGGACGCCGACGCGTACACCCGCCTGCAGATCACCTTCCTCCCCCAGCCCAACGGCCTGCTCACCGTCTGCTACAGCCTCTCGTCGCAGACGGCGGGCGGGCGGCGCTACGTGACCGACAATCTTTACCTGCCCTTCGGCGGATTCTATCCGGAAAACTGGATCGTCGAGCGCAGTCCTCTCCGCCGCTCGCTCGCCGGCCTTGTCGCCCACCACCGGGCCCGCCTGGCCCGCGCCGGTGAAGCCATCCTGCCCTGGCAGACCGATCCGCTTTCCGACCTCAACGCCCAGCAGCATGAGCTCGATCGCGTCAACACCGAGCTCGGCTTCCTTTTCCCCCGCGCCGAACGCGACGAGTACGGCAAGATCACCTACGAGGGCCGCTTCCGCGTCTGGAAGGAAATTTTGCTGCTGAATTATTTCGGCCGCAGCTCGCGCTACGAGTGAGGCGTGATTTTTGGTTCGCGCAACGGTCCTCCCGCAGCCGCGGCCAAGTGCGACCCATGAGGTTATACTTTTGTCCGGTTGGTTTCCGCGCTTATCGGCCCGCCGCCAGCCAGCCATAAGCGACCGCATACGTCGCGCATTCGATCTGAAGCAGGACAAAGCCGGTCTTCAGCCAGCTGTTCCGCAGATGCGGCCGCACGCCGAGCCATTGGAGGACTATAAGACGGCCGCCCCACCACAGCGCGATCGCGGCGCAGATGATCCGCGCCGCGATCGAACTGCCGACCAGCTCGGGCGCAAAGAGAAGGCTGACGGCGCCGCCGAAGGCGATGGTCGCGCCGATGAAAAAATTCTGCGCCACGGCGAAACGCCGGTGGACTTCCGGCAGGCCGGCGAGATTTTTTTCCCAGTTCGGCGGGATGGGGGTGAAGCACGCCGCCACGAGCGTGGCGAAATGGAAAATTCCCGCCGGCCGCACACCCCAGATCCACCACGAATCATTCATGACCCCCGCGGCCGGTCCGGCCCGCCCGAACCGGTCGGCTTAGCTTCGCTCCTCAAATTCCAGCTCCTTCCTGTGTGCCTGGCAGATGGGTTTTCCGCAGGCTTTTCGGACCATCCAGAACCAGTAAATCGGAGCGAACGGGCCGTACTCGGACAGGGAATAAATGGCAAAAAACATTTTGCGACCGGGGCCTTTTTCCGGAGGTCCGATCACGCCCCGGCGGAGAACTTCGCCCATCGCGAAAATGTGGAGATAATGCATCGTGGTGACATAATTGCCGGTGGGGAAGCCGCAATGCGGACAAAACCAGCGGTCTTCATCCTGTGGATAGAGACAATCAACGCACAACGGAACCGCCTCCGGCGTCTTGACCTCGTGATCGATCTCCTGCGGCCAGGGATCGGGCGAAACATTCGATGCCACCTCCTGCAATTTACGTATCAGCAGCATCGCAAGCGCCGCCACGATGGAAATAGTTCCCACAATGCTTTCTGGCGTCATCTCCGGCATCGGCGTCATCTTCTTTGCGAAGGCGCGAGCTACGGGCTTTCCTCTTTGCTTTGGGCGGCCTGTCTGGCGTTGAGTTCGCGGACGACGGCGGTGACGAATGCTTTTTGCGGATCTTTTTCGGCGCGGTTTTCCGCCCGCACTTTGAGCATCATCTTGCGCAGGTCTTTCCAGTCGGACGGCTTGATCAGCCATTGGGCGTAAAAGACCGGCTTTTCGCCTTCGGTGATGATGATGGGATGGGGCAGCCCGGCGCGGTCGCAAAAGAGGGCGATCATCTTGGTCGCGTCGGAAAAGGTGAGATCCAGCCCCTTGCGCGAGAAAACCAGATAATAGATGATGGCGCTTTTGGTGCTCACGACGCAGAACTCCATGTGGAAGCCGTTCTTCGTGTCCGCCGCGACCATATTCAGCCCGGTTCTCGAAGCGGGCGGCTGTTCGCCGGCATCGATCAGCTGGTCCATCCTCGCGATGCAATCGTCCAGATTTGCCGCCGACGTCATTTGGGCGGCGAATGCCGCGTAGTCGTCGGCTGCGGGCGGCGGTGCCGGCGACTGGACCTGCGCAGTCGTCGTCGCCGCCATGCCAACGAGAATGATCAAGAGCGTAAAAATAAAATAGCCTTTCATGAAGTGAATTTATGGAGAAGATTACGTCCCGCTGCGAGCGGTCTTATTGCAATGCCAGTTCCATGAAAACCGTGCCCTGCATCGGAGTCTCATAATATGCGTTTCGCCGGATAAATCCAAGCGAGGTGTACAACACAATGGCGGCGCCCATCCGCGGCAATGTGTCCAATGTCATGCTCGAATATCCGATGGATCGCGCTTCGGTGATGGCCTGCTCGGCCAGTTTTCGGCCGAAACCTTGATGCTGAAACTTGGGCCTGACGTAGAGACGTTTCATTTCGCAGACGGCAGCGCTGATCGGCCGCACACCCACACAACCCGCCGGCTCATCCTCCACGAGCCCGAGAAAGAGCCGGCCGCGCGGCCGCGCATAAAGTCCGGGAAGCGAGGCCAGCTCCTCGGTGAATCGCTGAAAACACAAATCGACTCCGAGCCACGCCGCATATTCTTCGAAAAGGGCTCGCACGCGCGCGATCTGCGGGTCCGTCGATGCTTCAGAAATTGTCACGGGGCCAAAAATAACGCGAACGGAAGAAGAATCCACGCGAGAATCGATGCAGCGAAGCGGATCAGGGCCATCGGTGAAGGCTCTTCCGCGCTTGGGAACATCGACTGGAGTTGAATCTACGGCAGACTTTTCCGCCAAGCTTAACTCGAGCGCATACGATGCCGTCGCAAATTACGGCAGGTCGGTGTCGCCCATCAGGTAGCGATCGCACTCGCGCGCGGCACCGCGGCCTTCATTGATCGCCCAAACCACCAAGCTCTGGCCGCGGCGGCAGTCGCCGGCCGCAAATACGCCCTTGAGACTCGTGGCATACTTCTCGTGCTCGGCCTTGATGTTGCTGCGGGGGTCGGTTTCGAGGCCGAGCGCCTTGACCAGTGGCTGTTCCGGCCCGAGAAAACCCATGGCCAGCAGCACGAGCTGCGCGGGGCGCGTCTTTTCCGTGCCGGGAACCTCCTTCGGCACGAACTGGCCCTTGTCGTTTTTCTCCCACTTGATTTCAACCGTCACGAGTTCCTTCACGGCGCCGTTCGCATCGCCAATGAACTTTTTCACGGTGGTGAGATAGATGCGCGGGTCGGCGCCAAATTTGGCGGCGGCCTCCTCCTGGCCATAGTCGAGCTTGTAGACCTTGGGCCATTCCGGCCAGGGATTGTCGCCGGCGCGGTCCTGCGGCGGCTTGGGCAGAATTTCAATCTGCAGCAGGCTCTTGCAGCCGTGGCGCATGGCCGTGCCGACGCAGTCGGTGCCGGTGTCGCCGCCGCCGATCACGACCACGTCCTTGCCGCGGGCGTGGATCGGGCTGTGGTCGGTGCCGCTGTTGAGCAGCGCCTGGGTGTTGGCGGTGAGGAATTCCATCGCGAAGTGGACGCCCTTGAGGCTGCGTCCCTCGATCGGGAGGTCGCGCGGCTGGGTCGCGCCGGTGCAGATGACGGTGGCGTCGTAGTCCTTGAGGAAGATTTCCGCGCTGACGTTGCCGCCGACGTTGGCGTTGCAGATGAATTTGATCCCTTCCTGCTCGAGCTGCTTAATGCGGCGGAGGACGACCTCCTGCTTGTCGAGCTTCATGTTGGGGATGCCGTACATGAGCAGGCCGCCGGGGCGGTCGGCGCGTTCGTAGACCGTCACGCTGTGGCCGGCGCGGTTCAGCTGCGCGGCGGCGGCGAGGCCGGCGGGGCCGGAGCCGATGACGGCGACCTTCTTGCCGGTGCGGGCGGCGGGCGCCTCGGGGACAATCCAGCCCTCGTCCCAGCCGCGGTCGGCGATGGCCGCCTCGATGCTCTTGATCGTGACGGGCGGGTCAGTGATGCCGAGGACGCACGAGCCCTCGCAGGGCGCGGGGCAGACACGGCCAGTGAACTCGGGAAAATTGTTGGTCTTGTGCAGGCGCTCGAGCGCCTCGTGCCAGAGGCCGCGATAGATGAGGTCGTTCCACTCGGGGATGAGGTTGTTGATCGGGCAGCCGGAGGCCATGCCGCTGATCAGCTTGCCGGTGTGGCAGAACGGGACGCCGCAATCCATGCACCGCGCGCCCTGGTTGCGGAGCTTTTTCTCCTCCATATGATGATGGAATTCCTTCCAGTCGCGCACGCGCTCCTGGGGGGTCCGGTCAACCGGAAGTTCGCGGAGATATTCGATGAAGCCAGTGGGTTTTCCCATCGTCGTAGTGAAGTGAACGGTGTGGTGTGAAATCAGTTGCCGCCGACGCGGGAGAGGTCGTGAGCGTTTTCCTCGAAAGCGGCCATGATCGCCTCGTCGCCGGTCAGGCCCTGGCTGTGGGCGCGTTCGAGGCAGGCGAGCACGCGCTTGTAATCCTTGGGCATGACCTTGACGAAGCGCGGAACCATCTGGTCCCAGGCATCGAGGATTTTGCGGGCGCGGGCGCTCTTGGTGTAGTCGAGGTGTTTTTCGATCATGGCGCGGACGGTGGCGATCTCAGCGGGGGTCTCGAGTTTTTCAATGCCAACCATCTGCTTGTTGACGCGGCCGGCGAAATCGCCGGCTTCGTCGAGCACGTAGGCGACGCCGCCGGACATGCCGGCGGCGAAATTGCGGCCGGCCGGCCCGAGCACGACGACGCGGCCGCCGGTCATGTATTCGCAGCCATGGTCGCCCACGGCCTCGACGACGGCGTTGACGCCGCTGTTGCGCACGGCGAAACGCTCGCCCGCCATGCCGCGGATGTAGGCTTCGCCGCCGGTCGCACCATAAAGCGCAACGTTGCCGACGATGATGTTTTCCTCCGGCACGAAGGTGGAACCCGCGGGCGGGACGACGATGATCTTGCCGCCGGACAGGCCCTTGCCGATGTAGTCGTTGGCATCGCCTTCGAGGAAGAACGTCATGCCCTTCGGCATGAAGGCGCCGAAGCTCTGGCCGGCGGAGCCCTTGAAATGGATGCGGATGGTGTCTTCCGGCAGGCCGGCGGCGCCCCACTTGCGCGTGATCTCGCTGCCGGTGATGGTGCCGACGACGCGGTTGACGTTGCGGATGGGCATCTGGGCCACGATCTTTTCGCGGCGCTCGATCGCGGGCTTGCAGAGGTCGAGCAGCACGGTGAGGTCGAGGGATTTTTCCAGGCCGTGGTCCTGCTTGATCTGGCAGAAGCGGCCGACCTCCGGCCCGGCTTCGGGCTGGTAGAGGATGTTGCTGAAATCGAGCCCCTTCGCTTTCCAGTGGTCGACCGCCTTCCTGGCCTCGAGCCGTTCGACGTGGCCGACCATTTCCTCGATCGTGCGGAAGCCGAGCTGGGCCATGAGCTCGCGCGCCTCCTCGGCGACAAAGCGCATGAAGTTGACGACGTGCTCGGGCGTGCCGGCGAACTTTGCGCGCAGGCGCGGGTCCTGGGTGGCGACGCCGGCTGGACAGGTGTTGAGGTGGCAGACGCGCATCATGATGCAGCCCGTCGCGACCAGCGGGGCGGTGGCGAAGCCGAACTCCTCGGCGCCGAGCAGCGCGGCGATGATGACATCGCGGCCGGTCTTCAACTGGCCGTCGGTCTCGACCGCGATGCGGCTGCGGAGATTATTGAGCACGAGCGTCTGGTGCGTCTCGGCCAGGCCGAGCTCCCACGGCAGGCCGGCGTGCTTGATCGACGTCTGCGGCGAAGAGCCGGTGCCGCCGTCGTGTCCGCTGATCAGGACGACATCGGCGTGCGCCTTGGCCACGCCGGCCGCGACCGTGCCGACGCCGACCTCGGCCACGAGTTTCACGCTGATGCGGGCGTGACGGTTGCCATTCTTGAGGTCGTGGATCAGCTCGGCGAGGTCCTCGATCGAGTAAATGTCATGGTGCGGCGGCGGCGAGATGAGACCGACGCCGGGCGTGGTGCCGCGGGTCTTGGCGATCCACGGGTAAACCTTGTTGCCGGGCAGCTGGCCGCCCTCGCCGGGCTTCGCGCCCTGGGCCATCTTGATCTGGAGCTCCTGCGCATTGACCAGATATTCGCTGGTCACGCCGAAGCGGCCGGCCGCGACCTGCTTGATGGCGGAATTCTTCGAGTCGCCGTTGGGGAGCGGAACGTAGCGGTCGGGATCCTCGCCGCCTTCGCCGGTGTTGCTCTTGCCGCCGATGCGGTTCATCGCGATGGCGAGCGTCTCGTGCGCCTCCTTCGAGATGGAGCCGTAGGACATCGCGCCGGTCTTGAACCGCTTCAGGATGTTTTCGACCGGCTCGACCTGGTCGAGCGGGATGGGCGTGGCCGGCTTGAAGTCGAGCAGGCCGCGCAGCGTGCAGAGGTTTCTCGCCTGATCGTTGATCAGCTTGGAGAATTCCTTGAACGTCGCATAGCTGCCGGTGCGCACGGCCTTTTGCAGGCGGTGGATCGACTCGGGATTGAAGAGGTGGAACTCGCCCTCCTTGCGCCACTGGTACTGGCCGCCGACGGGCAGCACGTGGCCGTTGACCTGCCGGTCGGGGAACGCGGCGTGGTGCAGCGCGAGCACCTCCTGGGCGATGACATCGAGCCCGATGCCGCCGACGCGCGAAGGCGTCCAGGTGAAATAATGGTCAACGACGTCCTGCCGCAGGCCGACGGCCTCGAACACCTGGGCGCCGCGGTAGCTCTGGATGGCGGAGATGCCCATCTTGGACATGACCTTGATCACGCCCTTGGAGGCGGCCTTGACGAGATTCTTGCACGCCGTCTTGTGGTCGACGCCGGTGAGCAGGCCGTCGCGGATCATGCCATCGATGGTTTCGAAGGCGAGGTAGGGGTTGATCGCGCTGCAGCCGTAGCCGATGAGCAGCGAGAAATGGTGCACCTCGCGGGCCTCGCCCGTTTCCAGCACCATGCTGATGCGGGTGCGGAGGCCCTCGCGGATGAGATAATGGTGCAGGCCGGAGACGGCGAGCAGCGCCGGAATCGGCGCGAACTCACGCGAGACGCCGCGGTCGCTGAGGATGAGGACGGTGACCTCCTCCTCCTCGATCATGCGGCGGGACATGAGGCACAGTTCCTCCATCGCCTTGGCCAGGCCGCGCTCACCGCGGGTGACGCGGAAAAGGATGGGCAGGACACCGACCTTGAAGCCGGGCCGGTCAAGGCGCCGGATCTTGGCAAACTCCTCGTTGGTCAGGACCGGCCATTTCAGCTCGACGCGCCGGCAGGCGGACGGCTCGGGATTGAGCAGGTTGCCTTCGGAGCCGAGGCGGGTCTCGGCCGAGGTGATGATCTCCTCGCGGATGCAGTCGATCGGCGGATTGGTGACCTGGGCGAAAAGCTGCTTGAAATAATCGTAGAGCAGGCGCGGCTTGTTCGAAAGCACGGCCAGCGGGGCGTCGTTGCCCATCGAGCCGACGGCTTCGACGCCGTCGCGCGCCATCGGGGCGAGCACCACGCGCTCGTCCTCGAAGGAATAGCCAAAGGCAATCTGCCGGTGGAGCAGCGTGTCATGATCAGGCGGGGGCACGGAAGGAGCGTCTGGCAGATCCTCGAGGTGGACGAGATGCTCGTCGATCCACTGCCGGTAGGGGCGCTCGGCGGCCATCTTCTGCTTGATTTCCTCATCGCCGATGATGCGGCCCTCCTCGGTGTCGACCAGGAGCATGCGTCCGGGCTGGAGGCGGCCCTTGAGGCGGACGTTTTCCGGCGGGACCTCGAGCACGCCGGCCTCGGAGGCCATGATGACAAGGTCGTCCTTGGTCACGTAATAACGCGACGGGCGCAGACCGTTGCGGTCGAGCACCGCACCGATCTGCCGGCCGTCGGTAAACGCGATCGAGGCCGGGCCGTCCCACGGCTCCATGATGCAGGAATGATACTGGTAAAAGGCCTTGCGCGCGTCGTCCATGCTCTCGTGGTTGGACCACGGCTCGGGAATCATCATCATCATGGCGTGGGCCAGCGAGCGGCCGGCGAGCACGAGCAGCTCGAGCGTGTTGTCGAACATCGCCGAGTCGCTGCCGTGCGGATTGATGATGGGTACGATCTTCTTGATGTCTTCGCCGAAGAGCTCGGATTCGAAAAGCGACTGGCGCGCGTGCATCCAGTTGATATTGCCGCGGAGGGTGTTGATCTCGCCGTTGTGCGCGAGGTAGCGGTAGGGATGGGCGCGGTCCCAGCTGGGAAACGTGTTCGTGCTGAACCGCGAATGGACCAGCGCCAGGGCGGTCTCCATCGCCGGATTCTGCAAATCGAGGAAATAATTCTGCAGCTGCTCCGTCAGGAGCATGCCCTTGTAGACAATCGTCTTGTAGGAAAGGCTGCACAGGTACCAGAACTCGCCGCCGTCGATCGTGGCGGTGCGGATCTCGGCGTAGGCGCGCTTGCGGATGACGTAGAGCTTGCGCTCGAACGCCATCGGGTCGGTCAGGGCGGGGTTGCGGCCGATGAACACCTGGCGGACGAAGGGCTCGGAGGCCTTGGCGGTCTCGCCGAGCGAGGAATTGTCCGTGGGCACGGTGCGCCAGCCGAGCAGGGTCTGGCCCTCGGATTGGACGATCTGGCCGAAAACCTCCTCCAGGCGGCGCCGCTTGGTGGCGTTGCGTGGAAGGAAAACGAGGCCGCTGCCGTATTCGCCGGGCGCCGGCAGCGGAATGCCGGCCTTGCCGGCCGCGCCCTGCAGAAACGCGTGCGGCATCTGCAGGAGCACGCCGGCGCCGTCGCCGGTGTTGGGCTCGCTGCCGCTGGCGCCGCGATGGTCGAGATTGCGCAGCACCTGGAGCGCCTGCTGCAGGATGCGGTTGGACTTGCGGCCCTTCATGTCGACGACGAAGCCCACGCCGCAGGCGTCGTGCTCGAACCAGGGATCGTAAAGGCCCTGCTTGGCCGGCGGGCCGCTGGGCCGGCCGTCGGCGGAGTCATTGCTGCAGTTGAGGTCTGAATGCTGGTGAAGGTTCGCCATCTGATTTGGAATTAAAATCGGTTGGTGGCTGTCGTGGCAGTGTGAGGAAGGAAGGTGGCTTGGCGTGGGCAAAAAAAGGGCCGGTCTCAGCCTAAGCGAGAGCGGCCCGGGAAAATTTATATGCGGCGTGCTCTCAGCGTCAGAAGAAGCGGATCGTTTTGGTGGCCATTTTGGCGTGTTCCTCGTCCGAGCAGCCGGCGTTGGTGGGAGTCTCGGTCTGCGCATCGCTGGGTTTCACAAGATCATTGGCGAGAAGGTAGTTTTCCACTTCCTCGCCGGAGACATCGGCGAGCATGACGCCGTCGATCTCGACACAGGGTGAAAGGGGCTGGCCGGACTTGCGCACCATCTCCTCGTAGTTCGCCCGCTGGTTGATGATGTCGATGTCCTCGTAGGCGAGATTGTATTTGCGCATGATGGCCCGGACGCCGTTGGACCAGCCGCAGGACGGTTTGAGATAGGCTTTGATTTTCATGCGGAAACGATGAGCGAAGTGAAAAGCGTTGCAACTTATAGGAGTCGATTGGCCGCATTCAAGAGGAAGTTTGGATTTTTTTGCAAAGCCCGGTCATGCGATTTTCCTAGCCCCCCCGCGCCACATCCGGTAGGGACGCGGGAAAATGAAGATCCTCGTGACCGGCGCGGCCGGCTTCATCGGCTTTCATGTCTGCCAACGGCTTGCATCCGCACCGGGCTGCGAGGTGCTCGGCCTCGACAACCTCAACGACTACTATTCCATCGAGCTGAAGCAGGCGCGCCTGGCGATCCTCGGGCGGCTCGACGGCTTTCGCTTCCTGCGGGCCGACTTTGCCGACACGGCCGGGTTCGGCGGGATTTTCTCGCATTTCCGGCCGGACTACGTCGTCCACCTCGGGGCCCAGGCCAACGTCCGCTACAGCGCGCAAAATCCCGCCGCCTACGTGCAGAGCAACCTCGTCGGCTTCTGCTGCGTGCTCGAGGCCGCCCGGGCCCATCCGCCCAGGCACCTCGTCTTTGCCTCCTCGAGCAGCGTTTACGGTGCCACCGCCCGGGTGCCGTTTGCCGAGGATGACGACACCAGCCATCCGCTCTCCATTTACGGCGCGACAAAAAAAAGCAACGAGGTCCTCGCCCACAGCTATGCGCACCTTTTCGGCCTCAACCTCACCGGCCTGCGTTTTTTCAATGTCTACGGCCCGTGGGGCCGGCCCGACACCGCGCCCACCCTTTTCGCCCGCGCCATCTGCGAGGACCGCCCCATCGATCTCTATGCCGAGGGCCGGCAGCAGCGCGATTTCACGTTCATCGGCGACATCGTGGACGGTGTGGTGAAAGTCCTCCTTTATCCGCCCGTCGAACGCCCCACCCCGCCGGTGCGCATTTTCAACCTTGGCCACCACCGCCCCGTCGAGGTCCGGCTCTTCGTGCGGATGCTGGAGGAGCTTCTCGGCCGTCCGGCCCGGCTCAACCTCCTCCCCGCCCAGCCCGCCGACGTGCCCGCCACCTGCGCGAACCTGGAACGCGCCGGCGCCGCCATCGGCTACGCGCCGAAGACTCCGCTCGAGGACGGATTGCGCCGTTTCGTGGAGTGGTTTCTTGATTATTACGGCTACAAAAAATGAAAACCATTCTTCTCCTCACCTGTTCGAACATTTTCATGACCTTCGCCTGGTACGGCCAGCTCAAGCTCAAGGTCTTTCATGGCCGCCCGCTCTGGCTGGTCATTCTCATGGCCTGGGGCATCGCCTTTTTCGAATATTGTTTCCAGGTGCCGGCCAACCGCATCGGCTACGCCGGCGGCCTGAGCGGCTATCAGCTGAAAATCATCCAGGAGGTGATCACGCTCATGGTCTTCGTGGTCTTCGCCTGGCTCGTGCTGGGCGAGCGGCTAGCCTGGAATTACGCCGTGAGTTTCGTGCTGATTTTTCTCGCCGTCATTTTCGCGTTTGCCTTCCGGACACCGCCGGTTCACTGAATCGGAAACATCCGCACGTCCACTTGCTTCCCTCCGGGAAAACTCCAGCTTGCGAGAAAAGTTTTCCTGCAACCGTCAACCGCCGCTCTCGCCATGTCCAAAGCCGCTCCCGCCAAAACCACCGCGTCTTCCCCCGCCGCCGCCACGCGCGACAAGAACATCGAGCTCGCCCTCTCCTCCATTACCAAGCAGTTCGGCGAAGGCTCCATCATGCGTCTCGGCAGCGCGACGAAGATGAATGTCGAGACGCTTTCCACTGGCTCGCTCGCCATCGACCTCGCGCTCGGCGGCGGCCTGCCGGTCGGCCGCATCATCGAGATTTACGGCCCGGAGTCGTCGGGCAAGACGACCTTCTGCCTCAGCGTCATCGCCGAGGCGCAGCGCAAGGGAGGCCTCGCCGCGTTCATCGATGTCGAGCACGCCATCGATCCGAAATACGCCCGCATCGTCGGCGTGAACCTCGACGACCTGCTCATTTCCCAGCCCGACAGCGGTGACGACGCGCTCAACATCACCGAGACGCTCATCCGTTCCAACAGCATCGACGTCATCGTCGTCGATTCCGTCGCCGCCCTCGTTTCCAAGCAGGAACTCGACGGCCAGATGGGCGACGCCACCGTCGGCTCGCAGGCCCGCCTCATGAGCCAGGCCATGCGCCGCCTCACCGCCGTCGTGAGCAAGACCAAGTGCGTCTGCATCTTCACCAACCAGATTCGCGAGAAGATCGGCGTCATGTTCGGCAATCCCGAAACCACCCCCGGCGGCCGCGCCCTGAAATTTTTCTCCTCCATCCGCATCGACATCCGCCGCAAGGACCAGATCAAGACCCCCGAAGGCAAGGTCGTGGGCAACCGCACCAAGATCAAGGTCGTGAAAAACAAGGTCGCCCCACCCTTCACCGAGTGCGAATTCGACATCATGTTCGACGAGGGCATCTCGCGCATGGGCTCCGTCCTCGACCTCGGCCTCGAACACAAGGTCCTGGAGAAAAAAGGCGCCTGGATCGCCTATCAGGGCGAGCTCGTCGGCCAGGGCCGCGACGCCGCCAAGCAAACGCTTCGCGACAAACCCGAACTGGCTGAAAAAATCACCAAGGCCGTGCTGGAAAAAGCCAATGTCACCGGTGGCGCCGACGTCACCGGCGGGATCCCGGCAGAGTAACCCCCTCGCCCACCGGGCGTCCGGCGTTCCCTCCAGCACGCCAGACCCTCCATGAAATTCCTCGAACTGCGCCAGCCGGGCTACGCCTTGCTGACGGGAACCGGCATTGAAATCGGCGGCTTCGAACATCCGGCCGTCTTGCCGCATGCGGACAAAATCATTCGTTGCGACCGCCTCGATCTGCAGGAAGCACGGCAGCTGTTCCGCGAAGTCGATCCGGTGAGGCTGCCCGTCGTGGATGTGCAGTTGGACTTGGATAAGGAAGGCCTCGCGCATTTTCCCTGTGGATCGCTTGATTTCGTCGTGTGCTGCCACGTGCTCGAGCACCTCAAGAATCCCATCAAGGCCCTCGCCGAGATATTCCGGGCGCTAAAACCGGGCGGGCGGGCCGCCCTGGCGGTTCCGGACAAGCATTTCACCTTTGATGCTCAGCGGCCGCTCACCAATTGGAAGGTTTTGGAAGATATCTTTGAGCAACACATCAACACGCCTGCGCCCCGCGACTATCTCGATGTAGTGAAATACAATCACCCCGATAAGTTGAGTCTGCCGTCCCCGGAACTGGAAAAGTACCTTGAGCTTCTGATGCAGCGGCGCGAACACCTGAATATCTGGGATTCTTCGCTGTTCGCCGAGTTTTTGCGCCAGACGTTCCTGCTTTTGCAGATCAGTCAGAAAGTGGTTTATGAGGTCGGGGCGGAGCAAAGCCAGTTCGAATATTTTGCCGTCATCGAAAAAACCGGGCCGCGCCCCGCCCTCTTCCGAACGCTGATTCGCCGGCTGATCTCTCCGGGACGCAATTGACTCCGGACGGCATCCGGGGCGCGAAGAAGGGATGGAAAACCGGGCGATGTCTTTGTTTTGCCTTTCCGCCCGCGGCCGGTTGCGTGGAAAGGCATGGTTTCATCCTTCGATACCATCGCGGCCTTGGCCACGCCTGTCGGGACCGCCGCTCTCGCTCTCGTGCGCGTGAGCGGCCCGCAGTCAGCCGCGCTCGCCGCGGAAATTTTCGGGCAAGCTCCCCCGCCCCGCCAGGTGCGCCACGCCGATTACCGCGACCGCGCCGGCGCGCTTGTCGACGAGCTGCTGTTCACTTTTTTCCGCGCGCCGCACAGCTACACCGGCGAGGATTTGCTCGAAATCTCCTGCCACGGCAATCCGTTCATTGCCCAGAAAATCCTGGAGGATCTCTTCGCCCGCGGTTGTCGCCCCGCCGACCCCGGCGAATTCACCCAGCGCGCATTCCTCCATGGCCGCATGGATCTCAGCCAGGCCGAGGCCGTCATGGATCTCATCCACGCGCGCAGCGAGCGCGCCCTCGCCGCTGCCCACCAGCAGCTCCGCGGGGCGCTGGGCCGGCGCATGCAGGAGCTCATCGATGCGCTGCTCGCCGTCCTCGCCCGGGTCGAGGCCTACATCGATTTTCCCGAGGAGGATCTGCCGCCCGAGGACGAAGCCTGGGTCGGCCGGGAGCTGGAAAAACTTTCTCAGGCCGCTGACCGCATTCTTGCCACGAGTCATTACGGTGAGATGCTCCGCCTCGGGGTGAAGACGGTCATCGTGGGCGAGCCCAACGCCGGCAAAAGCAGCCTGCTCAACCGCCTGCTCGGCCGCGATCGCGCGCTCGTCAGCGCCGAGCCGGGCACCACCCGTGATTTCCTCGAGGAGGCGGCCGTCATCGGGCCGCATTGTATCCGATTGATAGATACGGCAGGCCTCAATCCGGCGCCCTCCGCGATCGAACGGCTCGGCATCGAGAAAACCCTGGAGCGCGCCGCCGAAGCCGACCTGCTTTTGCTCGTACTCGACGCCACGCGCCCCTGCCCCGCCCTGCCCGCCGAACTGGCCACGCGGCTCACGCCTGCCAGCACGCTCGCCGTGATCAATAAAATCGATCTCGCGCCCGCCGCCCTGTCCTCGCCTCCGGCCGGGCTCGGGACGGTCCGTGTCTCCGCCCTCACCGGTGCCGGGCTCGACGAGCTGCGCGCGGCCATTGCGGCCAAAGCGGACGCCTTTTGCCTTCAGACGGGCGAAGAAGTGATCGCCATCAATGCGCGGCATGCGCATGCGCTGGGCCAGGCTAAAGATTGCCTTGCAGCCGCGCGCGCCAAACTTTCTGGCCACGAGGCCGCCGAATTGCTGGCCAGTGACCTTCGCGGAGCCTTGGAGGCATTCGGAGAAATTTCCGGCAAGGTGGATAATGAGCGCGTGCTCGACGCGCTGTTCGCCACTTTTTGCATCGGAAAATGAACGCCCTTGCGCGATCACTTGAATCACGGTAAGCTATTGGCTTACTTTGATTTAAGTTAATGATCTGCAACAAGATACCGTTCGATGTCATCGTTTGCGGTGCCGGGCATGCCGGCGTGGAAGCCTCGCTGGCCGCTTCCCGAATGGGCGCCTCTACCCTGCTTTTGACCGGCAACATCGATACGATTGCCCAGATGAGCTGCAATCCAGCCATCGGCGGCCAAGCCAAGGGCCAGATTGTCAGGGAGATCGATGCCCTTGGCGGCGAGATGGCGATC